>JAAYBB010000051.1 GCA_012719075.1 Clostridiales bacterium | reverse complement strand
TTGGGTTTTTGTCCTCTTCAACCGTGATCTCGTTGGCCACGATCTTCTCTTTGTGCAGCCCCTGCGCGATGAGTTTATCGCACTGGCGCTTCAGGAAAAAGGAGGCCAGGGGCATGCCGATCAGGCCCTGAAAGCTCATGACGAGGAAGGCAAAGGCCGCCAGGTCGGCTTTGCCGGCCGCATTGGCGGCTTCGGCCGTGATCTGCGTCGCAACCAGACCGCCCGAAATGGGCGCGACGGCCGTATAGGCGTAGTCTTTGCCAAAGAGGGTGACGCCGATCGTGAAGCAGAGTGTCAAAATGCCGACGAAGCCGGAAAGGCAAATGAGCACCGTCTTCCACTCGTTAAGCAGGTCCTTAAACTTGATGATGGTGCCCAGGTGCGTGATGATGAGAAACGAGCCAAACGCACCGGTGATCTGTAGGAGCTGCGTGTCTCCCGGGGATGTCTTGGGGATGATGTTGGTGACAAACAGGAAGATGTAGACAAACGAGGCAACGACCATTGTCGACAAAATTCCCTTTGTCCTCTGCGTGACCCACTCGCCAATGGAGTAGATGATGAGAAACAACATCAAACTCAACACCGGCGACCAGATGCTTTGCAAAAACTCAGCCATTTTTCCTTCCTCCCTTCAATCGTGAACATGCCCACGATTATAGCACAGGGAGGAGGGACTGTCAGCAGCTTTTAAAAAGTTCTCGTTTCTGAATAAATCGACTGAAAGTTTTATCAAAATTTTGTGCATTTTGTCTAAAAACTGTGCCGGACTGACGTGACGTTGCCATCCCCTGCGCTAACGGTCCAGCAACGCGAGCAGCGCCTCTTCGTTCAGGTAGTCGGCAAAGGCCTTTCCATAGTGGGCGTGGGCGACCTCGCCCTCCTTTTTGAGCAGGAAGGTGGCCGGCAGCTGCAGCTCGTTGCCCTCATACTTCCCATGCGAGAGGCCCATCTTTTCCGCGCGCCTGGCCTTGAGCAGCGAGGCGGGGGAGAAGAGCTCCAGCTTGTTTTTGGCGGCCGGAATGTCATATTCCAGGTAGATCGCACAGGTGGGATCGCAGGCCAGGTCAAAGGGCAGCTGCTCCCGGCCGAACACGGCAGGCTCGCCCTGCGCCGTTTTGTAGATGAGGCCGGGTTTGAGCACCTCCCGCACGGTCTCGGGCGCCGACTGCATGACCACCAGCAGCTCTCCGCCCCGCTGCCTGATCTTGGGGTAGAGTGCGGCGAGGTCAATCAGCTCCATCAGGCAGGGGTGGCAGCCGATGTACCGCGAGAAGATCAGCAGCAGCTTGCCGGTTTCGAGCAGCGCATCCAGCGGTTTGCCCTGCTCCCAGGCGGTGTCGTAGGAAAAATTTCCAAAGCGTTCGCCAACTTGAATTGGGGTGTCCCTCATGATCATAGACCTCCTTCACGTTAGTTGCCAGTGGGTGGATTTCCTCCAGTATAATCAATTGGGCCAAAACAGTCAAAACATATTTAAAAACCGCCGTGAATAGGCTAGTAGCGGTGATTTCGATGAAAAGAGGCGGTGAAGGCCGGGTGAAATTCCGCTGTGCGGCGCTGGCGCTTTTGACCAGCGCCTGTCTAAGTGTGGGCTTTTTTTCTGACCGCGGCGTCCAGCTGTTGCCGGTACAGGGCCTGCTGTCGGACGCCATGCCCGTCGTCGTCGTGGACGCCGGACACGGCGGATTTGACGGCGGCGCCGTCTCGGGCGGCGTTTTGGAGAAGGACCTCAACCTGCAAATCGCAAAAAAGCTCGAGATTGAGCTGCTGCGCGCAGGGTACCAGGTGGTCATGACCCGCACCGAGGACACCGCCCTGAAACTGGACGGCAAGGGCGGCAAAACCGCCGACCTGCACGCGAGGGCCAAAATCGTGGAGCAGTACCCCAGCGCCATTTTGGTCAGCGTGCACATCAACCAGTTTCCGGTGGCCAAGTATTCGGGGAGTCAGGTGTTTTACCCGCGGGGGGCGGAGGACTCCAAGCGCCTGGCCCAGTACATTCAGCAGAGCATACGGGAGGACCTTCAACCCGACAACAAGCGCGAGATCAAGGCCGCCGGCCGGGAGATCTATCTGCTGTCCCAGGCCGACATTCCGGCCGTGCTGGTCGAGTGCGGTTTTATCTCCAACCCCGGCGAGCGCATGCTGCTGCAGGGGGAGGGCTATCAGGAGTCGCTGGCGAAATGCATTGTCAAAGGGTTGACCAGCTACTATAATACAGTTGACGACCAGATTGAAAACGACGACGCAGGGGGGCCGAATGCGGCCTCTTGAGAGGGGGCCAACGTGGCAAAGAACAGGACGTCCTATGTCTGCTCCGAGTGCGGCTACGAGCATCCAAAGTGGTATGGCAAATGCCCTGCCTGCAGCAGCTTTGGCACGATGAACGAGGAGGTTGTGCTGCCGGAGGGCCCCGGCCGGGCCGCCGTTCGGCGGCCCGCCGAGGCCACGCTGCTGATGGAAGAGGGGGAGGAGCGGGGGGATGAAATCCGCCTCTCGACCGGCATGGGCGAGCTCGACCGCGTCTTTGGCGGCGGGGTGGTCCGGGGCTCGGTCACGCTGCTGGGCGGAGATCCCGGCATCGGCAAGTCCACCATCCTGCTGCAGGCCTGCCGCCGGCTGTCGCAGAGCAGCCGGGTGCTCTATGTCACCGGGGAGGAGTCCCGCCGCCAGATCCGGCTGCGCGCCAAGCGGCTGGGGCTCGAGTACCAGCCGGTGCTGCTGCTGACCAACACCGAGCTTTCGGCGGTGGAGCAGGTCATCGAGCGGGAATCGCCCGACGTGGTGGTCATCGACTCCATCCAGACGCTGTACTCGGCCGAGCTCAGCGCCCTGCCGGGCGCCATCGGCCAGATCCGCGACTGCACCAACCGGCTGATCGCGCTGGCCAAGACGCGGGAGATCACCTTTTTGCTCGTCGGTCACATCAACAAGGAGGGCTCGATTGCGGGGCCCAAGATGCTCGAGCACATGGTGGACACGGTGCTCTACTTTGAGGGCGACCAAAACCTGACCTACCGCATCATCCGCGCCGCCAAGAACCGCTTTGGCTCCACCAACGAGATCGGCATTTTCGAGATGGGGGAGCAGGGGCTGCTGGAGGTTGAGAACCCCTCGGCGGCGCTGATTTCGGACAGGCCGCGGCACGTGCCGGGCAGCTGCATCGTCTGCGTGATGGAGGGGACAAGGCCGCTGCTGGCCGAGGTGCAGGCGCTGCTCTCGGACAGCAGCTACGGCACCCCGCGCAGGATGTCCACCGGCATCGACGGCAACCGCGTGGCCATGCTGCTGGCCGTGCTCGAGAAGCGCGCCGGCCTGCGCCTCTCGGGCGCAGACGCCTACTGCAACGTCGTGGGGGGGCTGCGCCTGATCGAACCCGCCTCCGATCTGGCCGTGGTGCTGGCGGCCGCCTCCAGCCACTGGTACCGCCCGGTCGAGGAGGATCTGATCGTCTTCGGAGAGGTTGGGCTCTCGGGGGAGCTGCGCAGTGTGCGCAACGCCGCGGCCCGCATCGCCGAATGCGAGCGGCTGGGGTACAGCCGGTTTTTGATACCCGGTGCGGATCGCCCAAAGACAGTGGGGCCGGGGACGACGGTATACGCGGTCAAAAACATCGTCGAGGCCATCGAGGTCGCCCTGCAGCCCAAAGGGGTGCGGACATAGCTGTGCGCATACACGCCCCCAAGCCGCGTGGGGTATTGCGCGGGAAATAAAACAGCAGAGCGTTAGCTAGAGCGGCTTTAACCGCAAAGTGTGGAGGTATGCTTTGAAGTTTTATCGTAAGGCTTTGCGATGAATACAGGCAGGCGGACGGAAATCCAAGGAGATCCGTCCGCCTGTTTAAGTGCTATTTGGTTCGTTCGGTATAGTAGGCGCAGCCCGCATCATTTGCGGCGTTGCTCGGGTTGATGGGAAGGGCACTCTTCAAATTGCAGTACCCGTCCACCTGATAGGTGCAGTTCCTTGAACAACAAATCACAATAACCCCCCCGAATGGAAACCAAATTGCGCGACCTTGTACAGTACGGAATGGAGGACAGAGAACAACAAATCACAATAACCCCCCCGAATGGAAACCAAATTGCGCGACCTTGTACAGTACGGAATGGAGGACAGATTGAAACAGGACAGAAGCCGGCTTGGCTTGGTATAGAGCTTGGCTTGGTATAGATTGGTATAGAATGGAAGACAGATATGCTGCGTTGTACAGGGTAGTATGACGATCCGCCGGCCCAATTATGCAGCGCGACAGAAAAACAGGATTTTGGTGAAAAAAGATCGAATTTTCGCGATGGAGACGTCGGGAAGACTGGGCCTCCGGCGCCGGCCCTGTCGGCAACACCGCAACCGGAGAGGGTTGGGTGGGCGCTGTGGGCTGTGGGAGGTCAAAGGTTTGGCGGCCTTGTGTAATTTTCCAAAAGGTCATCTTTAGCAGCAGAAGATTTTGCATGCGTGGTGCGTGCCGCAAAGAAGGCTTCTCAAGAGTGGTGCTGCAGTGGCGCAGTATGAAAAAACGGGTAAATGGGTGAGTGAACAGAGGAGGTTAAAAAAGCGGGTGGAATGGTTTGGGTTGACGGGCGGGTAGATGGGCAGATGGAAATGGGGAATATAATTTTAACAATAATTCCACAAAATAAAAATTTTGTGGAATATAGGGGAGCGATTTAATTATCTGAACAAATCGAGCGCCAGCACGCCCTTGTCAGTTCAGCCCAGTATTGAAAATTCGTCAGCCCAGTATTGAAAATTCGGAAAACGCGCCCCCAAAGCGGTCCTGCTCCAGCGGGTGCCCTTCGAGCGTCAGCAGCCAGCGCTTGGCGTCGAGCCCGCCGCCAAAGCCGGTCAGGCTGCGGCTGGCGCCCAAAATCCGATGACAAGGGTTGAAGATCGAGATCGGGTTGGCGCCACAGGCCGCGCCGGCGCTGCGGGTGCCACCGGCGTCGCCGGCGGCGGTCGCAAGCGCCCGATAAGTGATCACCTGGCCATAGGGAATGCTTGCAATGCAGTTCCAGACCTGGTTCTGATAGGCAGTCCCCTTGAGCACAAACGGTGTTGTAAAGGCCCTTTGCTTTCCTGCAAAATAGGCCTCCAGCTCCCGCGCAGCCTGGGCAAGCAGGGCGTTTTCCTGCTCGACCACCGTATGGTCGCCAAAGTACCGGTTGAGGTAGCGCTCCATTTTCACATGGCTTTTAGGATTTTCAAACAGCACATAGACCAGGGCCTCGTCGGTCGCATAGAGCGCCATCGGACCAAACGGAGCGGCAATCGCTTTTTTGTACAGCTTCTTTTCCATTGCGGACGCCCACTTTCTTTTTCCACAAAATAACGATATAATGAACCCGACATGCCATTGTCAACTGTTCTCAGTATAGCCGTGCGCGGCCGCGATGTCAAGAATAAAACACAAATGTTTGCTTTGAGGTGATTGGACTTGATGGGTGACATTCCGCCCGTGATGCGCAGCTTTTTGACCTATCTGGAGACCATCCGCGGCAAATCGCCGCTGACGGTTGAGGAGTATGCGCTCGATCTGCGCACCTTTTTTCGCTTCCTGCTCCGCCACCGCGGGATGGTGGAGGCCAAGACGCCGTTTGAGGAGATCCCGATCCTTTCAGTCGACGAAGCGCTGCTGCGCTCGGTGACGCTGCAGGACTTTTACGAGTTTTTGTTCTACCTCTCGCGCGAACGGCAGGCCGAGGCGCGGACAAGGGCGCGCAAGGTCTCCTGCCTGAAGTCCTTTTTCAAATACTGCACCAACCACCTGCACGTCCTGGACAGCAGCCCGGCCGATACGCTGGAGGCCCCCAAAACCCCCTCCTCGCTGCCCATCCACCTCTCGCTCGAGGAGTCGGTCAGGCTGCTGGAGGCGGTCGAGGGGCGCCACGTGGCCAGGGACTACGCCATTTTGACGCTGTTTCTCAACTGCGGCATCCGCCTCAGCGAGCTTGTGGGGCTCAACCTCTCCTCCATCAACCTGCAGGAGCAGGTCATGCGGGTGGTCGGCAAGGGCAGCAAGGAGCGCGTGCTGTACCTCAACGCGGCCTGCGTCGAGGCCTTGCGCGCTTATCTGCGGGTGCGCCCGGCCGACGGCGTGGCGCAGCCTCACCGCGACGCCGTGTTTTTGAGCGGCCAAAAGCGGCGCATCAGCAACAGCATGGTGCAAAAGATGGTGCAGCACAACCTCGTGCGCGCCGGCCTCTCGGGCCGCAGCTTTTCGGCCCACAAGCTGCGCCACACGGCCGCGACGCTAATGTTCTCCGAGGGGGTCGACGTGCGCACGCTCAAGGAGGTGCTCGGGCACGAGCAGCTCAACACCACACAGATTTACACCCACGTCTCCAACCAGCAGATGAAGCAGGCGCTCAGCCAAAATCCGCTGGCCACAGTGCGCAAAAAAAAGGCGCCGCCCTCCCCCGCCCCGCCGCCCGACACCGAGCTTGAGCCATAAAATGAGCCATAAAAAAGGTACATACAGACAGAGAACCCGGTCCATTTGAACGGTGCCGGGTTCTCTGTCTGTCAAAACCTCATGCGGGACTCAACAGGATTCAAGGTGTAGACTTTGGCAAAATGGGGCTTTCGCCTCGTGTTTTCGCCGTTTGCCACGGGCCTGGTTGTACCTGGCATACGCCTTTCAAGCATTGTGCCCTTGCATCGGCGCTCTTTGCCGTTTCGCGGCTAACACTCGCAGGGCCCATTTGACAGCAGGGAGGACGGCACACCTGCCGTCCTCCCCGCGTGTTTGTTCAGGTATCTGGTGCAGAAGGATCATCGAAAAAGACCAGTTTGCCACCGGATTGCCGGCCGATCACGCCTGTTTGCCGCGCTCGAGCAGCGGCAGCAGCTCCCCGTACCCCTCCTGCGCCATGCGGTCCCTGGGCACAAAGCGCAGCGCGGCGCTGTTGATGCAGTAGCGCAGGCCGCCCAGCGCGCGCGGGCCGTCCTCGAACACGTGCCCAAGGTGGGCGTCGCCGGCCTGGCTGCGCACCTCGGTGCGGAGCATGAAGTGGGAGCGGTCGCCGTGCTCGGTCACCGCCTCGGGCGCAACCGGCCTTGAAAAAGCCGGCCATCCGCAGCCCGAGGCAAACTTGTCGGTCGACAAAAACAGCGGCTCCCCGGTCGTGATGTCCACATAGAGGCCCTCTTCAAAGTGGTCGTTGTACGCGTTGTGGAAGGGCGGTTCGGTGCCGCCGCGCTGGGTCACGTGGTACTGCAGTTCGGTCAGGCGCTCCTTGAGCTCCTGTTCGCTTGGTTTGTCATATTCACGCATGCTCATGTTCTCCTTCGTGGCTCCTTTCCCGGTTCAGCGCCTCGACAAGCGCGCGGTAGGCCTGCGGCGTGAGCAGCAGGTTGATGGCCTCCAGCAGGCCGCTGGTGGACATCCGCTTTGGCAGGCCAAGGCGCTCGAGCAGTGCTCGCCGCCGCTGTGCGCTGCCCGCCCCGCCGAGCAGTCCGTCCTCGTAGAGGTCGGTGCGCGTGAGGCCGCCGAAGGTCTGCTGCCCGGCCGAGGCCCCGGCCCGCTCCAGTGCCTCGAGCAGCACTTCGGGCGGCATGCCCTCCACGCCCAGCTTGCCCTCGCGGCCGGGGGCGGCCTTGCGGCGCTCCTTGCCGTAGCGGTCGGGGATGTAGGCCTGCAGCAGCTGCCCCTCCGGCACGGCCCCCTTGAGGAAGGCCCGGATCTGGAAGCCGGCCGCGTCACTGTCGGTCAGGATGATGACCCCGCGCCGCCTGGCCGCCTCGCGGATGTACGCCAGCTTTTCGCGGTCCTTGAAGATGCGAAAGCCCTCGAGCTCCAGGATCGAAGCCTCTACGATGGAGGACAGCTTGGCCTTGTCGTAGCGGCCCTCCACGAGGATGAGCTGGTCGATTTTTTTCTTCATTTTGCCACCCCCTGCAGGCGGAGGCGGATCAGCGCCTCCTCCAGCAGCTCCCAGGGGTCGGCGGCGCTCTGCTTGAGCCGCCTGTCCAGCTCCGACAGCAGCGAGACGGCCCGCATCGGCCCGGCGATGTCCATGTGCGCCGACTCGCGCAGGTACTGGTTCATGAAGTAGCGCTTGGTGGGCCTGATCTTGAAGTCGGCCATCATGCGGTCGAGGTTTCGCTGTCCCGCGTCATACGCGGCCTTGACCGCCAGCAGCTCGGCGTAGGCGTTCCCCAGCGCCACGGCGATGTGCACGGGGTCCTCGCGGTTCTGCTTGCAGCGGTCGAGCTTTTTCAGGGCCTCGTCGTAGCGGCGGGCGGTCATCAGGCCGACGATTTCGTAGACGTCGGCGCTGTTCTCGGGCAGCGCGATGTCGTCGACATGCCGCCGCTGCACCTCTGTTGCCCCCTCGCTCCGGCAGAGCGCCGCCAGCTTGTGCAGCTCCGCGGCCAGCCGCGACATGCGGTGTCCGCAGAGGCCCAGCAGGTAGTCCGAGACCTCGGCCGAAATCGCAAGCCCCTGCGCCGCAAGGCGCCGGGACATCCAGGGCCGCAGTGCGGCCGGCTTCTGCAGCGGGAACTCCACTGTGTGGAGCTGAGGCGAGACGGTCCGGGCCGGCACTCTCTTCCGCCGCGCGGCCGGCGTGTCGGCGGCCGGCTGTGCGGCCACAAACAGCACCGTCACCCCCTCGGGCAAGTCCCCGATGCGCCCCATCACGGCCTCGCGGTCCTCCTTGGACAGCTGCTCCGGCTCCACGCCCTTGAGGACCACCAGGCGCGCGGCGCAGCCGAAGGTCAGGTTTTCGGTGGCGTCAAAAAAGCGGTCGAGCGCAAAGCGCTCCTGCTCGAGGACAATGCGGTCGGCGGGGCCAAAGCGCGCCTCGAGCGCCTTTTCCACCTCGCCGACGTAGTGGGCCTTCAGATACCCCTCTTCGCCGTGGAAGAGGTAGGCCGGCCAAAGGTCCCCGGCCTGCAGCTCGGCGCGCAGCTGCGCGACCTCGTCCCGCTTTGTGCTCATGACAGCGCCCCCTCCCGCGTTTCATACCGGACGGTAAACTTCCCGTCCCCCGTGGTGACCAGCGTCACACTGCCGTTTTGATCGGTCCGGTAGAGGTGCCCGGTCAGGGCCGAAAGCCTCTCCAGCACCGCCTCGGTCGGGTGCCCGTAGGAATTTCTGCCCACCGAGATCAGCGCCACGGCCGGCCGCGTGTGCAGCAAAAACGGCGGCAGGCTGGAGGTGTTCGACCCGTGGTGGGCGACCTGCAGCACGTCGATCTCCTCAAAGGGGGAATACCCGAGGTAGAAGAGCTCGGCCTCCCGCTCGGCGTCGCCGGTCAGCAGCAGGCTGCTCTGCCCCCGTTCGACGTGCACAAACAGCGAGCTGTTGTTGATGGCATCGCCGCCCGGCTCGCGCAGGCGCACGTGCTGCGCATAGAGCGTCAGCGCGGTCTCGCCGGCCGGCAGCGCCTGCTTGGTGGTCACGAAGACCACCGGGACCTCATGGCGCGCGGCCGCCTCGAGCAGCTGCTTGTAGAGGTCGGAGGGCGCCTCCTCCACGCCGAGGTAGACCCGCCCGACCGCAAAGTGTTCGAGCACCGCCTCGAAGGCCGAGGCGTGGTCGCTGTGCGCGTGGGTGACCACCAGGCCGTCCAGCTGCGAGACCCCGGCGCGGGAAAGCGTGGTCAGCAGCCCCTGCGCCGCATGGTTGTGGTCGCTGCCACAGTCGATCAGATAGTTGGCGCCGCCGTCCTGTACCAGAAAGGCCATCCCCTGCCCCATGTCGACCATCGTGATGCGCAGCGCCGGCGCGGCCGGCACCCTGGCCAGCAGCAGTGCGGCCAGCAACACCACGGCACCCCCCGCCATGGCCGGCCGCGGGGAGTAGCCCTCCCGCCGGCGAAAGCGGGCACAGAGCAGCACCAGCAGCAACAGCGCGCCGTAGACAATCCAGGTGTCGAGGGCGTCGGCGTAGAGCACCCCGCCCGGCAGGGCGTCCACTGCCCGCAGCAGCCACAGGCTGAGCCGGCCGAGCAGGTCGGCCAGCAGTGCGACCAGGCCGCCGAGGCCCGGCACCCAGCCCAGCGCCAGCTGCAGCAGGCCCAGCAGCATGACCCCCATCAGGGGCAGGTAGGTCAGCAGGTTGGCCGGGATGGCGCGCGTGGTGGTCTCCCCGAACAGATAGAGCAGCATCGGCGTGATGCCCATCGTGGCGGCGGCCGAGACCGCGACCGACGCACAGAGGGAGCGCCAAGGCCGCCAGGCCTCCAGCGCCGGGATCAGGCCCGCAAGCGCCTTGGTAAAGGGCCCGGCCAGCAGGATGACCCCCGCCGTTGCGGTAAAGCTGAGCAGAAAGCTGCCCGACTCGATCAGGTAGGGCCGGGGCGCGCAGATCAGAAAGCCGGCCACGGCCAGCGAGGTCATGGCGTCGGCCTGTAAAAACAGCAGCGCACCGAGGTGCGTGAGGATCAGCATCAGGCCCGCGCGGGCCACCGAGGTCTCGAAGCCCATGACCGCCATGACCAGCAGCGACAGCGCGATCACGGCCGCCGAACTCTGCCGCCGATAGGCGCCAAACAGCTGCAGCAGGCCCGAGAGCACCAGTGCGAGCACGGCGAAGTGGGTGCCCGAGAAGGTCAGCATGTGGACCATGCCGGTCCGCCGGAAGAGCTCGTACTGCGCGCCGGTCAGCGCGGCCCTGTCGCCAAACAGCAGCGCGCGGGCCAGGTCGCTGTCCACCCGTGGAAAGAGGCGCTCGCGCAGCGCCTGCAGCTGTTTGGCGAGCGGAATCGGCCCCGGCTGGCGCGTGAGGGCCTTTGCCGAACCCGCCGTCAGCAGCTGGTTGGTGCTGCGCAGGCTGCGCTGCAGCCAGGGCTCCTGCGCGGGCTTGAGCGAGGCGTGCAGCACGGCCTCAAAGCACACGCGGTCCCCGAGCTCCGCCCCCTCGAGCTCGGCCAGCAGGTGGGTGTGCGGCCGGATCACCTGCAAGCTTGAGGCAAGGCCGGTCACCTTGACGAGGCAGGAGGAGGAGCCGTCCTCCCACGTTCGGATGTCCACCACGCGGCCCTTTATGGCGGCCGGCTGCCCCGAGAGGGCGCGGGAGGGGGCGAGCGCCAGGAGCTCGTGCGCCCCGACCAGCAGCAGCGCAAAGAGGCCCAGCAGTGCGCAGAGCAGGCGGTCGCGCAGCGGGTAGCGCTCGAGCACCAAAAAGAAAAGCGCCACGGCGGCAGCCACAAGGGCTGCGGCCGGGACGCCGGCGGTGGCGCCGAAAAACAGCACCGCCAAAAAGAACAGCATTGCGTTGCAGAGAGGTCGCTTCATGGTTTAAGAAACCTCCGGCGGCGTCAGATCGTGGGGCGGGACATCGCCTGCGGCGGTCAATCGGCCCTGCGCAGGATGCCCATCGGGGTCTGCTGGCTGGACTGTCCGAGCGGGTTGTCCTTTAGGGCCTTGCACAGCAGCGCGCGGTCGACCGAGCGGTCGGAGGCGCCGAGCACCTTGCTGTTCAGGTCGTTGGCGTCGACAATGGCGACCGGGCACCCGAGGCGCAGCGAGATGTCGCCCGCCACCTGGTCAGGGTTTTCCGGCCCCAGCACCACGCACTCGTTGTAGGGCGGCAGCGTATAGGGCGTCGGCCCGTCAATGGATTCGGCCCGGTAGCCGGCAATCTGATAAAACCAGCCCCGGCGGCCGATCAGCTTGCCAAAGGCCGAGACGCCGGCCGCGAGCAGGATGCGGCCGGTGCCGCACTCCTGAAGCGCCATCTCCATGGTCTCGGGGATGCCGAGCCCGATGCCGTAGGGCGACTTGTAGACAAAGCGGGTCAGCAGCCTGGCCAGCGGGCGCGGGTGGATGTCCTTGAGCGGGATGGCCCGCCGCTGGGAACAGGAGACCGACTTTTCGCTGATGAACACCAGATCCCCCGGGATCAGGTGGGGTTTGACATAGTGCTCGGCCACATCGGCGATGTGGTCGGCGTCGGTGATCACATGGGTTTTGACCGGAAGCCGCAGATAGCCGACCCCGCCCACCTCAATGACGCCATTTTTGCCCGGGTTGGGCGTGAGCTGCTGCAAAATGATGACACCTTCTTTTACTGGTCCTTTTTGGGCGGAAAGATCAGCGGAATCTGCTCGAGGTAGAGGATGTCGTTGCGGTAGATGGCGTCGCCCTCGGCCAGGATGCAGGCCTTGCCCACCACCGTGCCGCCGGATTCGCGCACCAGCTTTTCCACCGCGAGCAGCGAATTGCCGGTGCTGATCACGTCGTCCACAATCAGCACGCGCTTGCCCCGCATCTTCTCGGCCTCGGTCTCGTCCAAAAAGAGGGCCTGCTTTTTGGCCGTCGTGATGGAGTGCACCTCCACCGAGAAGGGGTTCTTCATGTAGAGCTTGGGACCCTTGCGCGCGATGATGTAGGTGGTCTCCCCCGCCTGCCGCGCCATCTCGTGCAGCAGCGGGATGCCCTTGGCCTCGGCCGTGATCATGATGTCGTGCTCGGGCACCACCCGCAGCAGTGCCTCGGCCGCCTTGACCGTCATCTCCACATCGCCGAAGATGACGAAGGCGGCGATGGACATCTCGTCGGTGACCTTGCAGACCGTCAGGTCCCTGACCACGCCGTTGACGTTGATCCGATAGGTTGGCGCGTCGCTGTATATCCTGTCCGACATCGGGCGCCCCCCTAAATCAGGCGGTCCCGAAGCGTCGGAGAGCCGCTCAGCAGATGGATGTGCAGATGGGGGACCGACTGGCCGGCCTCGGCGCCGCAGTTGCTGATCAGCCGGTAGCAGCCCGAGACGCCAAGGCGTTTTGCGATTTCAGGGATGGCCTCGAACATGGCGGCCAGGACGTGGCTGTTTTGCGCATCGACCTGGTCGGCGCTGCCGATGTGCAGCTTGGGCACCACCAGCACGTGGGTCGGCGCCTGCGGCGCCAGGTCGGCAAAGCAGCAGACCAGATCGTCCTCAAAAATAAAGGTTGTGGGAATCTGCCCGTTTGCGAGCTTGCAGAAAATGCAGTCGTCCATGGGTTATACGCCTCCAACACGGGCGGCAAGGGCGCGCACAAGGCGCCCTCGCCCACCCCATTATGATCGGTTACAGCCTACCTGATTATACCGTAGAAGCCATTGGGATGCAAGGCTTTTCTTGGCATTATGTCAACCGCATCGGCGGTCGGCAAACGGCCCAAAAAGCCCCGAAGTCAGCCGCGGAGCTGGCGCTCCACAAGCTCGCGCGCGGCCGTGATGGCCTGCTCTACGCGGTCCCTGTGCCTGCCGCCGCCCTGGGCCGAGTCGGCCTTGCCGCCGCCCTTGCCGCCGGTCAGCGCGGCCACCTCGCGGATGACGTTGCCGGCGTGCACCCCCTGCTCGACCGCCGGCCCGGTGGCCGAGGCAAAGAGGGTCAGCCCCTCCTCCTGGCCGCCGATCAGCAGCGCAAAGGCCCGCTCATGGCGCTCCCGGATCCGGTCGCCGATGGCGCGCAGCTCCCCCGCCCCCATCTCGGGCAGGTAGGCAAACACGGTCAGGACGCCCCCTATCTCCCCGGCCTTTTGCAGCAGCTCTAGGGCCGTCAGGTTGACCAGCCTCGACCGCAGCGCATCGGCCGTCTGCTGCAGCGCCTGCTGCTCCTTGACAAAGGCGCCCACGCGGGCCAGCAGCTCGACCGGCTTGGCCCGCAGCCGCGCAGCGGCCGCCGCGATGAGCGCCTCACGGTCCCGCAGCAGCTGGAGGACGCCCTGCCCGGTCACGGCCTCAATGCGGCGCACGCCGGCCGAAATGCCGCCCTCCGAGAGAATTTTAAATAGCCCGGCCTCGGCCGTATTCTTCAAATGGCAGCCGCCGCAGAGGTCGACGGTGTAGCCCGGGATCTCCATCACCCGCACCGTGTCGCCGTACTTCTCCTCGAAGTCGGCGATGGCGCCCAGCTGCTGCGCGCGCTCCATGGACATGTTTGAAATATGGGTGTCGGTGGCCGACAGGATGGCCTCGTTGACCAGCCGCTCGACCTCGTCGAGCTGCTCGGGCGTCAGTGCCTCAAAGTGGGTGAAGTCGAAGCGGGCGCGCCCCTCCTCGACCAGCGAGCCGGCCTGGGTCACATGGCTGCCCAGCGTGTGGCGCAGCGCCATGTTGAGCAGGTGGGTGGCCGTGTGGTTGCGGGTGATGCTGCGGCGGCGGGCCTCGTCCACCGACAGCTTCACGCGGTCGCCGACCGAAAGGCCCCCCTCCTGCACCTGGACGATGTGCAGGATTTTTCCGTCCGCCGTCTTGCGGGTGTCGACGACCTCGGCCTCAAAGCCCTCGGCCGCAATGCGGCCGGTGTCCCCGACCTGGCCGCCCCCCTCGGGATAGAAGACGGTGGCGTCGGTGATGACCATGCAGCCCTCGTCCCCCTCCGCGATGTGCTCGACCAGGGCGCCGCCGGCGACCAGCGCCTTCACCACGGCCTCGACCTCGAGCCGGTCGTAGCCGACAAAGGCGGTGTCCAGCTCCCGGGGCAGCTTGCTCAGGGCGTCCTCGCTCCAGCCGATGTCCGAGAGCTGCGCGCGGGCCTCCCTGGCGCGCGTGCGCTGCTGGGCCATCAGCTCGCCAAAGCGCCGCTCGTCGATGGGCATGCCCTGCTCGGCCAGGATTTCGCGCGTGAGGTCGAGCGGGAACCCAAAGGTGTCGTAGAGGCGGAAGACGTCCTCGCCGGGCAGCGCGCCCTCGGCGCGGTGCTTGTTGATCAGGTTGCCGAGGATCTCGAGCCCCGCGTCGATGGTCTCGATGAAGCGCTCCTCCTCCAGCCGGATGACCCGCTTGATGAGGTCCCGCTTCTCGACCAGGTTGGGGTAGGCCTCGCCGTAGTTTGCGATCACCGTGTCCGCCACCTCGTAGAGGAAGGGGCGGTTGCAGCCCAGCAGCTTGCCGTGGCGGGCGGCGCGGCGCAGCAGGCGGCGCAGCACGTAGCCGCGCCCCTCGTTCGAGGGCATGACGCCGTCCGACACCAGCATCGTGGTGGAGCGGATGTGGTCGGTGATGACCCGCAGCGAGATATCGGTCCCCTCGCCCGCGCGGTACTTGACGCCGACGATGTCGCAGATGTGGTCGGTGATGGCCGAGATGGTGTCCACCTCGAACAGGTTGCCCACCTCCTGCATGATGCAGGCCATGCGCTCGAGCCCCATGCCGGTGTCGATGTTGGGGTGTTCAAGCGGGGTGTAGTTGCCCTGCCCGTCGCTGTCGAACTGGGTGAAGACCAGGTTCCAGAACTCGATAAAGCGGTCGCAGTCGCAGCCGACCTTGCAGTCCTCGCGGCCGCAGCCCCACTGGGGGCCCCGGTCAAAGTAGAGCTCGGAGCAGGGGCCGCAGGGGCCGCTGCCGATCTCCCAGAAGTTGTCCTCCTTGCCAAAGCGCACCATCTTGGCGGGGTCCACGCCCACCTCTTTCGTCCAGATGTCGTAGGCCTCGTCGTCCTGCTCGTAAATGGAGACGTAGAGCCGCTCCACCGGCAGCGCCAGCACCTGGGTGCAGAACTCCCAGGCCCAGGCCGTCGCCTCACGCTTGAAGTAGTCGCCGAACGAGAAGTTGCCCAGCATCTCAAAAAAGGTGCCGTGCCGCGCCGTCTTGCCCACGTTTTCGATGTCGGGCGTGCGGATGCACTTCTGGCAGGTGGTCACGCGCCGGCTGGGCGGGACGGCCTGCCCCGTGAAGTAGGGCTTGAGCGGCGCCATGCCCGAGTTGATCAGCAGCAGGCTCTTGTCCCCCTTCGGCACCAGCGAGGCGCTCTCCAGGCGCAGGTGCCCCTTTTCCTCAAAAAAGTGCAGATATTTTTCCCGGATCTCGTTGAGTCCCATCCACTGCATATGCCGTCCTCCTCGTAGTCGATCGATGACCGTCGATTTAATAATTTTTAACGTCAAAAAGCCCTGCCTCGTCCCAAAGGGACGGAGCAGGACTCCGCGGTACCACCCTCGTTGCGCAATATGCGCCACTCGAACGCGCTGTAACGGGCGCTGCCCGCCGCAGTCCTCCTGCGGGGCTCCGGAGCGGCCTTCACGTGCTCTCCGCAGGCGACCTTTCAGCCTCTGGTCCCCTCTCTGGGTGCGGGCGGCAAGCTACTCTCTCCATCATGGCCGTAATGCACTATAAATTCACTATAAGGGATGGACAGTCGTTTGTCAAGGGGGATCCAGCGCCATCACGCCCTGCGCGATTTCCTTGAATACAGGGGCGGCCGCCACGCTGCCCGAGCGGCCCCCCTCCACCAGCACCACCAGCGCGTAGCGCGGCGCATCGGCCGGGAAGTAGCCGGCAAAGGTGCCGTGCACCACCGGCTCGCCCTCGAGCAGCCAGCCGGTCTCGGCGCTGGCCGTCTTGCCGCCAGCCGCAAAGCCCTCGGGCTGGGCGGTGGTGCCGGTCCCCTCGCGGCAGACGGCCTCCATCATCCCGCGCAGCCGCCCGGCCGTTTCGGCCGAGAAGACCTCCACGGCCGTCTCCTCGCGCGCCATGTCGCGCAGCAGGGTGCCCTCGCGGTCCACCAGCCCCTCCACGAGGACCGGCGGGCGGTAGACGCCGCCGCCCGCCACGGTCGCGACCAGCGCCGCGAGGTCGAGCGGCGTGGCCAGCAGCGCCCCCTGGCCAATCGCGGTGTTCGCCAGCAGCTGCCCCGAGGCGCTGCGCTCCTGCGGCAGGTTGCCGGCCTTTTTGACCAGGCCCGCGGCCAGGTGCCCGGCCTGGTCCCAGCCCAGCAGCCGCGCCAGCGCCAGCGTCGGCGGGTACTGCTCCGCGCCAAAGCGCGCAATGAAGTAGGTGTTGCAGGACCGGGCAAAGGCCTGCTCAAATGTGAGGGTCCCGTGCCCGCTCCGGTTGTGGCAGTAAAAATCCCGCCCATCCACGGTGATTTTGCCGGTGCAGGTGTAGGGTGCCGGCACCTCGTCGCGCTCGATCATCTGGGCCGCAACCAGGATTTTAAAGATGGAGCCGATGTTGTAGGGTTCGAGGGTCCGGTTGAGCAGCTCTCCGCCGGCGGCGTCGAGGTAGTCGGCCAGGCGGTCCCCCTCGTAGCCCGGCAGGCTGTGCAGCGCGCGGATGCGGCCGGTCCCGACCTCGAGCAGCACGATGGCGCCGCTTGCGATTTCGCGCGCGGCCCGCTCCACGACGGCCTGCATGTCGGCATGGATCGTGAGCTGTACGCCGCCCGGCAGGTAGTAGTCCTCGTCGACCAGCGTGACGTCGCTGCCCGGGAGCGGGTATCCGGCCGCCGTCTTGCGCACGGCGGCGTAAATCCGCCCGCCGCTGCGGCCGAGGTATTGCTGAAAGGCCAGCTCTGCGCCGCTGACGCCCTCGCCCGTCCCCGAGAGGGTGCCCACCGTGTGGAGGGCCGCCGGCGTCGCAATGCGGCCCATGGACTCGATCTGCCGGATGCCCTCGGTCTCGGGAATGGCGCGGTCGAGCTGGATGCCGAACACCTGTCCCTTTTCAAGGTAGGGCAGGATCTCGGCCGTGGTCATGCCGCAGGCCGAGGCCAGGCGAACGGCGGCCTGCCGGGGATCGGCCAGCAGGGCCGGCTCCACCAGCGCCGCGACCTGCCCTGTCCGGTAGTTGAGCGGCCGGCCGGTGCAGTCGTAGACAAAGCCCCTGCGCGTGCAGAGCGTGAGCTCGATCTGCTGCTGGGAGCGCGCCGCCTGCGCATAGATCGAGCTGGTGTCCAGCGCAATGCGGTAGAGCTGCAGCGTCAGCAGCACAAATAGGGCCAAAAAGAGCACAAATGCCGCGAGCATGCGTTTTGGACGCACGGGACCACCTCCAAAGCGGACGTGCTCCCAGTATGCCCCATTTGGGCCCCTTTCATGACGCCGCGCTCACCAGAGGCGAACCTCGTTTTCCCACTGCTGCGGCGCCAGGCCCATCTGGCGGGCCAGCGGCATCATGGCGCGGAAAAACAGCACCATGACAAAGACCTCCAGCGGCAGCAGGATAAAGTTCTTGGTAATGCCCTGGACGAGGTAGAACAGGTAGCCCTTGCTGAGCAGCATGGCGCTCCACAGCGAGTTGAGCCCGATGTTGACGATCAGGTTGACCAGAATTTTGGCGACCGCCAGCCGGAGCACCGTCACCCGCCGACGGTAGAGCACCAGCGCGTAAATGGCCGACCCCACCGCGGCGCTGAGCGTATACCCCGGGAAAAAGCCGCCGGTGGGGTGCAGGAAGAAGCCGATCAGGTCGGTGCACAGCCCGGTCAGCGGGGCCAGGACGGGGCCGTACAGGAAGGCCCCGAAGGCGTTGAAGGAGTAGCCAAAGGTCAGGCGCTTGTTGTCGAAAAACGGAATCGGAACGGCCAGCGCGCCAATCGCCACCCGAACCGCCACCAGCAGCGCCGCGAGCACCAGCATGCGCAGCTGTCTGGCGCTGTCCAGCGCCTCCTGCCAGTAGCGCGCCGAAAAGAGGGGCGGCGTGTCCCCCTCCAGGTGCCGGGTGCCGTCCCGCGGCGCGCCGAGTGTGTCGAGCCGTTGTTTTGCCATGCCAAACTCCCCCTGTGCGTACTTTGCACGCATGATGTATCAAAGCCCACCGGAGGGCGGCGGGAACGCCTTTGCCAGCACAGGGGCCATGCAATCCCCCGGGCTTTTGCAAAGCGCTCGGTGCAGGGGATCACGCAAAATCGGCCTGTGCAGGGCGCCCTGTCCGCACAAAAAAACCCCCGTGCGGATGAGCGGCATTCCGGCCTAACCCATCCACCAGAGGGCGTCAATGCCCATGCGGAAAGAGGCCGCATGGGCCGACGGGATCTCATGGAGCGGTCTCAGCGGGATGCGGGAGACACACCGCAAGCAAAAAATGCCATTCGTCCGCCTGTCAACTCCCCGTACAGACGGCACTGAAACGCGTGTCACCCTACTCTGATGGTCTTCAGTCTAGCATGGCGGTCCCCGTTTGTAAAGGCTGCCCTCCGATCCGTGCAAAAAAAGAGGTGTTGCCGAGGCCGGTTTTATGGTACAATGCTAGTACTTTTGTAAAATCTAACGAGGCGGGCGGCCCTTCGGAGTGCCGCCCGTCAAGATCGGAGCGATGAACCCACCATGGCAGGACTTGTTCTGGAAGGGGGCGCCTTCCGCGGGATGTTTACCGCCGGCGCCATCGACGCGCTGCTGGACGAGGAGGTCCGCATCCCCTACACCATTGGCGTCTCTTCGGGCGCCTCCTACGGCTGTTCCTACGTCAGCCGCCAGCGCGGCCGCAACTGGGAGATCGTGGAGCGGTTTTCCGCCAACCCGCGCTACTCGGGCATGCGGAACTTTTTCACCAGCCGCGCCATCATGGACCTGGTCTGGGTGTTTGACCAGATTCCGAACCGGCTGGTCCCCTTTGACTTTGAGACCTTTTACAACACGCCCGAGCGCTTTGTCACCGGCTGTTCCGACTTCTATTCGCTCAAGCCGCTCTACTACGAGAAAGAGGCCTTCGACGCCTCCGGCAAGCTGGTGATGGCCTCCTGTGCGCTGCCCTTCTACTTCCCGCCCATCTACTATGGCGGGCGCCGGCTGGTGGACGGCGGCCTCTCCGACCCCATCCCGCTGCTGCACTCGGAGGCCGAGGGCAACGCGTGCAACCTGGTCGTGCTGACCAAGCCGAAGAGCTACCGCCACTACCTGAAGCCCGACGAGCGCGCGCTGACCTTCTACTACTCCTTCATCAGCGAAAATGCCGCCGGCTGGATCAAGATCCGCCCCCACGTCTTCAACCATGTGTTCAAGCGCTGCCTCGAGGAGGACGGCAACGGCAAAAACGTCAGCCTCTTCATTCCCGAAGACCTCATGATCAGCCGCTTTGACCGCGACCTCGACAAGCTCAAGGCGCTGTACGAGGCCGGCTACGAGGGCGTCCTGTCCCGCCTGGACGAGATCAGGGACCTTGCACGGGTCAACTAGAGGACCTCACCTTACATAAGAGACCCCCCGGGGCGGCCAACAGGCCGCCCCGGTTTTTGATAGAAGCCGAAGGCGCAGTAAAAAACAGCCCCTTGCCGATCGGGGGGTGTGTTCCGCGCGGCCCCGGCGTCCGCCGGAGCCGGCAGCCCCTCTGCCATTGGGGAATGTCGACAAAAAACACCGTTTGACTCGCGGTTGCGGTGAATAAAACAACAAATCGTGGTATTCATTATTAAGTTATTCGCTCTTTGTGTCGAAATGAATCAATAAGTATCCATGGTTTTTTAATGCGGCTTAGCTTGTTCGATCCCTGCGCTTAAAGAGCACGTTTGCGGAAATGGAGGGTGGGTGGCCGGGGTGCGGCGCAGAAGGCCATGGAGTGTGCAATGGACGGCCCGTTTACGAGCAGCTGCCGCAGCCGGCAGCTGATGTCAACTGAACCTAACAGGGAGGATAAAAGCCATGATAACGTGGGTGAAAAACGTAAAAATTGGTGTCAAGATGACCGGCGGATTCCTGCTGATTGCGCTGATGGCAGCGGCGATCGGCCTCTTTGGGATCGCCAGTTTAAATCGCGTCGGCACGTCATACCATGTTGCCTACTCGGACTGCGTCTCCATATCGGAGTATGTCGAGCGGCTCAGCACCTCCTTTCAAAAAATGCGGTCGGACCTCTTCGAGATGACACTGGCCGACTCGGAGGCCGACAAAAAGAGCGCCGCGGAGGCCTTTGCCCAAAACAGCGCCATCCTGTGGGACAACCTGGGGCACTACGACCGGCTGCTGGACAAGTATCCGGCGGAGCTCGTGGAGAGCGACCGGGCCGTGCTGGGTGCGATCAAGACCAGCCTGCAGGCCTTCGAGCAGAGCGGCCAACACTTTGCGGACGGGATCGCCCTCGACGGGGCGCGCCGCGAAGAGGCCTTTCACATGCTGCGCGGCGGAGGCGAGCTGTACGCGCTGGCGCAGGAGGTGGAGGGCGCCATCACCCGCCTGATGGAATACAACCACGTGTATGCGGCCGGTGAGATCGAGGCCAACAGCCAGCTGGTCGACCGGGTCAAAGTGATGACGGGCATCGGCGTCGGCATCGGCACGCTGGTGGCGGTGCTGCTGGGTCTGTGGATTGCGCGCGGCGTCTCCAGGCGAATCGGCCTGGTGGTGCGGGCGGCCGAACAGCTGGCCCACGGGAATCTCGACGTCCGGCTGGAGATCGACGCAAAGGACGAAACCGGCACGCTGGCGCAAACCTTCCAGGACATGTCAAACAACTGGAAGGCGATCATCGGCGATATCTCCCACCAGCTTGACGGCATGTCGAAGGGGGACTTCACGGTGGGCAGCCGGGCGCAGGCGCTCTACGTGGGCGACTACGCCCCCATCCTGGAGGAGATGCGGCAGATGATCGACCGGATCAGCGAGACGCTCCGGCAGATCAACGCGGCTGCAGAGCAGGTGGCGACGGGCTCCGACCAGGTGTCCGGCGGCGCGCAGGCGCTTGCGGCGGGCGCGACCGAGCAGGCCTCCTCCATCGAGGAGCTCTCGGCCTTCACCGAAGACGTGTGGAGGCAGGCGGAGCTCAGCGCGGGCATTGTCGAGGAGGCGGCGGCCGCGATCAAATATGCCGGCGAGGGCATCAACGCCGGCAACGAGCACATGCTGCAACTGACCGAGGCAATGGCCAACATCAATGCCTCCTCGGACCAGATCGCCAACATCACCAAGGTCATCGAAGACATTGCCTTCCAGACCAACATTCTGGCGCTCAACGCCGCGATTGAGGCGGCGCGGGCCGGCGCCGCCGGCAAGGGCTTTGCCGTTGTGGCGGACGAGGTGCGCAACCTCGCCGCAAAATCGGCCGAGGCCGCCAGGCAGACCGGCGAGCTGATCCAGGCCTCGGTCGCCGGCGTGGCGAAGGGTGCCAAAATCACCGAGCAGACGGCGCAGATGCTCAACAGCATCGGCGCGGGTGCCATTGAGGAAAACTTTGCGAAAATCGTACAGACCTCCTCCGAACAGGTTGAGGCCATTGCACAGATCAAGCAGGGGATTTTCCAGATTTCTGCCGTCGTGCAGACCAACGCCGCCATCGCCGAAGAAAACGCCTCGACCGGCCAGGAGATGGCGGCGCAGGCCGCGGTGCTGCGCGGCGAGGTCTCCCAGTTCAAGCTGGCCGAGGAGACCCGGCGCCCCATTGCGCTGGAACCCAGGGGCCCGCAGGCCGGACAGCCACAGCTCTCCTCGCCCGCAGGCAAGGGCCATGCGGTTGACCTGCTGGACGCCGCCGTGCTGTCGGAGATGGAGGAGCTGGCATCGGTGGCCGGTGCGGCAAAGGCCAGCCCCGTCGGCCGGGGCTTTGGAAAGTATTGACCACCCGTACAGCCGCGCCCGCGGATCCGTCGGCAGCGGCATTTTGAAAAGTTGCAGGCACGGCGGCATCTGCCGCCGTGCCTGCTTTTATTCTGAACTCCAGGGTGAGCGACGGCGCGGGCAAGTGGCCCCGTCAAATCCCCCGGGATCAAGCAGCCGCACCTGCAATGGGTGGGAGCGGCCGCTTTTGTCGGTGCTCGCCCCTCCCCCGCTGTCGACAGGCGCCAATCTATCGGCAGCGCCGCCCTTGGCGCATCGCCTACAGCGCGCTTGCGGACGGCCGGCCATCCCGCCCGGTCGCCCCCTTTTATTGCACATCCGTGTCCCGCGCCATGCACCGCCGTGGCCGCCCGTCA
Organism: Clostridiales bacterium; assembly: GCA_012719075.1. GTDB lineage: Bacteria > Bacillota > Clostridia > Oscillospirales > Feifaniaceae > JAAYBB01. The sequence goes on along the minus strand of JAAYBB010000051.1, from coordinate 1,187 downwards.
ATATGATGGAGCAGAGCGGGTGGGCCGGGTGCCGTCGCGCCCTTTGCTGCCACCCACCCCGGCGGAGCGGAGGAGATGCGTTTTGGAAAAAGTCACCTATGATCGGGAGCGGGCGATCCAGTATGCAAAGAGCTGGGCGCTGCGCCGCAACCCAAGCTATGCCGACTTCTCCCTGATGGGGGGAGACTGCACCAACTTCATTTCACAGTGCCTCTATGCGGGCGGAGGCGTACAGAACTACACGCCCACCATGGGCTGGTATTACAACAGCCTCTCGAGCCGTGCGCCGGCCTGGTCGGCCGCGCGCTTCCTCTATCGCTTTTTAAAGGCCAACCGCAGCGTGGGGCCGGTGGCCCGCGAGGTGGGCAAGAGCGGCCTGCAGATCGGAGACCTGATCCAGCTTGAAAATGAGAGCGGCGTCTATCACAGCCTGATCGTGACCGGCTTTGACGGGCGGGACCCGCTGATCTGCACCCACACCTTCGACGCCTACATGGTCCCCTTCAGCCGGTACACCGCGCCGGCCGCCCACTTCATGCACATCGAATACTTTCAAAAGTACTGAAGATTTTGCTTGACATGCACGTTGCGTCAACCCCTATACTGGAGCTGCCGGCAATCAGCGAGTAAGGGAGTGTTTGATTTGTCATCGTCTTTTGAGCAAAAGAAGCGGGACATGATCGCCGAAAATGAGGCCAAGTACGGGCAAGAGGCGCGTGAGCGGTACGGCGACGAGCAGGTGGACGCCAGCAACGCCAAGCTGATGGGACTCAGCGAGGAGGCCTTTGAGCGGGCCCAGCGGCTGGCCGTCGACATCTGCGCCTCACTCGAGGCCGCAGTGCAGGCCGGCCTTCCGCCCGAGGGTGCGGAGGGCCAGCGCATCGCGCAGGCCCACCGGGAGTGGATCACCCTCTGCTGGCCCGCGTACGACCCGCAGGCCCACGCCGGGCTGGTGCGCATGTACCTGGACGATCCGCGCTTTACGGCCTACTACGACGGCAAGCAGCCGGGCTGCGCCCAGTTTTTGCACGATGCAGTGCTTCATCTGCTGGGCTGATGGCAGCGCCCGCAACGCACAGGGCGCCGGACCACGTTTGGTCCGGCGCTCTGTGCGCGAGACTGTCAAAAAACCGGTGGTTTTTTGACAAGAGGGCCTGTGCGCTCGCGCCTTCGTTCCTCGCCCCTTT
>JAAYBB010000050.1 GCA_012719075.1 Clostridiales bacterium | reverse complement strand
TTCCAAAGAGCGCCGCCACATAATTGCTGCCGTTGGGCAGGAAGATGGCCATGTTTTCGGCCTGCTTTTGCGGCAGATACGGTCGGATTGCAAGCGCCTTTTGCGCGAGATCACGGTACAGGATGCTTTTCCCATCCTCGATGACGGCGGTCTCTCCCCAATTTTCCCGATGGAGCAGCAGCTGTCTAATCATGATGTCCACCACGCCTCCCCACCTTGTTTTCAACAAGCGCAATCAATCGGCCGACTTGAAGGCACATCTCCATTTCCTCAATCTCAAAGGTGATCGCATAGGCCTCTTCTATCTCCAGCAAAAAATCGACAAACGAGAGCGAATTGAACCCCAAATCCGCGTACAGGTTGGTGGTGTCGCCGATCGGAACGGATACCCATGTCTGCGCCTCTATCATCCGGATGATTTCGTCATGTATGCTCACGGGAGCCTCTACCTCCATGCCCTCACGGTACGCCCCTCCAGGCGGATAAAGGCAGCGAGTCTGCACCATCTGTCAAAGACGTATGCAGACCCCCTACCCTGCCCGGCCTCACTCAATAAAAATTCCGCCAAAAATGGCGAACAGACCGTATTGCTCCAATGGAGGGCCTTCGCCCTCTGCCTGCCATCCTATGACAATCGCGACCAGCGTGCCTTCAGCGATGGGGACGCTCAAATCGGTCAAAAAGCCCTTTCGGATGGTGAATTTAGGAATCGTTTCGTCGGAGCCCACATAGGGTTCCGTGAAAACCATCGTTTCCTGAAGAATGGTATATACAATCTGGTTTTCTGTGCTGTTGGGGTTTGCAACCGCGAGACATGCGAAGGGATACATGGTAATTCCCTCGGAGATATAGTTCGAATATTTGGAGCCAAACGTCACATAGATGTTTTTTACCGTCCCGTCATAAGGCATAATAAAGGAACAGCCGTAGTAAGAAGGGCCGTATTCCGGATCGTTGTTGAGCGTAATTGTTCCCGCGTTCCAGTCACCTGGCCGAAGAGTGACCGAGGACCAGTAGCCCGGGCTAAATCCGGCAAACCGAACAGCGTACGGATTGCCCTCCGCATCCGTGCTGATCTGCGCAGAGATTTCTCCGCCAATCGAGAAGGGAATCAACGCCTCGATGGGGCCCCGTGGGCCGGTTTGGCCGGCGGGGCCGGTGGGACCGGCTTCGCCCTGACTGCCCTGCGGGCCGGCGGGACCGGCTTCACCCTGGCTGCCCTGCGGACCGGCGGGACCGGCTTCGCCCTGAATGCCTTGCGGACCGGCGGGACCGGCTTCGCCCTGACTGCCCTGCGGACCGGCGGGACCGGCTTCGCCCTGACTGCCCTGCGGACCGGCGGGACCGGCTTCGCCCTGAATGCCCTGCGGACCGGCGGGACCGGCTTCGCCCTGAATGCCCTGCGGACCGGCGGGGCCGGCTTCGCCCTGAATGCCCTGAATGCCCTGTGGACCGGCGGGACCGACTTCGCCCTGAATACCCTGTGGGCCGGCAGGGCCGGCGGGACCGGCTTCGCCCTGGATACCCTGTGGACCGGCGGGGCCGGCAGGACCGGCTTCGCCCTGACTACCCTGTGGGCCGGCGGGGCCGGCGGGACCGGCTTCGCCCTGACTGCCCTGCGGGCCGGCGGGACCGGCGGGACCCGCTTCGCCCGGAATGCCCTGTGGGCCGGCGGGACCGGCTTCGCCCGGAATGCCCTGCGGGCCGGCGGGGCCGATGGGACCGGCTTCGCCCGGAATGCCCTGTGGGCCGGCGGGGCCGGCAGGACCGGCTTCGCCTGGAATGCCCTGTGGGCCGGCGGGGCTGGGGGGACCCGGAACACAGCACACTGGGTCGCAACAAGGGTCAGGGCATGGGTGGCAGGAATCACAGCATCTGTCCTGACACGAATCGGCATGATCATGGTTATTGCTGTATTTCATGGACTTCGCTCCATATACTCATAAATAAGGGGATTCTCAAATGCACTACAGTATATTCGTTGACAACGATATCGTGACCTGGGGCTTCCCTGCAGACGTTTGGCGGCCGTGAAGGCCATGCACCCTTTGCGCAAAGTGCCCGACGCGGTATCCGGGAACCCGGTTGCCCGTGGCCGTTCGCCATCGAAACAGGTTTCAGATCCCGCCGCCTTCGGAGAGGCGCTGCACCACAGCCCTTCTGAGGACGGCAGGACAAAAGACGGGAAAACTTTGGGCAAAGGCGGTTTGGAAACGTGTGCGAAGGCTTTGTTTTAAAAGAGCGTGCTTTAATCAAATATAGGATACGGCTATGCGGTCATGCAGTATCCGCTGTTTTTTGGGGTATACTTGCACGATCGATACCGGTGGAAAAGGTGATACAATGACCAGCTCAAACAGCGCATCCAATCGCTTGGCGACTGAAAAGAGTCCCTATCTGCTGCAACACGCCCACAATCCCGTACAGTGGTATCCCTGGGGCGAGGAGGCCTTTGCGCGCGCCGCAGCCGAGGACAAGCCGATCTTCCTCTCGATCGGCTACTCCACCTGCCACTGGTGTCATGTGATGGCGCACGAGTCCTTTGAGGACGAGGAGGTGGCCGCGCTGCTGAGCGCCCACTTCATTGCCATCAAGGTCGACCGGGAGGAGCGGCCCGACATCGACGCCATCTATATGGGCGCCTGCCAGGCCATGACCGGACAGGGCGGCTGGCCGCTCACGGTGCTGCTGACGCCCGATAAAAAGCCCTTTTTTGCGCGCACCTACCTGCCCAAATGGGGCCGCTACGGCATGCTGGGCCTCATGGAGCTGCTGGACGCCGTCGCGCAGCAGTGGCGCAGCGACCGCACCCGCCTGATTGAGGGGGCCGAGCAGGTGGCCAAGGCCCTCTCGGCCGCCGCCGCCGCGCGGGTGCAGGAGGGGGAACCCGACCGCCGGCCGGTGCGGGAGGCCTACCGGGCGCTGGAGGGCAGCTTTGATGCGCGCTTTGGCGGCTTTGGCGCAGCGCCCAAGTTCCCGATGCCCCACATGCTGATGTTCCTGCTGCGCTGCCACCGGCTGGAGCAGGCGCCCCGGGCCCTGGCCATGGCCGGGCAGACGGCGCAGCACATCCTGCGGGGCGGCATTTTCGACCACGTCGGCTTCGGGCTCTGCCGCTACTCCACCGACGAGCGCTGGCTGGTGCCCCACTTTGAAAAGATGCTCTACGACAACGCGCTGATGCTGCTGGCCCTGCTGGAGCTTGCGCAGGCCACCGGCGAGGAAGTCTACCGGATTTACGCAAGGCGGATCCTCACCTACCTGGCGCGCGAGATGACCTCGCCGCAGGGCTGCTTTTACAGTGCGCAGGACGCCGACGTCGACGGCGAGGAGGGCAAGTATTATACTTTTACAGAAGAGGAAGTGTTGGCACTGCTGGGCCCCGAGGAGGGCGCCTGGCTCTGCCAGCTCCTCGGCATTGAGCAGGAGGGCTCCTTTGAGGGCCGGAGCATCCCCAACCTGATCGGCGGCGACCTGCTGGAGACCACCTCCGAGCGCGCCGAAGCCCTGCTCGAGCGGCTGTACCGCCACCGTGCCGGACGCATGACCCTGCCGCGCGACGACAAGGTGCTGACGGCCTGGAACGGCCTGATGATCGCGGCGCAGGCCAGGGCCTTCCGCGTCCTCGGCGACAGCGGCGCGCTGCGCGCCGCACAGCGCGCGGCCGCCTTTGTCGAGGAACACCTGAACGGCCCCGAAGGGCTGCGCATCAGCCACGCCATGGGCGAGGCGCGCGGGCAGGGCCTGCTGGACGACCATGTCTTTCTGGCCTTCGCCCACCTCGAGCTGTTCGAGGCGGCGCAGGATGCCCTGCACCTCCAGCGGGCGGCCGAGCTGCTGACGCAGGTGCTCGACCGCTTTGCCGATCCGGCCGGCGGGTTTTTCCTCACCCCCTCGGACGGCGAGGCGCTGATCTTCCGGCCCAAGGAGCTGCACGACGGCGCCCTGCCCTGCGGCAACTCGGTGCTGCTGTACGTGCTGGCCAAGCTCTCGGCACTGACCGGCGAGCCGCGCTGGGCCGAGGCGGCGCAGCAGCAGCTCGGCTTCCTGTGCAAGGTCGCCGGCCGGGGGCCGGCCGGCCTGACCTTTGGGTTGATCGGCCTGATGGCGCTGCTCTACCCCGCGCAGGAGCTGGTCTGCGTGGTGGGCGAGCCGGGCGCCGGGGAGGCCCTGCGCGCGGCGCTCGCACAGCGCTACCACCCCAACCTCAGCCTGCTGGTCAAGACCCCGCAAAATGCGGCGCTGCTGGCCGAGGTCGCCCCCCATACGACCGACTACCACTGCCCCGAGGGCCAGCCCGCCGCCTACTACCTCTGCGAAAACCGCAGCTGCCGCGCGCCGGTCTTCTCGCTCGAGGCGCTGCTGGAACAGCTCGAGGGCTGAGCCCCGGCCTTGGCCCGGTTTCCAAAAGGCATGCCGCCACAGGCGGGAAAAGCAGCCCTATGTCAAATTGGTGGAGCAGGGTGGACCGGCCTGCTTCGGGCCCCAAAGAGCGCAGTATTCTCATCAATACAGGAACACCGCAAGCCCGTGTGACCGCTGCGACGATGCGTTATTGCCTATCCCCGACCCGGCAAAGAGGCCGTTTTTGACAAGTCAAAGCGACATGCCGACCTTGCCTTTGCAGGGTCGGCATGTCGCTTTGGGAACTCGATCCCCTATGAATGTTGTCCCTCAAACCGTCTCTGCCCATCTGAGGGACGGTGCCGGCGGACGCCTGCCGCAGCATGGGCGCCCCGTCCTTAGGCTCCGGCCGGCTTGCCTATGACAGGTCGATGACGCTGACCGGGCAGTCGTCCCTGGCCTTCATGGCAAACTCATAGCGATTTTTTTGCACCTCGGCCTCGTAGACCTCCGCCTTGCCGTGGTCCCCCATGCGAAATACGCTCGGGCAGGTGGCCACGCAGATGCCGCAGCCGATGCACCCCTCGTTGATGATGGCTTTCAAGGGCTCCTCCTCCTTTACAACAGGCATTTTGATGTGCGCTTCCCCGTTAGTCTGCCCAAATTCTTCCGGCCTATCCGCCAAATTTTTGCTGCTATTTTACAAAACGCCCTATTCTTCAGGCCGCTTGTGGGCTATAATGGAGACAACAGCCCGTCCATTTAACCGCGCCTGTCTTCCGGCCGATTCAAAAGGAGGAATTCCACGTGGACTACAAGTTCTCTTCGCTGCTCGACTATGTCCAGCCCTCCCCTGTCGCCGAACTGCTCTCACTCGGCGCCGACAAGAGCCTCATCTCCTTCGGCGGCGGCTTTCCCGACTCCAGCCTCTTTCCGATCGAGGCCATTTCCGAGGCCTTCGTCCACGCCATCCACAGTCAGCCCGACCTCTCGCTCCAGTACTCGGTGATCGAGGGCATCCCCTCGCTGCGGCAGAAGGTGGCCGACCGCGCCAGGGCGACCGCCGGCTTCGACTGCCGCATGGAACAGGTGATGCTGACCCAGGGCGGCACACAGGCCCTCGACCTCGTCTCCAGCCTGCTGCTCGAGCGGGGCGACACCGTCATCTGCGAAAACCCCACCTACATGGGCGCGATGGGCCCCTTTGACCTGCGGGGCTGCCGCTATGTCGGCGTTGAGATGGACGACGAGGGCATGGACGTCGACCGGCTCGAGGCCGCGCTCAAGGCCCACCCCGAGGCCAAGCTGATCTATACGATCCCCGACTTCCAGAACCCCACCGGCGTCACCCTCTCGACCGAGCGCCGCCGCCGCGTGGTGGAGCTGGCCAACCGCTAGGACGTGCTGGTGGTGGAGGATTGCCCCTACCGCGAACTGCGCTACGAGGGCGAGGTGCAGCCCAGCCTGCGCAGCTTTGACACCGAGGGGCGGGTCATCCACCTAGGCTCCTTCTCGAAGGTGCTCTGCCCCGGCCTGCGCATCGGGTATGTGATCGCCGACGTGGCCATCATCCAAAAGCTGCTGATGCTGCACAGCGTGGGGGATCTGCAGTGCACCACCGTCGTGATGTACGCGCTGGACCGGCTGCTGGAGCAGTTTGACCTCGACGCCCACGTCCGGCACATGTGCGGCGTGTACGCCGAGAAGAAGAACCGCATGATCGCCCTGCTGGGCGAGCAACTGCCGCCGGGCGCCACCTACACCAATCCCGAAGGCGGGCTGTTCCTGTGGCTCACGCTGCCGGGCGGCATCGACATGGGCGCCCTGATGCGCGAGGTGCTGGTGCCCCGCGCCAAGGTGCTGCTACTGCCGGGCGAGGCGCTGTTCTGCGAGAACCCGCAGCGCAACACCGCCAGGCTCAACTTCAGCCACCCCTCGCTCGAGAAGATCGAGCAGGGCATCGCCTCGATGGGCCGCGTGCTGCGGGAGGTCATCGGCTAGCCTTGCCCGACGCCCGACAGTTTACTATAAAACAACTGCCGCCGGAGACAGGCTGTCCCCGGCGGCTCTTTTTCATTGACGGCGGGCGGGCCCGCCTCAGGGCGATTGCCGAAACCCCTGCAGCATGGTGCAGAGCGCCTGTGCCTGCAGGCTGTCTGTAATCCGGTAGCGGCCGGAGGCGGCCACGATCACATGGCGCCCTTCGTACAGGCTCAGCAGCAGCACCCGTCCGCTGCGGTCGACCAGTGTGAGCTGGAAGGTCTCGCCGGGCAGGATGCGAAAGGCCTCCCCCGGCGAGGTGAGCAGCGACCTGCGCAGCTCCAGCCCGCCGAGCAGCTGCGCGAGCGAAGCGAGCGCCTGTCGCTGCGTGACCGGCGTCTCGTAGGTCAGCTGGGGCGCCCAGAGCTCCAGAACGGTCGCCTCGGTGAGCTCGGACAGCGAGAGGTGCTCCGCAAAAACCGCCTCGCCCACAAGCGTTCTGTTGAGATGGGCGAGCGCCAGCAGGGCCGCGACCAGGATGAAGAGCCAAAGCCTTGTCCGCCTTGGCCTAGGTTTTCCGGTTTTTCGATCGATGGATCACACCCCCAACGGTATTCGCGGGCCTTTGCGCCTGCGTCATGCCGGCCCGGCCTCGGCGCCCACGAGGTCCTCCACGTCGCTGCCGATGTCCTGCGGCAGGACCTGCGAACGCGCACGGCTCTTTTCAACCCGGCGGCTCTGCCAGTACTTGAGCACCGTGTTGATGACCAGAATCACCAGCGAGACCGCCACGGCGCTCTCCCAGGTGCCCTGGTCGTTGTAGGCCGTGATCTGCAGCGCCAGCGTCATGGTCTTGACGTTGTAGAGCAGCGAGACCGCCGAGATCGTGATCATCGAGTTGGTGAAAAAGTAGACAAAGATGTCCAGGATGGTCTGCCGGCTGTTGGGGATGATCACGTCAAACAGAATATGATACCACTTGCCGCCCAGCGTAAGACAGATCACCTCGAGGTTGGGGTTGAGCAGCTTGAAGTGGCTGATGGACATCATATAGGGGGAGCCGAAGAAGTGGATCACGTTGGCAATCACCAAAATGGCCAGGGTGTTGTACAGCGCCCCCCCCTTGAAAAAGAGGGCAAAGGCAAGGCCGAGCGCCAGGCCCGGAATGGCCAGCGAGACCATGTAGAGGCCGTGGGTCAGCTTTTTCAGCCACGGAAAGCCCCCCGTGTCGCGCACGTAGAGGTAGCCGGCCGCAAAGGCCAGCAGCGTGCCGGCCAGGCCGGTGCCCAGCGAGACCAGCACCGAGGTGCGGATCAGCCGGGTCAGCACGCCGGTGCGCGAAATGCGGCTGAAGTGCGCCGTCGTCAGCGTCAGGTCATAGGGCCACGCCCGCACAAAGGGGGCTGCGCAGATGATGGCGATGGGCACCAGCACCACGGCGGTCAGCAGCACAAAGCCACCCTTTTGCAGCGGGTGGAAGGGCCCCGAATCAATGGGCCGCGGGTTCTGGCTCGAGGAGGCCTGCTTTTTGCTGAAATAGCCCACGTCGAGCAGGTAGACCACCACGGCCGGCACCAGGATCAGCGAGCTGTAGATGGCGCCCTGCCCGAAGTTGAGCAGCCCGATGACGTTTTTATAAAACAGGATGGGCAGAATCGAGTAGGTGCCCCCGACCGAGAGCGGAATGCCGTAGTCGGTGAAGATCATCGTAAAGCAGACCGAAAAGGCCGAGAACAGCGCGTACTTCATGATGGGCAGCACGATGTCCACAAACCGCCGGAACGGGGAGGTCCCCAGGATCACCGCCGTTTCAAAGTAGCGCCCGTCCAGGTTGGAAAAGGCCTGGGAGAGGACCAGAAAGGCGGTGGGAAAGGCGTAGAAGAAGCTGCCCAGCACAATGCCGAGCGGCCCGTAAATGGGCAGCTGAAAGCCCATGAGCCTCGTGAAGAGGCCCATCTTGCCAAAGAGGTAGACGATGACCAGGCCGTGGGTGATCGAGGGCACCAGCATGGGCAGCAGCGCCAGAAAGCGAAAGGTCCTGCGCCGCCGTTTGCCGAGCTTGAGCTCCACCACATAGGCGTAAAAGAAGGCGAAGACCACCGCCACGCTGATGGCCACAAAGGTCACCTTGACCGAGTTCCAGATGGCCCGCAGCGTGGAGGCGCTCTTCAGCGTCCTGACAAAGCCCTGGTAAAAGGGGTCGTAGTCCACCGCCTTGCGCAGCAGCGCCAGCAGCGGAAAAATCAGGTTCATGCAGATGATGCCGATCAGCAGCAACAGGATCAACAGGGTGGAGGGCCTGTTCTTTTGCTGGGATTTTGCGTTCAAGAGGCGCCACCCCGCTTCAGGTTTCGGATATAGCGTCCGCGCTTGTCGATCTGGTCGACGATAAAGGTCTGGATAAAGGGGTCCTTGCCCTCGTTGAGGTACAGGTTGCGCGGCGTGTCGCAGGCCACGATCTCGCCCGCGCGCATCAGCACGATGCGGTCGCTGAGCGAAAAGGCCTCCTCCTGGTCATGGGTCACCATGACCATCGTGATCGAAAACTCCCGCTGCAGCTCCTTGAGCTCCTCCGAGAGGTCCACCTTGACCATCGCGTCGAGCGCCGAAAAGGGCTCGTCCAGCAGCAGCAGCTCCGAGTTGAGCACCAGCGATCTGGCGATGGCGGCGCGCTGCTGCATCCCGCCCGAGAGCTGGGCGGGATACTTTTCCACCGCGGGGGCGAGACGGAGAGTCCGGAGCGTGCTCATCACACGCTCCTTGATCTCCTTCTGTGGAACTTTCTTCAATTTCAGGCCGTAGGCCACATTCTCGTACAGCGTCATGTGCGGAAACAGGGCATAATCCTGAAACACGATGGAAAAGCCCCTTTTGTCCGGGCTCAGCTCGGTGATCTCCAACTCCTCTTTAAAGAGCTTGCCGCTCGAGGGGCGCTCCAGCCCGATCATGACCCGCAGCAGGGTGGTCTTTCCGCAGCCCGAGGGGCCGAGGATCGAGACGAACTCCCCCCTGTCGATCGTGCAGTGAATGTCCTTCAGTGCGTGCTGCTCTCCAAAGAACTTGTTGACCCCCTCGATTCTGAGCAGATTATTCATACCTCTCTCTCCACTGATCCAGCAGTGTGCTCTTCAGGTCGCCGTTGGTGATGCCCTCCATGTCCAGCAGCTTGAAGCTGGCCGGATAGTTGCCCCGATCGGTCCCGCCCTCGAGCACGGTCTTGTTGTAGTTGTTGAACACGGCATTGCCCTCGAGCGAGGTGATGGCCTCCATGACCTGCAGCACAAATTCGGAGGGCTCCTGATTGCGGTTGATCAGCAGCGTGGTGTCGTAGTCGTAGGGCGCACCCTCGGCCGCAAAGATGGTCTTGACCGGCTTGCCGGCCGCCTCGAGCGCCATGCCCTCATAGTCCATGCCCAGACCGATGGCGCACTCGCCCATCTCGACCATCGAGGAGGGCACCGAGCCCGACTCGCCGAACAGCAGGATGTTCTCGCTCAGCTTGTCGAAGTAGTCCCAGCCGGCCTCCTCGCCGTACAGATTCATCAGGCCCAGCAGGAAGAAGTAGCCGGTCGAGGAGCTGGCCGGGTTGGACATGACGATGTGTCCCTTGTACATGGGGTCGATCAGATCCGCATAGCTCGTGGGCTCGGGCAGGCCCAGCTTGCCAAGCTCGGTGGTGTTGACCAGGATGGCGCCGCACCACACGCCGTTGGGCAGGACCATGTTGTCGGCGTCGGCATACTCGGCCCTGAATTTCGTCTGCGGCGGCGTGTAGGCCCTCAGCAGATTGGCCTCCTTGAGCTGGTTGGCATAGCTGCTGCCCAGCGACAGGGCGATGTCCACTTCGGTGTCGCCGCCCTCCGCCTGGATTTTTGCGGCCAGCTTGCCCGAGGACATATAGGTAATGTTGATCTCGGCGTCGGGGAAGAGCTCCTGCAGATAGGCCTTTTGCAGGACAATCTGATCCTCGTAGTTGGCCGACAGCATGTTGACCACCTGTTTGCCCTCATTGTCCCCTCCGGGCGTGCCCCCATTCTGATTGCACCCGGCAAAAAGCAGGGCGGCCAGCAGCAGGACGGCCACCAGCTGTATCCACTTTCTTTTCCTCATCATTGAATTGACCTCCTCGACGAATTCTGACAACTTTATTCATGGACAAAGTTGTTACTCGGAATTATATAACAAAACGGTGCTTTGAGCAATGCCCTTTGTAAAAAACTTAAAAAAGCGGATGTCCCTGAGCGCATGCTGCCCAACAAAGGCACTTGTTAATCTCCCCAAATTCTAAAAAGATCACTCATACCGCTCTTTCCACTGTTCCAGAAGCCTGCTCTTCAGGTCGCCGTCGCTGATGCCCTCCATGTCGAGCAGTTTGAAGCTGGCCGGGTAGTTGCCCCGATCGGTCCCGCCCTCAAGCACGGTCTTGTTGTAGTCTTTGAACACGGCGTTGCCCTCCGGCGAGGTGATGGCCTCCATGACCTGCAGCACAAATTCGGAGGGCTCCTGATTGCGGTTGATCAGCAGCGTGGTGTCGTAGTCGTAGGGTGCGCCCTCGACCGCGAAGAGGGTCTTGACCGGCTTGCCGGCCGCCTCGAGCAGCATGCCCTCATAGTCCATGCCCAGACCGATGGCGCACTCGCCCATCTCGACCATTATGGAGGGCACCGAACCCGTCTCGCCAAACAGCATGATGTTTTCGCTCAGCTTGTCGAAGTAGGCCCAGCCGGCCTCCTCGCCATACAGGTTCAACAGGCCGACCAGGAAGAAGTAGCCGGTCGAGGAGCTGACCGGGTTGGACATGACGATGTGTCCCCTGTACATCGGATCGATCAGGTCCGCATAGCTCTGCGGCTTGGGCAGGCCCAGCTTTTCAAGCTCGGCGGCGTTGACCAGGATGGCGCCGCACCACACGCCGTTGGGCAGGATCATGTTGTCGGCGTCGGCATACTCGGCTTTGAATTTGGTCTGCGGCGGCGTGTAGGCCCGCAGCAGGCCGGCCTCCTTGAGCTGGTTGCCATGACTGCTGCCTAGCGAGAGCGCGATGTCCACCTCGGTCTCCCTGCCCTCAGCCAGGAGTCTTGCGGACAGCTTTCCGGACGACATGTAGGTGATGTTGATCTCGGCATCCGGGAAGAGGTTTTGCAGATAGGCCTTTTGCAGGACAATCTGACTCTCATAGTTGGCCGACAGCATGTTGATCACCTGCTTGTCCCCAGGTTCTCCTCCGGGCTTGTCCCCGTTCTGACTGCACCCGGTAAAAAGCACAGCGGCCAGCAGCAGTGCGGCCACCAGATGGATCCGCCTTCTGTTCCTCATGGCGCAGCAACCTCCCAAAACATTGCTGACAACTTCATTTTTATATAAAGTTGTCAGTTTGGATTATATAATAAAAACCCGTCTGGGGCAACGCCCTTTGAAAAACTTCATCATTTTGGATTTTTCAGGAACCTCTGCGCTTTGCCCGCACAGGTTGCGGCCTCGGCGGCTGCGCCTGCCACAGGGGCCGGTGAAAACAGCGCGGGCATTTGTTAAAAAAGCGGGCGGGCCTACAGGCCCGCCCGTCCATTTCACGGTTCTTTCAGCAGGGTCTCCCCCAGCTTGTAGATGTCCCCCGCCCCCATCGTGATGAGCAGGTCGTCGGGGCGCAGCTCCTCTTTGAGCAGCGACATGGCCCGCGCCATGTCTCCGCAGTAGCGGGCGTTTTCAATCCGCGCGGCCAGCTGCTCCGAGCCGATGGTCGGGTCGGGGGCCTCCCTGGCCGCGTAGATGTCGGTCAGCAGCACGCGGTCGGCCAGCGACAGCGCGGCCGCAAAGTCGTCGAGCAGCGCCTTTGTGCGGGAGTAGGTGTGCGGTTGGAACACGCAGAAGACGCGCCCATAGCCCATGTTTTGGGCCGCCCGCAGCGTGGCCGCAATCTCGGTCGGGTGATGGGCATAGTCGTCCACCACGCGGGCGCCAGGCCAGGTCCCCCGGTGTTCAAACCGGCGCTTGACGCCCGAAAAGCCCTCGAGCGGCGCGCGCAGATCCTCAAAGGCCACGCCCGCCCGCCGGCAGGCGGCGATGGCGGCCAGCGCGTTTTTCACATTGTGCAGCCCCGGCACACGCAGCCTGCAAACGCCCACGGACACCCCCGCCTCAAAGACCTCAAAGGCCGTCAGCGGCCCCTCTTCAAGCAGACGGCCGTAAACGTCGGCGCCGGGGTCCTCGACCGAGAAGGTCAACACCTCGCCACGGTGTCCGGCCAGCGCAAGCCGCACCTGCTCGTCGTCGGCATTGGCCACCACACAGCCGCCCGGCAGCGTCAAATCGGCAAAGCGCGCAAAGGAGTCCCTGATCTGCGCAATGCCGGAAAAGTAGTCGAGGTGGTCGCAGTCGATGTTGAGGATGACCGTGATGCGGGAGCGAAAGTGCAAAAAGCTGTCCACGTACTCACAGGCCTCATAGACAATATAGGGCGACTGCCCGATGCGGTAGTTGTGCCCGATCAGCGGCAGCGTCCCCCCGATCAGGACGGTGGGGTCGGCCCCGGTCTCCAGCAGAATCTGCGAAATCATCGAGGTGGTGGTGGTCTTGCCGTGCGTGCCGGACACCCCGATGGGGTAGCCATACAGCTGCAGGATGCCCCCCAGAAAGGGCGCCCGCTCCATCAGCGGAATGCCGGCCGCGCGTGCGGCCGCGAGCTCCGGATTGTCCCTGGCGACGGCGGCGGTGTAAACCACGAGGTCGGCGCCCTCCACCTGCTGCGCGCGGTGCCCGATGTCGACGCGGACGCCGGCCGCACGCAGCTGCTCGGTGGCGCTGCTCTCGACCAGGTCCGAACCGCTGACCGCATGTCCGCGCAGCCGCATGATCTCGGCCAGCGCCGACATGCTGACGCCCCCGATGCCGACAAAATGGATGGCCGGATATTGCCCATAGTTGATCTCTTCGCTCATAAACGACACCTCGCACTCGGATATTGACGCGCTCTCCACCAACTCCAACAACCAGGCGGTATCAAGCGATTAACTGTATCAAGTTATTATATGACATCTGCCGGCATAAATAAATCTTTTTTACAAATTAAAACGTCCGGCCGCCGCGCACCGTCTGAAGACCGGCGTGTCCCCACGCGCAAAGCGGCACCAAGCCCGGAGAAATTGCACAGCATTTTCCAAGTCCGTCGCTGTGACGTGGAGGTCCCATTTTGCCGACCGGTTCCCGCCCGCTTCCATTTTTGGAAAATCGCCAGATCACCGCCATCTGCAGGCTCATTTCCTGGGAACAATGCCAAAAAATTGCCCTCATTTTATCTTTTATTAGATATTGTATTATCGATAAAAATATTACTAATTGTTGAAAACGTCGAAAAAATATCCTTGAAATTATGGAACTTGTATCAACTTTCTCAAAACTGATTT
>JAAYBB010000049.1 GCA_012719075.1 Clostridiales bacterium | reverse complement strand
TCCGTAAAATTGCGCAGCTGCAGCGCGGTGACCACCAGTGCATAGAGGGACATGAGCAGGACCACCAACAAGCTCCCCACCCGCCCGAACAGCTCCCGCGTGATATCATACAGGTTCTTGCCGGGAAACAGGGCACAGATCCTGCTGTACATCAGCAGGGCCGGCAGAAACAGGATTCCCATCAACAGCACGGCAATCCAGGTGTCCTGCCCCACCGTAAACGCCCCGTTGACCAGGGAGCCGCACAGGACCATCAGAATCAACAGGCTTCTTATGTTGCGCGGCGATATCGCTTCCGTTTTCATCCACCAACCTCCTCTTCGGGGTCCCTGTACTAGACCTCAAGGCTCTTGAGCAGCAAAACCGTCAAGCTGAGCAGGGTGCAGAGGAGATAGAAGACATTCTCTCGCTTACTGCGCCTGCGCAGCCCGGGGAAAAATCCAAACAACACCGTGCCGGCAAAAAACACGAGTACAACAGCCACTTGCATCGGTATCTTCCTTTCAATAGTGCTTTAATACACCGGAGGACAGCACGGTGGCCTCGGCCTTTACCTTAATGACGGCCTGTTGAAAGAGCTCATCCCAGTCCGGCTCCAGTGACCGCCAGAGCCCCGGGTCCTTCCGATAAACCCGGCGCCCAAGCCCGAAAATATCCCGTTTGTGCTGCAGCTGCACCTCCTGAACAAACTCGCCGATGCTTTCTCGCAGATACGCCTCGGTCAGCCGTTCCAGCGCCTCGCGCTGCTGAACCTGGGAAAGGTCCAGCTGGGATTTCAGCTCCATCACATTCAGCTTGACGTTTATGGACAGGGTCACGGTGAGCTGCCCGTCGTGACAGCGGACATCCGCCTTGGTCTTGCTGTCCTTTATCTCCATCGAGATGCTTTCATCCGGATTGCCGACGGGAAAGGAGAGCACACCGCCGTCGATTTTGTCCACGACAAACAGGTACCACTTTGTTTGCTTCGGCGTCAGAAATCCGGTGAGACGATCGTGCTGGAACAGGGCGATGCCGTTGCCCTCCACAACGGTTTCCTCGTCGTTTTGGACGCACCGCATGGCGGGGAGCACCAGCGCGTTGCCGGTTCCCTTGATGGCATTGTAGGCGCGATAGAGCGGCATGTCGATGGTGGCGGCGGTGACTTTGCTGTCCTCCTCAACCATTTCATGAATCTCATAGGAGATGATGTTGGAGTCGATTCCCTTGGTCAACAGAATCTCTTTTGCGGTCTCCTGCTCGGAGATCACCACGCTCATGGTTTCGCGGGGTTCCCCATCCCGCAGCAGCTCTTCCAAAATGCCGGAGATGCCCTCTTCGCCGGCGATTTGTCTGCTGATCACAAGGGTCTGCATATTGCCGCCATACAGCTTGTTGATCAGCCGTTTCTTGGAGTTGCGGATGGCGTCAAACAGGGTCTCGCCCTCGGCCTCCACATAGAGCACATCGCTTCCCCCGTCACCACCGCTGGCCTGCGTGTCAATGATTTCAAACGTCAGCCGGTAGGTGCCGTCCTCCTTGTCCACCGCAATGCCCGTCACGATGTCGATGTCGCCCAGCCCGTGGTAATCCCAGCAGCCGCTCAAAAGCACACAGCACAGGAGTGCCGAAATCAGGCAAAGCAGGCGTCTCATGGCTGTCCCTCCCTGCGGCTGCCTTGCCGCACAACATTTTGAGCAATCTGTTCCGGCCGAAACAGCATTTGATACCAGGGCGCGCGAACCACCGTGTCCTTGACGGCCTGATACCGGAGTTTTTTGTCGGGGGCCAGCTGCCAGAGGCCAAAGGAGCGCAGGCCGAGGATGTGGGCGAGCATAAAGGCAAACCCGATCGTCACCCCCAAAAACCCCAGGCCGGAAGCCAGCAGCAGGATGCCGAAGCGCAGCAGCAGGGTCGGCGCGTTCATTTTGGGAACCAGCAGGCTGGTGATCCCCGCCAGCGCGACCATGATGATCATGGGGGCGGCAACCAGCTTGGCCTCCACCGCAGCCTGACCCACCACAAGCGCCCCCACGATGCTGAGCGCCTGTCCCACGCTCGACTGCATGCGCAGCGCCGTCTCCCGCAGGATTTCAAAGACAATCAGCATGATAAACGCTTCGATCGCCGCCGGAAGCGGCACGCTCTGCCGCTCTGTGGCGATGCTGATCAGCAGCGGGGCCGGCAGCATTTCCTGGTGGTAGGCCACGATGGCAATATAGATGGCGGGAATCATGATGCTCAGGAAGAAGCCGACCATTCTGAGGACTCTGCAAAAGGTTGTGTAATAAAAGTTCAGGTAATAGTCCTCGTTGCTTTGAAAGTTTTCGATGAAAAGGTAGGGCAGCGTCAGCACAACCGGCGTTCCGTCCACAAACACCGCAACGCGCCCTTCCAAAAGCTTGGCGGTCACCACATCCGGACGCTCCGTATACCCCATCGAACGGAAGGGCGACCACGGGTCGTCACGGATCAGTTCGTTGATGTAATTGGCGTCCAGAATGCCGTCGATGTCGATGAGCGCCAGGCGCCGGTACAGCTCCTCTACGATCTCGGGATTTACAACGCCGTCCAGGTAGGCAATGCACAGCTGCGTGTTGGTCTGCTCTCCGAGGGTGTAATACCGCATTTTCAGCTTGTCGGTCCGGAGCCTGCGCCGGACCAACGAGAGATTGGACATCATGACCTCGGTAAACCCCTCGCGGGGGCCGCTCAGGATCTTCTCTCCCTCCGGCTCCGTCACCGCCCTTTCGGCAAAGCTTTTGGTGCCAAAGAGCAGCGCCTCGCTGAGGCCGTCGATCAGCAGCAGCGTGTCGACGTAGGTGACGCTCTGAATGATGTCGTTATAGTCCTCTGCCTTCTTCACGGTGTTGACCTGAAACACCCTGGAGAGAAATGCGTCGGCAAGGGGTTCTCCCCGGGGGATTGTTTTAAGCTGTGTCAGCGGACGGATCAGGTGATTGTCAATGACCTCAGAATCCACCAGACCATCACAAAAAACCAGGCAGGCCCGGATATCCCCCTCTGTACCTACCTGCATTTCCCGAAATTCAATCGGGTCGTCATCCTGGAAAACCTGTTTCAGATGCGCAACCGTCTCCTGATAGCGGCAAGACATCGCCCCTTGTTTTTGTGGAGAAATCAAGGCGTCCTTCTGCGGTTGACCCTCATGTTTCTTTTTCAGCCAACGAAACAAGTGCACGATACCACACCCCTTTTTTGTAGTATGGCCAAAGTGATCCGAATGAATGCAAAGGGGATGCCGCCTGTGGCTGCTCTTTTGAACGGTGTGGACGGACGCGGGGATCTTCTGCACGAGGGCGCTGCGATGCGCAGTGGCCTGTCTCTGTATCCATGCCGCCCGAGGTACATCACACGCCCCAGGCGACGGCGCATATATTGTACTGAGCATCCCCGTGATGCATTTCTTGTCCCAAACGGAGGTTTGCATGAATACTGTAGAATACAGGTGTAATAAATGTCATGCCTGCCAAGGCTGCTGCTGCTGCAATGCAGGCCATTATTGTTGTATTCCCGGTCCCCAGGGTCCACAGGGCGAAGTCGGTCCCCAAGGCCCGCAAGGTGTAGCCGGTCCCGCCGGCGCCCAGGGCCCTGCCGGGGCCCCCGGGCCGCAGGGCGTGCAAGGGATTGCAGGCCCTACCGGTTCTGCCGGCGCACAGGGCCCCGCCGGACCGCAGGGCCTGCAAGGGATTACCGGTCCCGCCGGTCCTGCCGGCCCGCAGGGCGACGCCGGGCCTGCCGGCGCCCAGGGCCCCGCCGGGGCGCCCGGTCCTTCCGGGCCACAGGGTGATGCCGGTCCCGCCGGCGCACAGGGAGAGCCTGGTCCCGCCGGAGCGCAGGGTCCCTCCGGGGCGCCCGGTCCTACCGGGCCGCAGGGTGATGCCGGTCCCGCCGGCGCACAGGGAGAGCCTGGTCCCGCCGGTGCACAGGGCCCCGCCGGGGCGCCCGGTCCCACCGGGCCGCAGGGTGATGCCGGCCCTGCCGGCGCACAGGGAGAGCCTGGTCCCGCCGGTGCACAGGGCCCTGCCGGTGCGCCCGGTCCTACCGGGCCGCAGGGTGATGCCGGGCCCGCCGGCGCACAGGGAGAACCTGGTCCCGCCGGTGCGCAGGGTCCCGCCGGGGAGCCCGGCCCCACCGGGCCACAGGGCGAAGTAGGCCCCACCGGGCCTGCAGCGGTCTTGGCGTACGGTGGTCTGTACAACGATGCCGCTCAAATCATCACGATCGCCCCGGGCGGTACAGAGGACGTCACACTGGAAGAGTCCATGGTATTCCTCAACGTAATGCCGGGCGCAGACAGCCTCACAATTGATCTTGCCGGAACCTATCGTGTGGAGTTCTTCCTTCTGCTGCAGAGCACAACCGGTACGTTCGACATCACGGCTGCGGTTCAACTCGACGGAGCCCCTTCGGAGCCGGCTCTGATCACCTCGGCCGTTTTAACGTCTGATTTCGAAAGCATTACCTTCAGCAGCATTGTCACCTTTACGGCAGGGATCGTGTTGACGTTGGCGCTGTCGAGCGTCGCGGGTGGAAGCATCCTGTTTGGACCGGACACACACGCCAGTCTAAGTGTGATACGGCTGAGCGACTGAGCTTTTTCCCAAACTGCCTGGCCCCGCCGATCCCGCCGGCCCGCAGGGCGAAGCCGCTCCCGCGGGAGAGCAAGGTCCCATCGGACCCTCTCGCCTCAGCCGGGGGCGACACCCTGTTTGGCACCCCACAGCTCGGGCAGGTGACCGCCTTGGTTGTACAGCAGGTATCGTGACACAGACGGCATGTGCCGGTGTGCACGGAAGCTGATTCGCCGCATTGGATAAAAACAAGCCCTGCGGGTTTCACACCGCCCGCAGGGCTTGTTTGATTGTCGGAAAGTCTTTTTTTGCTCAACGGGGAGCCGAAACACAGATGGAGGCGCTGCCGGGGCGGTGGCACAGGGAGCAGGGGCGGCACCGACAGGCGCTGTGGCACCCCAACTTGAGTGCATCCGCTTCATCACGCGCTTCATGATATCTGCAACCGCCGTATCCGTGCCGTGGGTACCGCCGACCATGGATCGCCATGCACCTCGGCCGGCGGCATCCCTTGCCGCCGGGGTTCTCCGGATGCGCAATCCCATCGGCCAATGCCAGGCGGGGGAGTACTGCAAAACGGCTGAGAGGCTATACAAAGAGGGTGGGACGCCTGCGAACAGGCGTCCCACCCTCTTTGCTGCGATGGATTCGATGTGGCGTTTCAGCGGTGGCAGGAGCAATTGATGCGCTTTCTAGGAGATCCCCAAACCGGCGCTGGCATAGCCTGCAATGGCGGTTGCCAAATCCAGACCGTCCGTGACCTCCGCCGAGAACAGCAGCAGCAGCCTGGTCCCCGCAGTGACGGGAATGTTCAGCCCGTCATTGACCCCGCTGAGGACTTCTCCGACGGCAATCACGTCCGTCAGGTCGGGCGCCAGCGCGACCACTGCGCCCGCCACTTCAACGAAGGTGTCGTCAGGCGTGTCGGACTGGAACAGCTGGGCGGACACCGTCACCGTCGAGCCAATCAGGCTGACTGCAGCGCTGACGCTCAAATAAGCGGCCAAGGAGGTGATTATTCCATCCCTGGGCACAGAGAACGCGTAGTTCGTCAGCCCCAGCAGACTGAACGTTCCGCTGGCAGCTGTGATGCCGGGAAGGTTGAGGCCGAATCCAACTGCGGTGGAGGTGTTGAGCAATCCTCCAATGACGGTGGTCAACGCAACCGGCGTACCGGACGCAAACGGAATAATGGCTCCTTCACCGGCGGGGCCGGATGGACCGGTGGGGCCGATTGGGCCCTGATCACCGGTGGGGCCGATTAGACCTTGTTCACCGGCAGGACCACTGGGGCCAGTGGGGCCGGTGGGGCCGGCGGGGCCGATTGGACCTTGCGCGCCGGCAGGGCCGACGGGGCCGATTGGCCCCTGATCACCGGTGGGGCCGGCGGGGCCGATTGGGCCCTGTGCGCCGGCGGGACCCACGGGGCCGATTGGGCCCTGTGCACCGGCAGGGCCCACGGGACCGATTGGGCCCTGTGCGCCGGCGGGACCGGCGGGGCCTGCGGGACCGACCGCTCCGGCCGGGCCCACGGGACCGATTGGCCCTTGTGCGCCGGCAGGGCCCGCGGGACCGACTGGACCGACAGCACCGGCCGGGCCGGCCGGACCCATGGGTCCCTGCGCGCCTACGAGCCCTTGCGGTCCCCGGGGTCCCATCGGGCCCCGCGGTCCGACGGGCCCGGCTGGCCCGGTTGGGCCGACCAAGCAACAGCAACCGCTATTTCCTGCATTGCCGCAGCAGCCTCCGCACCAGGCGCAGCACTCACAGCTCTGCATAGAATGATTACAATTCATATTTCTTACTCCTTTTTGGCAATTTGCCTGCTGAGCCCATCTGCCGACAGGAGGGCGGACTCATAGTTTATAGTATGTTGCCGGGAGTAGGGATGTGTATCGCCGGCGGAGGTCCCCATGCCGCTGTCGGCTCCGCCGGCCCCACCCGATCGCAGGGCGCATGCGGGCATGCCAATGTATACAAAATCCCGGACGGGTGCCGGGTGCGCCATGGCAGATGGCGGCCAACTGAGGCCGCCTCGGCCGACTGCCCCGGTCCCCCTGCGGGACACCGCCGGCCGAAATGAAAAAATGACGGCGGTGTCCGCCGTCATTTTTTACAGCCTGTCAAACAAGGCGGTTTCATCAGATGGGAGCGGCAAAAGCGGCTCTTTCATCAAATTCGTAGGAACGCCGGACATGTGCCGGCGTTCCTACTCCTAAGCGGGCCTGCGAGTTTCGAGCCCCAAAGGGGCGAGGAACGAAGGCGCGAGCGCACAGGCCCTCTTGCCGAAAAACCGAGCAGTTTTTCGGCAGTCTCAAAAAAATGACGGCGATGTTCGCCGTCATTTTTTACTTGCCGTGCGCTGTGCTATTGCTCAAAGGGCGAGCACGCCCGCCGGATAAAATACCCCTGGTCATGGTCGCACACCGGACACATCTGCGGTGCGCTCTGCCCCTGATGGATGTGACCGCAGTTGAGGCAGATAAACTCCGTCTCCGTGTCGCTTGCAAAGAGGCTTCCGCTCTGCATCAGCGACAGGTAGTGGTAAAACCGCTGGCTGTGGGTCTGCTCAATCGTGGCAATCTGGTGAAAGGAGTTGGCGATCGGCGCAAAGCCCTCCTCCTGCGCCTTGTCGCCAAATTCTTTGTAGATCGTCTCGTGTTCGTCGGCCTCATGCTGGGCGGCAAGCTGTAAAAGCTCGATGATGTCGTTGGTGTTGTCGATGGGGTAGTTGGCGCTTATGCAGATCTCCTGCCCCGTAAACTCCTTGAGGTGGTTGTAAAAGATCTCGGCGTGCTCCTTCTCTTGTTCAGCTGTGTAGTTGAACAAGTGGTAAATGACCTGGAGCTTCTGTGCCTTGGCAATGCTGGCTGCAAACTGGTATCTCCGCCAGGCCTAGCATTCGCCGGCAAACGCGCGCAAAAGGTTCTCCTTGGTGGTGCTGTTGGCCAATTCGATCATATGCCTTCTCCTTCTCATTTTGATTGTAGCGTTTCCAGCTTCGCGCCATATTATACAAGTTATACAAGATTTCCCCGCGGCACCCCATTTGGGCAGGATTTTCAGCCGTGCGCCCCCCGGCTCAGGCTGCCGGCGTTGCCAAGTGTGCGCCAACGGGGTATACTGAATAAACAAGGGAATTCGACAAACGGTGAAGCCCGGCGCAAAACGCCAAGCTGGACGCCACCGACGGTCGCTCCGCCGCTGAACAAAGGAGGTGTCGCCTTGCCCGCCAACACGGCCGCAGTCCTCTGCCTGGCCGGACGCTCCAGCCGCATGGGCCGCTTTAAGCCGCTGCTGCCCATCGGGGACAGCAGCGCCGCCGAGCGGATGGTCGACTGCTTTCTGGCGGCCGGCGTCGACCACCTCGTGCTGGTCACCGGCCGCGAGGCCGAGGCGCTGCAGCGCGCCCTCTCCGGCCGCGGCCTCCGCTTTGTGCACAACCCCGACTATGCCGACACCGACATGTTTGCCTCGGTCAGGCTGGGCCTTTTGCGCGCGGTGGCGTGCGCGCAGCGCTTTTTTGTCTCGCCGGGGGACATTCCGCTGCTGGAGCCCGCCACGCTGCGGGCCATGCTCGGGGCGCTGTCGCCGTCCGAGACAGAGGTGTGTATGCCCACCTTTGCCGGCCAGCCCGGGCACCCGGTGCTGCTCTCGCGCGCGGCCGCGCACCACGTGCTGAACGACAACGGGGGACAGGGGCTGCGCGGCGCGCTGTGCGGCCTGGCCGACCGGACGCTGTGGCTCGAGACCGACGACTTCGGCACCCTCTTTGACATGGACCGCCCCGACGACTACGCGCTCATCCGGCAGCTGGCTGCGCTGCGCGCGCAGCCGGATGTGCTCCAAAGCCGCTTGCCGGCGGCCAAGCTCGCCGCCCGCCTTGCCGCGATGCTGGCGCAGGCGGGTCATGCGGCCGACCCGCGGGCGGCCGTCGCGGCCTGTCTGCTCGACGAATGCCCGCCGGAATCGCCCCGCCCAGACGGCCTGCCGGCGCCCTCGGAGCTCTGCTTTCTCGCAAGGCACTACGGCCTCGACGGCTGCCCGGCGCCGCTCGACCTGCAGCTGCAGCGGGCGTTGGCGGCGACGGCCGACCCCGACGCCGCCGCACGGCTCTGCGCGCGCTTTGCCCATGCAAAGGCGCTGGAACGGCACATTGAGGCGCTGACCGGCCATGCCCGGGACGGGCTGTTCATGGACAATTCTGACGGGCACAGCGGCGCGGACAGCCTGCCGCTCCCGCTGAAGAATTCAAAACACATCGAGGGGTTTTTCTAAAAACAGCGATTGGTTTTTAAAAACCAATCGCTGTTTTTTTAAGAATATTAAGCCGTTTGCACGTCGCTTCCGCTGCGATTCATTGACATTGCAGGGTCGATGCGCTATAGTGAGGGTATCTGAATGAATTGAATTTTTGCCTCCCGGCTCCGGCCGCAGAGGTTCTTTTATGTGCGTCCGCCAGGGTGGTCATGGCCGTCACAGCGCGGCCCATCCTCCCCCGCTCCCCGCAGCTCGTGGATTTTCCCGATGGCCGTCTCGGACAGGTAGACGAGCTGCGCCGGCTGCCCCGACAGGGATTCGCCCGACAGCAGAATGCCGTTGGCGGTCTCCTGATAGCCCAGCTCGAGGTAGCGGCGCACCAGCCGGCCGCTGCGCCGGTCGATGACCTCGAGCACCGCGTTGTCGGCCTCGAGCGCCACGCTGTCCGGCCCGCCGGCGCCGTCGCAGATGCCGTCGAACAGCGCCCGCGCGGCCTGTGAAAACGCGTCCCCCGCAAGACCCTCCTCGGCGGCCCTGTGCAGAAATGCCGACACCAGCGCCCCGACCCACTCCGCCGCCTGACTGTTTTTCATTTGAATACCTCCCCTGTCTGCCCTATTTAAATCGATGTGGACAGTATACCCCCCGCAGCGGGCAGATGCAACCTCCTCACCGCGCACTTGCGCACATCCGGTTTGTCGTCCATGTAACGTTTATATACTTTGGATCGACTTTTGTGCCCGATCCGCCATGCGTACAAGAAGGAGGATGAGTTGAATGGTAAAAAAAGTGCTCCAGATCAACGGGGTGCCCAGAACCCTCGTCGTTGATCCGGCCGCCACGCTGGCCACCGTGCTGCGCGAACAGCTGCTGCTGACCGGCTGCAAGGTCGGCTGCGGCAACGGGCAGTGCGGCGCCTGCTCGGTCATCGTGGACGGAAAGGTCGTTCGCGCCTGCACGCGGAAAATCACCTCGGTTCCGGACAACGCCGTCGTCGAGACCGTCGAGGGCCTCGGCACCCCCGACGAGCTGCACCCGCTGCAGGTGGCCTGGATGGCGCACGGCTGCGCACAGTGCGGCTTTTGCAGCCCCGGCTTCCTCATGAGCGCAAAGCAGCTGCTGCGCGAGAACAGCGCCCCCACCCGCGAAGAGGTGCGCGCCTGGTTCCAGGCCCACCGCAACACCTGCCGCTGCACCGGCTACAAGCCGCTGGTCGACGCCGTGATGGACGCCGCAAAGGTGCTGCGCGGCGAGGAGCGGGTGGAGAACCTGCTCTTCAAGCCCACCGACAACGTCATCACCGGTACATACTACCACCGCCCCTCGGCGCTGGCCAAGGTCACCGGGCGCTGGGACTTCGGCGCCGACGTCGCGCTGATGATGCCCGAGGATACGCTGCACCTGGCGCTGGTGCAGGCCGAGGTCTCCCACGCCAACATCAAGGGCATCGACACCTCGGTGGCCGAGGGCATGCCGGGCGTCTACAAGGTCATCACCCACAGGGACGTCAAGGGCCGCAACCGCATCACCGGCCTGATCACCTTCCCCACCAACAAGGGCGACGGCTGGGACCGCCCGATCCTCTGCGACCAGAAGGTCTTCCAGTTTGGCGACGCCATCGCGATGGTCGCGGCCGACACGGTCGAGCATGCGCGCGCCGCGGCCAAGGCGGTCAAGGTGGACCTCGAGCTGCTGCCGGCCTACATGAGCGCGCCCGAGGCCATGGCCGACGACGCGATCGAGATCCACCCCGGCACGCCGAACGTCTACTTCAAAATCAGCAACAAAAAAGGCGGGGACACCGGGGACCTCATGGCCGCCGCGGCCCACACCGCCGAGATCGAGGCCTACAGCTCCCGCCAGCCCCACCTGCCGCTCGAGCCCGACTGCGGCCAGGCCTACATTGACGAGGAGGGGCGGCTGACCATCCACTCCAAGTCCATCGGCATCCACCTGCACGCCGCGATGGTCGCGCCCGGCATCGGCGTGGAGATGGACAAGATCCGGCTGGTGCAGAACCCCGCCGGCGGCACCTTTGGCTACAAGTTCAGCCCCACAATGGAGGCCCTGGTGGGCGTGGCCTGCCTGGCCTGCGACGGCCGCCCGGTGTCGCTGGTCTACGACATGTTCCAGAACATCACCTACACCGGCAAGCGCTCGCCGGTGTTCATGAACCTGCGGGTCGGCGCCGATGAGCAGGGCAAGCTCGTCGCCCTCGAGGGCCGCAACATCCTCGACCACGGCCCCTACTCCGAGTTTGGCGACCTGCTCACGCTGCGGCTGGCCCAGTACCACCTGGCCGGCTACGACGTGCCCAACATCCGGACCGACCACTACACGGTCTGCACCAACCACGCCTGGGGCAGCGCCTTCCGCGGCTACGGCGCGCCCGAGATCGAGTTTGGCAGCGAGGTGCTGATGGACGTTTTGGCCGAGAAGATGGGCATCGACCCGTTTGAGCTGCGCTACCGCAACGTCTACCGCCCGGGCTGCACTACCATCACCGGCCAGGAGCCCGACGTCTATTCGCTGCCCGAGATGTTTGAGAAGCTGCGCCCGAAGTACGAGGCGGCCAAGCGGCGCTGCGACGAAAAGAACGCCCAGGACGGCCGCTTTAAGTACGGCGTCGGCGTCGCGCTCGGCGTCTACGGCTGCGGCCTCGACGGCGTCGACGCCTCCGAGGTCTATGTCGAGCTGCTGCAAAACGGCAAGGTGCTGGTGGCCAACAGCTGGGAGGACCACGGCCAGGGGGCCGACATCGGCGCCCTCACCATGGCGCACGAGACGCTGCGCCAGGCCGGTTTCAGGCCCGACCAGATCGAGCTGCTGATGAACGACACCGCGATCACCCCCAACTCCGGCCCCGCCGGCGGAAGCCGCTCCAACGTGGTGACCGGCAACGCCATCCGGGTGGGCTGCGAAATGCTGCTGAACGCCATGCGCAAGCCGGACGGCAGCTACCGAACCTACGATGAAATGGTGGCCGAAAAGCTGCCGCTGCGCTACGAGGGCAAGTGGGCGGCCAGCATGTGCAGCAACTGCGACCTCGAGACGGCGCAGGGCGCCCCCTTCAGCACCTACATGTACGAGCTGTTCATGCCCGAGGTCGAGGTGGACACCGAGACCGGCAAGGTCCGGGTCATCTCCTTTGTCACGGTCGCCGATGTCGGCAAGGTCATCAACAAGTCCACGGTGGACGGCCAGATTTACGGCGGCATCGCGCAGGGCATCGGCCTGGCGCTGACCGAGGACTTTGAGGACCTGCGCGAGCACACCAGCCTGATCAAGTGCGGCCTGCCCACGGTTGAGGACATCCCGGACGACTTTGAGATCCTGTATGTCGAGACCCCGCGCGCAGTCGGCCCCTACGGCGCCTCCGGCGTCGGCGAGGCGCCGCTCTGCGCGCCCCACCCGGCCATCATCAACGCGATCTACAACGCCTGCGGCGTGCGCATCACCCACCTGCCGGCGCTGCCCGAAAAGGTCAAGGCCGGACTGGACGCGCTGAAGAAGTAGTCAAATTAAGAGCCAAATACCTGTGTATGGGCCCTGTCAGGCCGGTGGGGGCGCATCCCCTGCCGGCCTGACGCCCGATTGGGGGGTTGACGGATGGGGGGCCGGATGGACCTGCATATTGACCCGCACAACATCACCAGCCAGGAGCTGCTGCGCCGGGTGGAGCGCCTCTGCATCCAAGAGGAGCCCCCCTACTGCGCCGCCGCCTGCCCGCTGGGCGTCGACGCCCGCGGGCTGTGCGGCCTGGTGGCGGCGGGGGACCTCGAGGGCGCCTATGCACTGCTGATGAAGGCTGCGCCCTTCATGCGCAGCATCGCCTACACCTGCCCCGCGCCCTGCCGGCGGGACTGCAAGCGGGACGAGCTGGGCGGCGCGATCGAGGTCAATTTGCTTGAGCGCGCCGTGATCGAGGCCTGCGACAAGGCCCCAAAGCCGCCGCTGCTGCTGCCCAAAAAGTCCGCCTGCATCGGCGTGGTGGGGGGCGGCCTGCGCGGCATGAGCGCCGCGCTGCACCTGGCCAAAAAGGGCTACAAAGTCAAGCTGTTCGAAGCGACCGACGCGCTCGGGGGCCGGCTGCGCAGGCTGGGCGACCGGCTGCCTGAACCGGTGCTGCAGCGGGACATCGAGGCGCTGCTCCAGCACCCGGTCGAGGTGCTCTTCGGCCGCCGTGTGGAGCTGAGGGACGCCGCGGCCATGGCCGCCTTTGCGCAGCAAAACGGGCTGGACGCGCTCTACCTCTCGACCGGCCTGCCCGAGGGGGTAGCACCCTCGGGCTACGGCATCCTCGAGGCCCCGCTGCCGGTCGTGTGCAGCCTGCCGGGCGCTTTGCGCTCGAGCGTCGACGACGTCTTTGCCGGCCGTGCGGCCCACACCACGCTCGACCGGCTGCTGCAGGGCGTCTCGCCCGGGGCCGGCCGGGAGCGGGAGGGCGCCGTGCCCACCCGGCTGTACACCAACACCGAGGGCATCGAATCGTTGCCGGCCGTATCGCCGGCCGGCGGCGCCTACACGCCTGAGGAGGCGGCGCGCGAGGCCGCGCGCTGCATCGCCTGCGCCTGCATGGAGTGCGTCAAGGCCTGCCCCTTCATGCAGCGCCACGGGGCCTATCCCAAGAAGTACCTGCGCGAGGTGTACAACAACCTGTCCATCGCGATGGGCACCCACCACGCCAACGGCATGATCAACACCTGTGCGCTCTGCGGCCAGTGCGGCGCCGTCTGCCCCAACGGCCTCGACATGCGGGCCATGTTCCGTGCCGCACGCCGGCACATGACGGACAGCGGCAAGATGCCGCCCTCGACCTTTGAGTTTGCGCTGCTCGACATGGACTACAGCCTGTCGGAGGCCTGCTTCCTCGCCCGCCCCGCGCCCGCAGGCGACCGCTGCGCCCATCTCTTCTTCCCGGGCTGCCAGCTCTGCGCGAGCGAGCCGGCGCTGGTGCAGGCGCTCTACCGCGACCTGTTGGCCAGGTTCCCCGGCGAGGTCGGCCTGCTGCTGGGCTGCTGCGGCATCATGGCGCTGTGGGCCGGCGACGACAAGCGCTTTGAGGCGGCGGCCGCGCAGCTGCTGGCCGCGCACGAGGCCCTCGGCCGCCCAACGGTGCTGACCGGCTGCCTCAACTGCGCGCAGACCCTGCGCGACCACCTGGGCATGGAGGCCGTCGGCGTCTGGGAGGTGCTGGGCGGGCCGGGCGATGCACGGGAGCCAACGCAGATGGCGCTGCGTCACGCCTGCGGCGGCCGCTTTGACCCTGGGGTCTTCGGGAAGGTCGCGGCCTTCGCGGCCTCGCTGGGCTGCGCGGTGGCCGAGGAGCAGACCGCGCTGCTGTCGACCTGCTGCGGCTACGGCGGCCTGCTGGCCTTTACCGACGCCGCGCTCTCGAGTGAATTCACCGCCGCTGGCGTGACTGGTTCAGATGAGGTGCCGGTGCTGACCTACTGCATCAACTGCCGGGACCTGCTGCTCAAAAACGGCGCGCGCGCCCGCTACCTGCTCGAGCTGCTCCACCCCGATCTGCCCGGCCTGAACCGCCGCTGGCCGACCTGGTCGGAGCGCCAGCAAAACCGCAGCGCCTTAAAGCGCGCGCTGCTGTCCGACGTCTGGGGGGAGGACATGCCAAAACAGGCGCACATCAAGCTCATTTACAGCCCCGCGCTGGCGGACAAGCTGGAGCGGGAGCACATCCTGCTCTCCGACCTCACGGCCGCGATCGAAGTGGCCGAGCGCAGCGGCGACAAGCTCGTCCGGCCGGACGGGCACTTCCTGACCTATCACCGGCCCTTGAACGTCACCTTCTGGGTGGAGTACCTCCCCCGCGGGGAGGGGTACGAGGTCTTCAACGCCTACACGCACCGCATGGCCTTTGAGCTGACCAACAAAATTCCGCAGCGGGAGGAGTGAGCGCCGATGGACCGCCAAAAGACCTACGACGCCGGGGTCAGCGGAGACGAGGGCCTGCGCTGTGCGCGCTGCGGCGAGCCCCTGGTGCTCTCGCCCGTGACCTTCACCTACCTTGGACACGCCTTTCCGGTTGAGCTGCCCGCCTGCGAAGCCTGCGGGCTGGTCTTTGTGCCCGAGGAGCTGGCCAAGGGGCGAATCCTGCACGTGGAGCGCTCCCTTGAGGACAAGTGAGGAGGTTTTTGCCATGGACGAACTGGATGCGAGGATTGCCGAGCTCTTCACCGGGGCCGACGGCCTCAACTGCGCGCAGGCCATCATGCAGCTCTCGCTCGAGCTGCGCGGCGAGCACAACCCCGGCCTCATCCGGGCGCTGGGGGGCCTCGGCGGCGGCCTGGGCTGCGGCAAGAGCTGCGGCACGCTGCTCGGCGGCTGCTGCCTGCTGGCCAGCTACGGCGCCAGGGGCGCCCTTGGCGAGCGGGAGCGCTTTGATTGCCGCGCGCTGGTGGCGCAGCTGGTGGCCTGGTTTGAGCAGGCCTACGGCAGCACCGACTGCCGCGATCTGGTCGCGCCCGACCCGATGGCGATCATGGACGTCTGCCCCGGGCTGATCCGGGCCACCTTTTTAAGGTGTATGGACATATTGAACGATGCGGGCGTCGACCCCGCCGAATGAGGAGATGTGAGGATGGAAAAAACAGCTGTTGCCCCCTCCGAGCAGCCGCGCGCCGCCAACCGGGTGATCTCGGGCACGCGCAGCGTCTGCCCGGTCTGCCTCGAGGTCATCGATGCGCGGTATGTCGCCCGGGGCGAGCGCATCTACATGGAGAAGCAGTGTAAAAAGCACGGCGCCTTTACAGCATTGGTCTGGGAGGGCGCAGAGGAGTTTGAGCGGCTGGTCCGCGCCGGCGAGGGCCAGCCCTGCCCGAGCGGACCGCAGCACTGCATCGGCTGCCGGCAGCACGCGCAGAAGACCTGCTGCGTGCTGCTGGAGGTCAGCGACCGCTGCAACCTCTCCTGCCCGGTCTGCTTTGCGGGCTCTTCGGAGGCGGTCGCCACGCCCGACCCCTCGCTTGCGACCATCGCGGGCTGGTACGACATGCTGATGCAAAACGGCGGACCCTTCAACATTCAGCTCTCGGGCGGAGAGCCCACGATGCGCGACGACCTGCCCGAGGTCATCCGGCTTGGGCTGGAGCGGGGCTTCTCCTTCTTCCAGCTCAACACCAACGGGCTGCGGCTGGCACAGGAGCCGGACTACGTCCAGCGCCTGGCGCAGGCCGGCCTCAACACGGTGTTTTTGCAGTTTGACGGCATCCGCGATACGACTTACGAGGCCATTCGCGGCCGCCCGCTCTTTGACGAAAAAGTGAGGGCCATTGCGCACTGCAGACAGGCCGGCCTCGGCGTGGTGCTGGTTCCCACCGTCGCCAAGGGCGTCAACGACCACGAGCTCGGCGACATTGTGGCCTTTGCCAAGGGCCAAATGCCCCATGTGCGGGGCGTGCACTTTCAGCCCATGAGCTTTTTCGGCCGCTACCAGGAGGACCTCGCCGACAGCGGCCGCCTCACGATTCCGGCGCTGCTGCGTGCGCTTGAGCAGCAGAGCCGCGGCGAGATCAAAAAGGGCGACTTTTCGCCCGCCAACACCGAGCACCCGCTCTGCTCCTTCCACGCCGACTACCTGCTCGAGGAGGGCCGCTTTGTGCTGCAGCCAAGCTGTGAAAGCGCCTGCTGCTGCAGCGTCCCGAGCGACCAGGCCCGGCGGGTGGTCGCCCGCAAGTGGTCGGCCCCCGAGGTGTACGCGCCCACGCCCCCCGAAGAGGGCAGTCTGTACCGCGCCGACGCGTTGGACGCCTTTTTGCAACAGCGCGCCGAGGTTGAGCGCCGGCAGTTCGCCCTCTCGGGCATGGCCTTTCAGGACGCCTTCAACCTCGACCTCAACCGGCTCGGCCGCTGCTACATCGCCGAGGTCAGCCCCGACGGGCACCTGGTGCCCTTCTGCGCCTACAACCTCACGGGCACCGACCACGCCGGCTTTTACCGCGGTGTAAAGTAAAGGTCCTGTACACATAAAAGCAGCGCCCGGATCAAAATCCGGGCGCTTTTGCCGTGTAAAAACAGGATAAAAAAACAGGCTGCCCCATCGGCTCGCCCCTGCGGGGAAAAGCGCCGAGGGATGACAAGACCCTCACGCGCTCCTGCGTTTCGCGCACACCGTGGCGCGGCATGGCCGTGTGCGTTTTACGCGTAGCCCATGCGGCGCTTGCCGGGCGTGCGGCCGGGCGGCAGCGGCGCGCACTCAACACTCACCGCCACGCCAAGTGTGTCCGAGAGCACGCGGGCGTCGGGCGCGGCGCCGCCGTCAATCAGGTCGACGGTCAACTGCAGGCAGTCCCCCTCCAGCCGGGCGGCGTAGTTGCGCAGCGTGGGGTGGGCAAAGAGCAGCTCGTCGAGCCGGTGAATGTTGATGGGCGCCCTCAGGTTCTCCAGTCGGCCGCTCACGCGCGCCAGCGCCGGCAGCGTCGACCCGCAGCCGCAGGCCGAGGCGGCCAGGCGGCCGATGTCGCCGGTGCGGTAGCGGATCAGCGGCAGCGCCTCGCTCTCGAGCGTGGTCAACAGGATCTCGCCCTCCTGCCCGGGCGGCAGCGGCGCGCCCGTGAGCGGGTCCGCCACCTCGATCAGGAACTCGCCGCTGCGCAGGTGCATGACCTCCCGCGCGGCGCACTGCACCGCAAGGCCGTAACAGGTCTCGGTCATGCCGTAGTGCAAAAAGACCGGGCAGCGCCAGGTGCGCTCAATGGCCTCCACGAGGCTGGCCGGCACATAGTCGGCGCTCAGCAGCAAGCTT
>JAAYBB010000048.1 GCA_012719075.1 Clostridiales bacterium | reverse complement strand
TCGTGGCGTAAGTGTCCTTGCCCAGGGGACCGGCGGGTCGCCGAGGGCGGCGGGGCTGGGGCCTGGCCTGGCCTGGCCGGCGCCTCCCTTTCGCACGCAGGCCTGTTTGGAGAGGCGCGCTGCACCTGCCTACGAGGAGGGGGCGGCCTCTGTGGCCCCTTCTGGCCTCTGTCGCCCCTTCTGGCCTCTGTGGCCCTTTCTTAAGTTACCGCACGCGGAGCTGTTCGGGCGCAGGCGGGGGGGCCCTGTCTGTCCACGTTGCCCCTGCCCCTCTGGGGCTGCTCTCCTCCGCGCTGTGGGAAAGCCCATTCTGTCCGACAAGCAAGGGACCTGTCTGAATGGCAGGTCCCTTCAGTCTGTCGAAAAAGGTGGTCTTATGTAAGGCAGGTGGCAAAAGCAGCCTCGACATCAAATCCGTAGGAACGGCGGACATGTGCCGACCTTCCCACTCCTAAACGGGCCTGCGCGTTTCAAGCCCCGTAGGGCGGGGAACGAAGGCGCGAGCGCACAGGCCCTCTTGTCAAAAAACCTTCGGTTTTTTGACAGTCTCAAGGGACCTGCCTGAATGGCAGGTCCCTTTTGTGTGCAGGCTGCGCCAGGCGGCGGGCTGCGGGCGCTCCCCTTTTTCGCCCCTGCCGCATAGACTGTGGCGAGGTGATTACATTGGCCACATCCCCCTTTTATAAACGCCCGTCCTCCCGCGCCCCGGACGCCCACGCCGTGGTTGCGGGCAGCCCCGCCCACCCCGCCATTCGCGGAATCGTCCGCTTTTACCAAACCGGCGCCGGCGTGCTGGTCATGGCGCTCGTCGAGGGCCTGCCGCAGGGCGCGACGCCCTGCTCCGCCAACGTCTTTGGCTTTCACGTCCACGAAAAGGGCTCCTGCACGGGAACGGCCGACCAGCCCTTTGCCGACGTCGGCGGCCATTACAACCCGAAAAATTGCCCGCACCCCGCACATGCGGGGGACCTCCCGCCGCTGTTTGGCAACAGTGGCTACGCCTACATGTCTGTGCTGACCGACCGCTTTTCCGTCCGCGAGGTGATTGGGCGGGCGGTGATCATCCACGCCGCGCCCGACGACTTCACGACGCAGCCCTCGGGCAACTCCGGCGCCATGATCGCCTGCGGACAAATCCTGCAGGGCGGCAGGCGGTAACGTCTTTGACGCAAGGGTCTGCGTGCGTCCTCCTGCACAGTCCCCCCCGCACGGGAGCGCCGGCGTCCATGCCCCTGCCATGCCGCGTGCGCCGGCCGGCGACAAGAGGAGCTTGTCGCTATGGACCGGCCCTCGGCCGGAGCACGGGCAAAGGGCCCGCCGGCGAGGCCCAAAAGGCCTTTGCCGGCGAGGGCTTGTTTCCCGCTGTCTAAAACAGGCCTTTTGAACCGAGGGGAAGTGCCCGTCCGCCCGGCCCGCGCGCGAAGAACGCCCGACGCAAAGGCCGTCAACAAATGGGACAAGCCCCCGCTGACCCGCTTCAAAGCCACCCGGAACCGTCCGCGCAGGGCCCAGGAGGGGCGGCCCCTGTTCTCAACGATCATCCGTCCGCACCGCATTGTTTTTACCCCGCAAAAGAGGTATACTGACCCTTGGACAGACCAGCAAAATCGCGCCTTGCGCGACGCTTTTTAGGGGGAATTGTGTTGAAGGACGACCTGATCAGGGCCCGCGGCGCGGACAGCCAATTTTATGAGCGCCTGACCCGGCGCACCCCAATTTACGACGGCCGGATCATCCAGGTCCACTGCGACCAGGTGGAGCTGCCGGGCGGAAACCTGGCCCGGCGCGAGGTGGTGGAGCACCTGGGCGGCGTGGGGGTGGTGGCGCTCGACGAGCAGGACCGGGTGCTGCTGGTCCGGCAGTACCGCTACCCCTTCTCCCGCGAGCTGATTGAAATTCCGGCCGGAAGCCTCACAAGGGGCGAGGACCCGGCCGACTGCGGCCGGCGGGAGCTGCTGGAGGAGACCGGCGCCACGGCCGGCCGCTTTACGCCGCTGGGCAGCTTTTTGCCCTCGCCCGCCGTCTCGAGCCAGGTGCTGTACCTCTATTTGGCCGAGCAGCTGACCTTTGGCCCCATGCACCTCGACGACGACGAGTTTTTGACGGTCGGCCGCATGCCCTTCCGAACGCTGGTGCAGCGCATCCTGGCTGGCGAGATCGAGGACGCCAAGACCATCATCGGCATCCTGAAGGTCTGGTCCATGCGCACGTTTGAGGGCGGCACCGATCCCGGTGCGGCGCCAATGCCGTAATTTTTGCCATTTTTC
>JAAYBB010000047.1 GCA_012719075.1 Clostridiales bacterium | reverse complement strand
CTGGACCAGCTCTTCCCCTTCGAGACGGCCTGCGAGCAGGTCGGCGCCGGCTTTGAGGGCGGCGCCTTCCTCGGGGACTGCCGGCTGACCGAGTTCTCCTACCAGGTCGGCATCGGCGCCAGCATCACAGTCGAGGCCAAGCTGAGCTGCCGCGCCGTGGCCAGGGTGCGCAAGACCTACTCGACGGCCGCGGCCATCGAGGTGGAGCCGGCGGGGGGCAATGCGCCGCAGCGCTGTCTGACCCTCTATTACCCGGTGGAGGGGGAGTCGCTGTGGGAGATCGGCAAGCGCTACACCACCCCCATCCGCGAGATCGTCAACGTCAACATGCTCGAGTCGGAGGAGATTCCAAACAACCTCAAGATGCTGCTGATCCCGCGGTAGGCGGGGAGGGCGGCATCGCCAACAGACGAAAACCAATAAAACAGGGGCGCGGCCAAAGGCCGCGCCCCTGCGCAGGTTCAACCGTTCAGGTCGGCGTTTACCAGATACTGCTCAATCGGGGTGTCGTTGACATACAGTCCCGCAATGACATAGCGGCCTTGCCGCACCTTGACCAGCAGGTAAAACGCATTCTGCTCCAGGTCCAGGTCAAACGAGAGACGCTCGGCCTGCGGGGCCATCTTCTCGTTCATATAATAGCGGTCCAGCTGCAGGTCTTTAACGTAGGGCCCCTCGGCCGGCCGCTCATCCCGCCAGCCGGTGACGACGGCATATCCGTCGGCGTCCCTGCCCAGCAGCGCATATTCCCCGCGCCGGTCGCCCTGGGGTCCAAGGTCCGGCATCAGGGCCACATAGCGCCCCCGGAAGGGGTCGTAGGGGTCATAGGGCCTCACCTGGAACTTGTAGCTCTCGCCGGTGCGCAGCGTGTGGTAGTGGCGGCAGACCAGCTGTCCGGGCAGGGCGAGCTGCAGGATGAAGTAGCCGAGCAACAGATAGGCGCTGCGCTTTTTCATGCCGACCGCCGCCTCCTCTCGTGGGAGATGTACAGGTTGACGCCGAGCAGGGCGACCCCCAGCAAAATGAACACAACCCCCCGGATCAGCAGGTCGATGCGGGAGTCGAAAAAGCGGATCGCAATCAGCGAAATGATCAGCCCCATGCCGTAGTTCAGCTTGCTTAAGGCAAGGGTCCGGCTGCCCAGGACGACATAGTAGATGCCCAGCGCCGTGACCAGCAGGCTGGCCACCACGCCGGTGGACCTTGACAGCACCAGCACCACGGCCGAGAGGGCAAACAGATCGGACGAGAACAGCGGCCACCTGCCCAGATACCGCAGGGCGGCGTAGGCCGCCGCCACCCCCACCGCGCAGAGGGTGCCGGCGCTGTATGCGGAGCCCACGTAAAAGACGTCGAGCGAGGTCAGCAGCAGGGTTGCCGTGATGCACAGGATGGCCAGCCGCTTGGCGGCGCTGAAAAGGTAGATGCGGCCAAAGCGGCGCAGCAGCGCGTCCAGCAGCAGCAGGGCGAGGCCACAGGTCAACGCCACCTCGGCCGGGTCGGCCCAATCCTGCATGGATTGCAGCAGCGTGCCCGACAGCAGTGTGGAGAGCAGCAGCAGGAGGTAGTTCACCACACCCTTTGCGGAGGAGGCCCGCAGCTCGAGCCAGAAGAAGGGCAGCACCGCCGCCGTGAGCGCCACCGGCACCCACTCGGGCTGGGACCAGCCGACGAAGATCGCGCCGGCCACATAGATGGCCATGGCGGCCTTTGCGCGAAAGAGGTACAGGCCGGGCAGCGTGAACAGGATGCACCGGAGCACATAGGCATCCAGGCTGCTAGACTGGTGAAAGATCTGTTCGATCAGCGCCACCGCCGCAAAAAAGGCCAGGCTCAAAAAGAGTGCGCCGCCCTCCCTGAAGGGGACCGACTGATTTTTGTACACCCAGATATAGAGGCAGAGCAGCTGCGCCGACACAAGGGGCAGAAAGGCCAGCAGCACCTTGACCCCGACGGGAAGCCGCCACCAGTTGGTGGCAAAGACCAGCAGGATGCCCGCCCCGATCAGCAGGGCGCCGAGGATGGCAAACAGCAACAGCAGCGGGCTTCCCGCCCGCTTGGCGGGGTACCGCGCCTCAATCAGCGCGCGCTGCTCCGACGTGATGAGGCCGTCTGCAACCCACTGGGCCGATTCCCGGTGCAGCCAATCCAAGGTGTTCAAGCGCATGTTCACTCCCTCCGCGCTCCGGCATGGGACCATTATAGTATTTTTACCCAGGGGTTGTCTATGCTTTGGCGCGGCGCAGCTGCATTTGCCTGTAAAAAAGGCCTTGCCCGAAGCGCCCTGTCGTTTTTGCGCGCTTTGCAAATCGTAAGCGCCAATTTTGCGCTTTTGCATATACTGGGGTAGCAATCTTTTTGAGGTGTGATAAATGAGAATACGCAATAGACTTTTTTGCAGAAGCCGCTGCAGGTGCACCACTGAGGTGGCCGACAGCTGCACGCCCACCAGGCGATGCTCCTGTGATCGCGACGACGACACACCGGCTTGCGCCTGCTTCAGAAGGCGGGTTGCGCCCTGCCCGGATCAGCCCTTCTGCCCGCCGGTCTGGGACATCGGTGAAGACCGCGAGGTGCGCACCTGCAAGACCTGCTGCGGACAGCAGTGCCCGCCGCCCTGCAATCCCAACTGCTGCCACTGCAGACGCTGGAACCGCGGCTGCCGGGATGTGGGCGGGAGCAGCACGGGCTGCAACTGCACCTGCAGATGCACCTGCCGGTGCAACGACAGCAGCGACGACTGCAGGCCGCAGCCCTGCAGGCCCCCTGTGGTCATCACCAGCCCCGCAAACAAAAGCACGGTTTCAAACCTCACCCATGTGAGCGGAACGGGCAGTCCCTGCGCAACCGTCACGGTCACAGTGGCAGGCCACCGCGTGCAGACCACCGTCGACAACCGTGGAAACTGGACCGTCACCCTTCCCTGTGCCCTGCCGACCGGGGTACATGAGATTGTCGCCACCATGAGGGGCAAAAACGGCTGTGTTTCCACGGCGACCGTCAGGGTCAGGGTTCAGGAGCCCAGTCTTGCAGAGCCCATCATCGACTTCCCGGCAGAGGGCAGCACCATCTGCGGCGACCGGCCCTCGGTCGGCGGGCGCGCCAACCCCTGTGCCTGTGTGCAGGTCTGCATTCTGGGCGTCGGCTGCTGGGAGACCATGGCCGATCAAAGCGGCTATTGGAGCTGCAGGATCCCGGTTCGGCTGGCCGACGGCTGCTATACGGTCACAGCCCGCCAGACCTGCATGGGCGAGACCAGTGCGGCCGCCAGCAACAACTTTGTCGTCTGCAACTGACCGACCCGCATGCACGACCCGCGAGAGCGCCCGCCACCGGTGGGCGCTCGGATTTTTGAGCAGGGGCGTGCGCGGTGCGAATCCCTGCGTTCGCATGGCGCCCTCGCCGGGGCATTTGCGGATAAAGGCACCCGGTGCAGGCTGCGCGGACAGGGCGAACAATGATAAAAAAGCACCCCGCGGGCCTCGGCCGGCAGGGCGCCTGCGGGGATGTGCACAGGGCGATGGGGCTGTCCCAAAGGCATTTTGCGGCAACCGGGGTCCGG
Organism: Clostridiales bacterium; assembly: GCA_012719075.1. Lineage (GTDB taxonomy): Bacteria > Bacillota > Clostridia > Oscillospirales > Feifaniaceae > JAAYBB01. The sequence continues at coordinate 5,477 of JAAYBB010000047.1, read as the reverse complement.
GATTTTGCGCCGCGGAACCGCCCGGCGGCAACAGAGCGCCACAGGAGAACAATTGTTCGTAGCCTGCGCACAAAAAAGACGGACAGCCGCCCTCCGGAAACCGGTGGCGGCTGTGGCAGTAAAGCTCTTGCCCATTGCGCAATTTATCGGGTGATACCCAGAGGCGATTGGGACTTCAGGAAACTTCGGCAGAGGGCTTTACCCCTCCTCGCGTTCACTGCGAAGCCTGCTGATCTCATGGTCAAAGGAATCAATATCGCGAAACTGCCTGTAAACCGAGGCAAATCGGATATAGGCCACCTCGTCGATGGATTTCAAGCGCTCCATCACCCACTCCCCGATGGTCTCGGACGTGACCTCGCGCAGGAGCAGGTTTTGCACATAAGATTCAACCTCATCGGCAAGCCCTTCGAGCGCCTTGACGGGGACCGGCCTTTTTTCGCAGGCACGGAGCAACCCCTTGAGGAGCTTCTCACGGTCAAAGGCTTCTCGTGATTTATCCTTTTTTACGACCATGACCGAGATGGTCTCGATGGTCTCGTAGGTCGTAAAACGCTTGCCGCATGAGAGGCATTCGCGCCGCCTCCTGATACTGGTCCCTTCATCGGTCGGTCTGGAATCGATCACCTTACTCTCCGAAAATCCGCAAAAGCAGCATTTCATTACCCACGCCCTCCCCAGGGTATCGAACACTCGAACGAATTCGGTTCTATGGCCCATTATAGCGGTTTTTGCCGCCAAATGCAACCACGTGCGTTCAATCGTCATGAGTGATGAATTGCCTTGTCGCTGCCATGATCACGGAAACAAAAACACAGCCGTTTCCGCCCGTCCAGGGTGGGACTTCAGAAAGACCACTCCTTGGCCACCAGCCAATCGTAAAGAAGGTCCTCCAAAGTCAGAGGAGTTACCTGCCCATTCAACAGGTTGTCCAGCAGCGAGAGCACTTCTTCTTCGCTGGCCGAAAGCGCCTGTCCGCGGGCACACTCCAGACCCGGCAGTTTGTGGTCACCTCAACGCCATACCAATCCTGCTCGGCCCCTTCGGGCCGACTGATCAGCAATTGATATTCGAGGGCAATCCCCCCGTGTTCGCCGTCGACGTGACATCTGCCGACCATTCTGCGCGTTGGTCGGCACATCAAGCCTCCTCCCTTCACCAAGATTGACTGTATTGTATCCCAAAGCAATGGGGCACGCAATCTATTTTCAGCGCAAATAAAACTAAAATTCGACAAAATGTTTATGTCAACTAAAGATTTGAGTATTATTTCAAATTTTGTCTGTAATGTTGACCTTCAAAGCGCAACAGTCAAAATTTAATGAAAAAAATGCTCAGGTATAAATTGTTTTATGATATTTTTGTGTCATTTTATCAAAAAGGCGATTTAGAAATGTTTTCAGATTGAAATTAAATTGGAAATGGGCTATTCTATACTCATGCGAGGTGATCCCCTTGAAATCCTTTTGGCGGCGCATTCTCGAGCTGGAGGGCCTTTCGGTCAACATCCTGCGCGGATGCAGCTTGGTGGCCATGGTGCTGTTGCTGCTTGCCTGGAGCCTGGTCGAGCTGGCCGAGCGACCCTGTACATACTTCTATGAGCTCCGGCTCTGCAGCGACCTGCTCAACCAGGCCGGCGTCATGCTCTTTGTGGCCCTGCTCGGATGCATGATCACCGATATGATCATCAAAATTGAACGGGCGAAGACGGACAGCAACGACCTGTAAGGCGGGCTGCCCGGTGCTTTTTCTGCGCCCTTGTCAAGCTCAGGGAGGGATTGTCATGGAGGATCTGGCACTGCTGCGGCAGGCGAGGGAGGCGATGGCGCAGTCCTACTCGCCCTATTCGGGCTTTCCGGTGGGCGCGGCCCTGCTCTGCGAGGACGGCAGCGTCTACCGCGGCTGCAACATCGAGGGGGCCTCCTACGGCAACGCCATCTGTGCCGAGCGAACGGCGCTGGTCAAGGCCGTCAGTGAGGGCAGACGGCGCTTTTCCAAGCTGGCTGTCATGGCCAACACCGAGGACTACTGCACGCCCTGCGGGATCTGCCGGCAGATGCTCTATGAGTTTGCCCCCGATCTTGCGGTCATCTGCGGGCGGGCGGACGGCGACTACGCCGTCTATTCGCTGCGCGAGCTGCTGCCCAAGGCCTTTTCTGCCGCCGATCTCTAGGCGGAGGCGGCGATCCAACGGTGGCGGGCGGCGCGCTGCGGCGGGGTTTTGGGAAGCTGGTCCGTCATTACGTACAAAATCAATTTCGGGCGGGCGGCCTGCAAGGGGCTGTCCGCCCGATCCGTTTTTTGCTTTCCACCGATGCGTTGCCGTCTGCGCGGTGCCGGGTGGGCAAGTGGTTTAAGGGGCACTTTGCGCAAAAGGCGCTCGGTCAACGCAGGGCGGGGCCGCTCCAATCTGTCGAAAAGGGCAACACACCCCCTTTCGGCGGGGAAAGCGACCCTGCTGTCAGAGGGTGAAAGAGGCGGGCCTGAACCGCCGCCCACAAGCGAGGGAGTCCGCACCGCCGCCTGTCGACAGCCTTTTTCGGCGCCTTTCGCCCTGTTGTCCTCGCTTTGCGTCAGAAGAGTGGTGTCCGTCCGACGAAAATTGGCCCACTGAAACCGGCGGGATTCGGCTTCACCGCCGCTCCTTCGCCTCAACAGGCCTTTTGCCGCCGCACCTGCGCTACAGCGCCGCCAGGTGGCCGGGTCCCTGCATCGCTGTGGGCTGCGTCGCCGCGCCGTCTGCACCGCTCAGGCCCCCAAAGAGGGCGGAGGAGGCGGCAGGGGCGAGCAGGTGTCGCGGGTCAAAAACAGCGGGGTTCCCGCCCAACAAAATTGTGATTGAATAAAAAGCGGGGCCCGCCGTACGGCGGGCCCCGCTTTTTGTCGGGCATCCCTCAACGTGAGGGGGTTATTTGTAGATCGGCCGCGCCACGTAGGTGGTGTGCAGCAGGTGGTGGGCCTTGTGGCTGCCCGGAGCGCCCAGGTAGTTGTCGTAGATCTCCTTGACCACCGGGTTCTCGTGGCTCTTGCGCAGCTCCATGCCGACGTCCTCGCGGTAGAGGGCCTTGGCACGCTCGGCGCGCAGGTCGATGTTGTTGCGGACGTAGCCGGGCTGATAGGGCTGTCCGCCGCCGTTGACGCAGCCGCCGGGGCAGGCCATGACCTCGACAAAGTGGTAGTCGGCCTCGCCGCTCTTGATGCGGTCGAGCAGCTTGGAGGCGTTCTCCAGCCCCGAGGTGACCGCGACGCGGACCTTGGTGCCGGCCAGGTCGTACTCGGCCTCCTTGATGCCCTCCACGCCGCGGACGTCGTGGAACTCCAGCTTCTCAAGCGGCTTGCCGGTGACGATCTCGACCACGGTGCGCAGGGCGGCCTCCATGACGCCGCCGGTGGCGCCGAAGATGTGGCCGGCGCCCGAGGCGACGCCAAAGGCGGGGTCGCACTCCTCGTCGGGCAGGCTGTTGAAGTCGATGCCGGCGACCTTGATCATGTTGGCCAGCTCGCGCGTGGTCAGCGAGGCGTCGACATCCGGCACGCCGTTGGCGTTCTGGCCGTCTCTGGTCAGCTCAAACTTCTTGGCGGTGCAGGGCATGACCGAGACCACATAGATGTCCTCGGGCTTGATGCCGGCCTTCTCGGCGTAGTAGGACTTGACCAGCGCGCCGTACATCTGCTGCGGCGACTTGCAGCTCGAGAGGTTGGGGATCATGTCGGGGTAGTAGTGCTCGCAGAACTTAATCCAGCCGGGGGAGCAGGAGGTGATCAGCGGCAGCGCGCCGCCGTTCTGAAGGCGGTCGAGCAGCTCGGTGCCCTCCTCCATGATCGTGATGTCGGCGGCGGTGTCCACGTCGAACACCTTGTCAAAGCCCAGGCGCCGCAGCGCGGCGATCATCTTGCCCTCAATGTTGGTGCCGATGGGCAGGCCGAAGCACTCGCCCAGCTGGGCACGCACAGAGGGGGCGGGGGCGACCACCACATGCTTGCTCGGGTCACCCAGGGCCTCCCACACGCGCGCGGTGTGGTCGCGCTCTTCGAGGGCGCCGGTGGGGCAGACCGCGATGCACTGTCCGCAGTAGACGCAGGAGGTGTCGTTGAGCGGCATGTCAAAGGCGCTGGAGATGTGGGTCTTGTAGCCGCGCTCGTTGGGGCCGATGACCGACACGTGCTGGTTGTGGGTGCAGACCGCCACGCAGCGGCGGCAGAGGATGCACTTGGAGTTGTCGCGCACCAGGTGGGGCGCCGACATCTCGTACTCGGGCTCCATGCGCTCGTTTGCGCTGATGTAGCGGTACTGGTCCACCTCGTACTCATGGGCCAGCGTCTGCAGCTCGCAGCTCTGGCTGCGCGAGCAGGAGAGGCAGTCCATGCGGTGGTTGGAGAGGATCAGCTCCAGCGTGCTGCGGCGCAGCTGGCGGAGCTTGGGGGTGTTGGTGCTGACCTCCATGCCCTCGGCCGCGGGGAATACACAGGCGGCGGCCAGCGCACGCGCGCCCTTGACCTCGACGAGGCACATGCGGCAGGCGCCGATGGCGTTGATGTCTTTTAAATAGCAAAGCGTGGGGATGCGGATCCCGGCGGCGTGTGCAGCTTCCAGAATGGTGGCGTCCTTGGGCGCCTGGACATCAATGCCGTTGATCTTCAGGTTGATCATATCCATAAATCGAGCCTTCCTTTCTACAAAATTACTTTTTGGAGATGGCACCGAACTTGCAGGCCGCCATGCAGGCGCCGCACTTGATGCACTTGTCCTGGTCGATGACGTGCGGAGTCTTGACGGCGCCGGAGATCGCGCCAACCGGGCAGACGCGTGCGCAGGCGGTGCAGCCGATGCACTTCTCGGGGTCGATCCTGTAGCTCAGCAGGCTCTTGCAGACGCCGGCCGGGCACTTCTTGTCTCTGATGTGGGCCTCGTACTCGTCGCGGAAGTAGCGCAGCGTCGAGAGGACCGGGTTGGGCGCGGTCTGGCCAAGGGCGCAGAGCGAGGCGGCGCGCACGTGCTGGCAGAGCTCCTCCAGGCGGTCAAGGTCCTCCATCTCGGCCTTGCCCTCGGTGATCTTCTCCAGCATCTCGTAGATGCGCCGGGTGCCGATGCGGCAGGGGGCGCACTTTCCGCAGCTCTCGTCGACGGTGAACTCGAGGAAGAACTTGGCAATGTCGACCATGCAGTTGTCCTCGTCGATGACGATGAGGCCGCCGGAGCCCATCATGGAGCCGATGCTCGCGAGGGACTCGTAGTCGATGGGGGTGTCAAAGTGCTCGTAGGGGATGCAGCCGCCCGAGGGGCCGCCGGTCTGGGCCGCCTTGAACTTCTTGCCGTTCGGCACACCGCCGCCGATGACCTCGATGATCTCGCGCATGGTGGTGCCCATGGGGATCTCCACCAGGCCGGTGTTGACGATCTTGCCGCCCAGCGCAAACACCTTGGTGCCCTTGGACTTCTCGGTGCCGGTGCTGGCGTACCACTCTGCGCCGTTGTT
>JAAYBB010000046.1 GCA_012719075.1 Clostridiales bacterium | reverse complement strand
GGTGAGCGGCCCAGGTGAGCGGCCCAGGTGAGCGGCCCAGGTGAGCGGCCCAGGCGAGCGGCCCAGGTGAGCGGCCCAGGTAAACGGTCCAGGCGAACGGCCCAGGTAAACGGTCCAGGTAAACGGTCCAGGCGAACGCTCCAGGCGAGCGGCCCAGGCAGCGGTCCAGGCGAGCGGCCCAGGTGAGCGGCCCAGGTGAGCGGCCCAGGCGAGCGGCCCAGGTAAACGGTCCAGGCGAACGGACATCAAAGAGGTGCCGCATCCGCGGCACCCCTTTGTAAATCGTTTTTAAAGCGCCCTCAGCAGCCGCCTCAGTCGGCCGGCGCCCCTGGCAGCGACACGATGACCAGCGCATAGCCCCCCTCGGCCGCCACGACAAAGTAGAGGCAGTCGGCGCCCTCGATGCGCTCGTCGTACTGCTCGGGCGGCTGGTCGCTGTAGGTCACCGAGATCACGTCCTCGGGCGAGGTCAGCCGCTCGGTCGGCAGGATCGCGGTCCAGTCGGGCTCGCACAGGGCCGTGAGCCCGTAGCGCTCCACCCCGCCACTGCGCTCCATCTCGCCGACCCCGTCGCCCTCAGCGGGCCCCTTGAAGAGCAGAAGGCCCGGCGGCATCGCGTCGGACTCCGCGGGGTCCTCGGCGGCGGCGGTCTCGTGCCCTTCAAAGCGCACCTGCTTGTCCGGCGGCAGCCCATTGTCGGTGCCGGCGCCCTGTCCGGCCTCGGGCACGGTCTCGTTCATGGAGGCTTCAGGCGGCTCGGCCTGCGCGTGGGGCGGCGGAGCCTGCAGCGGCTCCTCGGGCACGGCCCCCGTCACCGGTGCGGCCTCCTCGGCCAAGGCGTCGGCGTCCTTGTACATCGGCGCGGACCGCAGGGCCTGGTCTTCCACCTCATCCTCCACCGACAGCCCAAAGGGGGTGACCTCGGCGGCATCCTCCGCCGGGGCGCCCTGCGGCAGCCCGTCCGAAAGGGAGGATTTTTGCCGCAGCGTGCGCAGGGCCGTCGGCGTCGTCAGCAGCAGCAGGGCCGCGGCGGCCAGGCCGACAAAGGCCCGCGGAATGCGTCCGCGCCGCACGGCCTTGTGCGGCGGGGCCGGCGGCTGCGCGCGCTGCGCGGCCTCCTCGCGCACCCGCGCCATCACCGAGGCCGCGAATCCGGGCGGAGGCTCCACCATGGCCTCCTCGATCAGCAGGGGCAGCTGGAGCAGCCATCCGTATTCAGCTTGACAGGCGCCACATGCCGCCAGGTGCGCGCGCAGCTGCGCAAGCGTCGGCCCATCCGGCCGCTCGCCCGCTGCAAACCGCTCCGCAAGCACCCTGGCCTGCTCACATTTCATCTTGCTTCGCTCCCTCCGGAGGCTTGAAGAGGGCCCTCCCAGGCCATCTTCTCTTCGCTCGGTCGGGCGGCGCGCGCGGCGCCGTCCGGTTCACTGCTATAGTCGCGCAAAGGGCGCAGAATGTTCCATTTTAAACCCGGCCGTCACATGGCCCGGGTCAGCGTCTCCTCGAGCAGGCCGCGCAGCGTGGCGCGGGCGCGGTTGAGCCGGCTCTTGACCGTCCCCTCATTGAGCGCCAGCAGGTCGCTGATCTCCTGGTAGGAGAGCTCGTTGATCTCCCGCAGCAGGATGACCTGGCGGTGGTGGTCGGGCAGCCGGTCGATGGCCGCCCGCAGCGCCTCGGCGCGCTCCTTTTGCTCCATCTGCTCGAGCGGCAGCGGGCCGCCGTCGGGCAGCTCCATCAGAAAGGTCTCGCCCTCCTCCGACTCCTGCTGAAGGCTGACCTGCCCCGGCGCCGTGTTGCGCTTGCGCAGGGCGTCGATGGCGGTGTTGAAGGTCACCCGGTAGAGATAGGTGGAGAAGCTGCTCTCGCCGCGGAAGTGCTCGAGCCCGCGGAACAGCTTGATGAACACCTCCTGCGCGAGATCCTCCACGCTGCTCGGGTCGCGGCTGATGCGCAGCACCGTGTTGTACACCTTCTTTTGATAGCGCAGCACCAGCACCTCGAAGGCGTTGATGTCGCCCTCCAGCACGGCTTGCACCACCGCGCTGTCACTGCGTGGATCGTTCATCCTCCTCACCTCCCTGCATCGAGACGGCAAGCGCCAGAATTTCCTCAAGCTCATCGAGCGAGGTCATGCGGTTGCAGCGCTCCCGCAGCGCAGCCGCGCCGCGGAGCCCCTTTAAATACCAGCCCAGATGCCCCCGCGCCTCCAGAATGCCGATGCGCGGCCCCTTGTAGGCCACAAGGTGGCGCAGGTGTTCCCTGGCCACGGCCATGCGCTGCTCGACCGAGGGGGGCGGCAGCCGCCGCCCGGTGGCGAGGTAGTGGGCGATTTCGCGAAACAAAAAGGGGTTGCCCCGCGCCGCGCGGCCGACCATGAGCCCGTCGGCCCCGGTCTGCGCAAGCGCCTCGGCCGCGGCCTCGGGGCTGTCGATGTCGCCGTTGGCGATCACCGGGATGTCGACGGCCTGCTTCACCGCCCGGATGAACTCCCAGTCGGCGAAGGGCCGGTAGAACTGCTCCCGCATGCGGCCGTGGACGGTCAGCCCGGCGGCCCCGCCGCGCTGGGCCGCAAGCGCGCAGGCCACGGCGTTTGGGTTGCCGTCGATGCCGGCCCGCAGCTTGACCGTGACCGGCCGGCCGGTCGACGCCACGGTGCGGCGCACGAGCGCCTCAATCGCGGCGGGGTCGCGCATCAGCGCGGCGCCGTCGCCGCTGCCGACGATCTTGGGCATCGGGCAGCCCATGTTGAGGTCGATGCCGTCGGGCGCAAAGGCCTCCACCAGCCGCGCGGCCTGTCCCAGCACCTCGGGCTCGTGCCCGAAGAGCTGGATGGCGCAGGGCCGCTCCGCGGGGTCGATCTCGCAGAGCTTGCGGCTCTTTTGGTCGCCGAAGGTCAGCGCCTTGGCGCTGACCATTTCGGTCAGGCCGCCGGTGGCGCCGAACCGTCTGCACAGCAGCCGAAACGGCAGATCGGTGACGCCGGCCATCGGCGCCAGCAGCAGCGGCAGGCCCCCGGCTTCAACTTGAGGCTCCATGGTGATAGACACGTTTATCGGCGCCGCAACGTCGCGGCTTACCCCCACCCTTGTTTGAGCGTTTTTTATGGATCAGTCAACAGCACCAGTATACCACGCCGCAGATGCCGAAGACAACCTAAACCTAGGATTGGCAAAAGTGCCGGCGCCGGCGCGCAGGGCGTCGAGACGAGCGTGCAAAAGGTGAAAACAGACGCTTTTGGAAAGCGTTTGCACGGGCGCGCAGGGCGCTGCGGCAAGCCGGCAAAAACGCAAAAAGGCCTCCCGGGGGACTTGCCCTTGGAGGCCGTACGGGGTGCCCGGCGACGCTGCTGCACGCCGGGGGTAAGACGAACTTTTCAAGGCCCTTGGGCCTTGCTACACGCCGGGGGTAAGACGAACTTTTCAAGGCCCTTGGACCCTGCTGCACATCGGGGGCAAGGCAGGTTTTGCAGGGCCCTCAGGCCCCGCCCAGGTAGGACTTTTTGACCTCTTCGCTGTCCAGCATGTCGGCGCCGGTGCCGGTGGCGGCGATGCGGCCGTTCTCCATCACATAGGCGCGGTCGGCCAGGCGCAGCGCCTTCATGGCGTTTTGCTCCACCAGCAGGATCGTGGTGCCGGCCTTGCTGATCTTTGCGATGATGTCGAAGATCTCCCCCACCAGCAGCGGCGAGAGCCCCATCGAGGGCTCGTCCAGCAGCAGGATCTCGGGCCGGCTCATCAGCGCCCGCCCCATGGCCAGCATCTGCTGCTCGCCGCCCGACAGCGTGCCGGCGGCCTGCCGCTGCCGGCTCTTGAGGATCGGGAAGTAGGCAAAGACCCCCTCGAGGTCCTGCGCGATGCCGGCGCTGTCCCGGCGCAGGTAGGCCCCGAGCTCGAGGTTTTCGCGCACCGTCATGCCGGTGAAGACGTGCCGGCCCTCGGGCACCAGCGAGAGGCCCAGCGCCACGCGCTTTTGCGCCGTGGCGGCCGTGACGTCCTCGCCCCGCAGCAGCACCTGGCCGGAGGTGGGCTTTTTGAGCCCGGCGGCGGTGCGCAGCGACGTGGACTTGCCGGCGCCGTTTGCGCCGATCAGCGCCACGACCTCGCCCTGCTCCACGCGCAGCGAAATGCCCTTGACGGCGTGGATCATGTCGTAGTGGACGTGCAGGTCGCGGAGCTCAAACATGGCCGGCCTCCTCCCCGAGGTAGGCCTTGATCACGCGGCTGTCGCGGCGGATGTCGGCCGGGGAGCCCGACGCGATGACGCAGCCGTAGTCCAGCACGTAGATGCGCTCGCAGATGTTCATGACCAGCGACATGTCGTGCTCGATCAGCAGCATGGTCAGGTTGAACTGCTGCCGGATGTCGTGCAGCAGGCGGGTCAGCCGCAGCGTCTCGGCCGGGTTCATGCCGGCCGCCGGCTCGTCGAGCAGCAGCAGGACCGGCTCGGTGGCCAGCGCCCGCGCGATCTCGAGGTGGCGCTGCTCGCCGTAAGAGAGGTTGCCGGCCAGCTCGTCGGCCTTGTCGCCGAGGCCCAGCCGGTCGAGCAGCTCGGCGGCGCGGGTCTCCATGTCCTGCTCCTCGCTGTGGTAGCGCCCCAGGTGCAGCAGGCTGGACAGCGTGCCGTAGCCGGCGTGCTGGTGCATGGCGGTGCGCACGTTGTTGAGCACCGTCATGTTCTTGAAGAGCCGGATGTTCTGGAAAGTGCGCGCGACCCCCTTGCCGCAGATGTAGTGGGGCTTTTTGCCCTGCAGCGCCAGGTCCCCGAGCCGGATCTCCCCGCCGGTGGGCGTGTAGACGCCGGTCAGCAGGTTGAAAACGGTGGTCTTGCCGGCGCCGTTGGGGCCGATCAGGCCGACCAGCTCGCCGCACTCGAGCGCGAGGTTGACGTCCGAGACCGCCGTGATGCCGCCAAAGGATTTGGACAGGTTTTGAATCGTTAAAATCGACATGCTCAGCCCCCCTGTTTTTCGGTCTTCTCGGCGCGCCGAAAGCGCGTGAACACGAGGTCGGCGACCTCCTTCGAGCCCATGAGCCCCTGTGGGCGGAAGAGCATGACCGCCACCAGCAGCAGCGAGTAGAGGATCATGCGCAGGGCCGGATAGGCCTGCAGCGCGGTGGAGACCACCATCAGCAGCACCGAGGCCACCACCGAGCCCGAGAGGCTGCCCATGCCGCCCACCACCACGATCACCAGGATGTCCACCGACCGCGAAAAGCCGAAGAGGTCGGGCTTGATGAAGTAGAAGTAGGCGGCGTACAGCGCGCCGCCGATGCCGGCGAAGAAGGCCCCGAGCGAGAAGACCGTGACCTTGTAGCGCAGCGTGTTGACCCCGACCGCCTCGGCCGCCACCTCGTCCTCCTGGATGGCGATGCAGGCCCTGCCGGGCGAGGAGTTTAAAAAGTTGGCGATCAGCAGCAGCGTGCCGGCCGTCGCCGCAAAAAGCCAGTTCCAGTCCACCAGCTGCGGGATAAAGCTGAGCCCCGCGGCGCCGTTGGTGATCTCGAGGTTCAAAAAGACCACGCGGATGATCTCGGCCATGCCCAGGGTGGCGATGGCGAGGTAGTCCCCGCGCAGCCGCAGCGTGGGCAGCCCCACCAGCAGGCCGACCAGCGCGGCCAGCAGGGCGCCGCCCAGCATGCCGAGCAGGAAGCCCAGCGGCGTCGGCCGACGCAGGATGGTGAGGGCGCAGACATAGGCCCCGATGGACATGAAGCCGGCGTGGCCGAGCGAGAACTGGCCGGCAAAGCCGGTGACCATGTTGAGGCTGGACGACAGGATGATGTTGATGCAGATGGTCACGATCACGGCGAAGGAGAAGTCGTTGATGGTGCCGGCCCGGATCAGCGCCGCGACCGCGAGGTAGGTGGCGGCGAAAAAGGCCAGCTGCAAAATTCGCTTTTTGTGTTTGCCCATGCTCACACCTTCTCCCCCTCGTGCTTGCCCAGCAGGCCGGCCGGGCGCACGATCAAAATCAGGATCAGCAGGGCAAAGACAATGGCGTCGCGGTACATCGAGAAGCCGTAGCCCGACACCAGCACCTCGACAATGCCGATCAGGTAGCCGCCCGCCATCGCGCCCGGAATGATGCCGATGCCGCCCACCACGGCCGCGACAAAGGCCTTGAGCCCCGGCAGCACCCCCATCAGCGGGTTGATGGTGTTGTAGTAGACCCCCACCAGCATGCCGGCGGCGCCGGCCAGCGCCGAGCCGATGGCAAAGGTGTAGGAGATGGTGGCGTCGATGTCGATGCCCATGAGCCGGGCGGCGTCCTTGTCGAGCGAGACCGCCCGCATGGCCCGGCCGGCCCTTGTCCGGTGGACGAGATACTGCAGCAGCAGCATCAGCGCCAGCGTGATGAGCCAGATGACCACCTGCTGCATCGAGAGCAGCACGCCGCCCACCGTAAAGCTCCTGGCCATCAGGCCGGTCATGGGCGGGTAGGTGCGCACGTTGGGCGAGAAGAAGAACATCATGCCGTACTCCAGCAGCAGCGACATGCCGATGGCCGTGATCAGCAGCGAGATGCGCGGCGCGTTGCGCAGCGGCTTGTAGGCGATTTTTTCAATCAGCACCCCCAGCAGCATGCAGCCGGCCATCGAGAGCAGCAGCGAGGGAAAGAACCCCAGCCCCGCGTGGGTCATGCAGAGGTAGCCGATGTAGGCGCCGACCATGTACAGGTCGCAGTGCGCGAAGTTGATCAGCTTGATGATGCCGTACACCATCGTATACCCCAGGGCGACCAGCGCGTAAATGCTGCCCAGCGAGAGGCCGTTGATCAGCTGTTGTAGAAACACGTCCATGAAGGGACCCTCCAGTGTCAGGATGCGGCTTGGAGCGGCTGCGGGTATGTAGGGCATAGGGGGCGGGGTTTGCCCTAATCCCCCAGGCGCCGGCACCTTGCGGTGCCGGCCGGGGAGCGGGCAGGCGCCCGCCGGACTCAATGCGGCATTCCAGGGGGGACGCCAAGTCCCCCCTGGAATAGCACGGTTGAAATCAGCTCACCGAGGCGTTGACGCTGGAGACCTGGACGCCGTTCTCCAGCCCGATGACGACCAGCGCCTTGACCGGGTTGTGCTGGGCGTCGACGCTAAAGCGTCCGGTGACGCCTGCAAAGCCGTCGGTCTCCTCCAGCGCGACCTTGAGGGCCTCGCCGGTCGCCTCGGCCGCGCGGCCGAGCGCATCGGCGACGAACATGCCCAGGTCATAGCCCAGCGCGTTGAAGGCGTCGGGCTCGCGGTTGTACCGCGCCTTGAAGTCGGCGATGAACTTGGTCACCACCGGGTCCTCCGACAGCGAGGAGTAGTGGTTGGAGAAGTAGATGTCGTTGAGCGCCTCGGCGCCGGCCAGGCTCAGCAGGTCGGGGGAGTCGAAGCCGTCGGCCCCGAGGACCGGCACGTCGATGCCCAGCGCGCGGGCCTGCTTGATGATGAGGCCGGCCTCGTTATAGTAGCCGGGAATGAAGATCACGTCGAAGTCGAGGCCCTTGAGCCGCGTGAGCACGGCGTTGAAGTTGGTCTCGTCCTTCACATAGCCCTCCTGGGCCACGACGGTGCCGCCCCCCTCGACAAAGGTGGCGACAAAGTTGCGCGCCAGGCCCTTGCCGTAGTCGCTCGAGGTGTCGGTGATGACGACGGCCTTGGTGGCCTTGAGGTCGTTTGCGGCGAACATGGCCATCGCGGTGCCCTGGTAGGAGTCGGAGAAGCAGATGCGGAAGGCGTACTCCTGCAGGCCGCTCGGCTTGCCGTCGGTGTCGAGCACGAGGTTGCCCTCCTCGTCGTACTGGAAGTTGCCGGTCACGTCGTCGGCCGTGGCCGAGCCCGAGATGACCGGGACCTTGTTCTTGTTGGCGACCGGGATGGTGGCCTTGAAGGCGCCCGAGGTGGCCGGGCCGAGCACGGCCAGCACCTGGTGCTGGGTCATCAGGCGGGTGGCGACGGTGGTGGCCTCGGCCGAGTCGGAGCCGTTGTCCATGCTGTGCTCCTCGTACTCGATCAGCTTGCCATTAACGCCGCCGGCGGCGTTGATCTGCTCAAAGGCCATGAGGATGCCGTCCACCGAGCTGTTGCCGTAGGTGGCCACGCCGCCCGAGCGCTCGTAGTTGATGCCGATTTTAAGGGTTTCGGCGGCCGGGGTCTCGTTGTCGCCGTCGTCTGCGGGGGGCGGGGTGTCGTCCTTCTTGGTGCAGGCTGCAAACAGCGTCAGCAGCAGGCAGCAGACCAGCAGCAGGGAAAGAAATTTTTTCATTTTGTTCGCTCCTTACCTTTGTTAAAATACCCTCTCTATTGGTCTTGCCCGGCCGCGCTGTCGACAAGCGCGCGGCAAAACAAAAACGGAGGTCCCGCCAAAGGGCGGGTCCTCCGCAGAAGAGTTGTGACGAAAATGAGGGGTTACCTCTGCACAATTCCACAGGGCCGGCTCCGTTTGACGGTTTGGATGCAGGGGGCCGCTACAGCGACAGAGGCCCCTAGTACCACGGCGACTACGCTGGACAAGAGCACGCTCTCGCCCAGCGTTAGAATAATGATGCCGCAAATAACCGCACAAACAAAAGAAGACACCACAGAGAGGATGTCTTCAACGGCCACAAAAAGCGTATGGGGGGTGTTCCGGCACGCGGACATGCGGGCACGGCCACCCGCCTGGCAGGCGGAGGAGGCGCCGGTATGGGCAAAACTGCAGGGCATGGACATGCGACCGGCTCCCTTCCAAAAAACTGGAGTTTCCCGTGCCGGGCACGGGTAAAGTCATGGCTTATTGTAAACGATCGGGGCCCGCCTGTCAAGCGGTTTCACAAAAAAGCGTGAACAAAGATTGACAGCGTTTGCTCCGCCCGGCAAAAATCCGCCCCCCGGCAAGGGGCAGGGCGGCGGGAGGATGCAAAGGGGTGCGCGGTGTCACGGTGCGGCAGGGGCGGTGCGGCAGGGCGGTGCGGCAGGGCGGTGCGGCAGGGGCGGTGCGGCAGGGCGGTGCGGCAGGGCGGTGCAGCAGGGCGGTGCGGCAGCGGGGGCGCCGCCCTGGCGGCCCGGCTGTGCCGTCTGTTCAAAGGGCCGTTTTACCCCCGGTAGGCGACCCGGCGCAACGGAGCGGTGTGCCTTGCACCCGTACATCTGGCGCCCGGCAAAACCAGCCGCCGAGAAACCGGCGGCGGGGACCCGGGCCCTCCGGTCCGCGCCTGTGCAGGCCCGTGCAGATTGAGCCTGTGCGCCGGCAGCCTTCCCCTGAAATGCCACTGTGTCTGTCTGGACCTTTGCGGAGCACACGCCAAATGGGGCGGTGCGGCAGGGCGGTGCGGCCTTGCACCGGGGCAATCTGGCCCCCGGAAAACCCCTGTCTCGCGAAAGCGGCCGGATGGCCCTGCGTCAAGGCCCGTTCCCCATAAAAAAACAGGGGCGCCAAAGGCGCCCCTGACAAAGCCGATGCGTTGGAGCCGGTGCTTACAGCTCCGGAACAATGACGACCATGCAGCTGGCATACTTGACCACGTGGGCGGTCACCGAGCCGATCATGCGGTGCCAGCCCTTGCGGGTGGACTTGGTCATGACGATCATGTCGACCTTCTCGCTCTCGGAGATGTCCAGGATGTGCTCGGCGGCGCGGGCGAAGGCAACGATGGTGCGTACGTCATAGCCGGGAAGCTGATTGGCCGCATCGTTGAGAATCGGGATGATCTCATCCTCGGCCAGCTTGTAGTCCAGCTCGGCGCGGGCGACGCCCATGTCCTCGCGGACCATCAGCAGGATGATGGAGGCGTCTTCGGGGGATGCGATGTTCTTTACGTACTCAATGGACTTCATGCCGCGCTCGGTGCCGTCGATCGGGATCAGAATTTTCTTTTTCATGCACAACGCTCCTTTCAACTCAACTGGTGAACTTCTCACCAACGGCTGTTGGCAGAGGCAACTGTAACTCGTCCACCTACAGTTAAAGCATACCACAATCTCAAAATTGTTTCAACCGGTTTCGGAAGGGTAAGCGGTCATTTCTGAGAAGAATTGAATAGAAAACAGCAAAGCGCGTATGCTGCGGCGCAGCCGGCTTGCTAGAGCCGTTCGCTAGAGCCGTTCGCAGAGGGCCAGCACGTCCTCCATGCGGGTGGCCCAGCTGGTGCAGAAGCGGACGGCCGTGTGCCCCTCGTCCACCTTGGCGATGGCGCCGAACCCAAAGTGGGCACGCAGCGCCTCGATGTGCTCATTGGGCAGGATCGGGAACTGCTGGTTGGTGGGGGAGGGGGCCAGGAAGGGGTAGCCCTTCTCCTCGCAGGTCCGGCGGATGACCATGGCCGTCTCGATGGCGTTTTTGGAGATCTCGAGGTAGAGGTCGTCCTCAAACAGCCCGATAAACTGGATGCCGATCAGCCGGCCCTTGGCGGTCAGCGCGCCGCGCTGCTTCATGCTGTAGCGGAAGTCCTTTTTGAGCGCCTCACTGCGGATGCACAGGGCCTCGCCGATCAGGGCGCCCACCTTGTTGCCGCCGATGTAGAAGACGTCGCAGAGCGCGGCGATGGTGGGCAGGTCCAGGTCGTTACCCTCGGCCGCGAGCCCATAGCCCAGGCGCGCGCCGTCCATGTAGAGGTAGAGGCCGCAGTCGGCGCAGGTCTCGTGCAGGGCCTGCAGCTCGGCCCGCGTGTAGAGGGTGCCCAGCTCGGTCGGGTGGGAGATGTACACCAGCTTGGGCTGCGGCTCGTGCTCGGCGGTGGCGGAGCCGTGGTGCGCCTCGTAAAGTTGCCGCACCTGTTCGGCCGTCAGCTTGCCGTCGGCGCTGGGGACGGGCAGCACCTTGTGCCCCGTCAGTTCAATGGCGCCGGTCTCGTGGGTGGCCACATGGCCCAGCTCGGTCGAGATCACGGCCTGATGGGGCCGCAGTGCGGCGCCGATGACGGTCAGGTTGGTGAGCGTTCCGCTGGAGAAAAAGTGCACATCCAGGTCGCTTTGCCCGCACTTGGCGCGGATCAGCTCCCTGGCCCGGTCGCAAAACTGGTCCTGCTCGTAGCCCGGGGCCTGCTCGAAGTTGGTCTGCTGTAAAAGCTCCAGAATGCGAGGGTGACAGCCCTCCATGTAATCGCTGTTGAAAAGGATCATGCGAAAACACCTCCATATTTCCAAACCATTTTTATGCGGGGCCTGGTCGCCTCGTCTTGACTGTCTTTATTTTACACCACAGCCCCGCC
Organism: Clostridiales bacterium; assembly: GCA_012719075.1. Taxonomy (GTDB): domain Bacteria; phylum Bacillota; class Clostridia; order Oscillospirales; family Feifaniaceae; genus JAAYBB01. The sequence goes on along the minus strand of JAAYBB010000046.1, from coordinate 6,985 downwards.
GCCCACAAGCCCCGCTTGTGCGAAAATGGGGGGCTGCAAAGGCGACTGCGGAGGGGCGCCATGCCGGCGAAACCCCTGTCCCGGCAAAAATGGCACGCCTGCGCATAGCGTTGCCGGCGGCGGCATATACTGTGCTTGCGCCGCCGCGCGTGCCGGCCCGTGGAGTTGGGCCAATGTAATCTTGACATCTTGTGCAAAACGTGCTATTCTAATCAGGAAGTTCTGTTACGGGCCTGCACCGCAGGCAAAGACGCCCCTTCGGGGGAATCCCATATCGCGGGGTGGAGCAGTCTGGCAGCGCGTCGGGCTCATAACCCGAAGGTCGAGGGTTCAAATCCCTCCCCCGCAACCAAAAAGCCCTTACAGGCGCAGCCTGTAAGGGCTTTTATTTTGTCTGTACTGCCCATTGTAGAACCTTGGTCATGGTACGTGGAATTTGATGGCGCACCCCTCATGGCCGGTCTGGCGGCGCCCGCAGAGGAAGCGGGCATGTGCGGGCGCCGCGATCCGCTATAGGATGGTGCACGCCTCATGCACGACTCCACCGTGTTCGCGAAGAGTTGGCTGTGGTTCTAAAACAAGGCTTTTTGACAGACAAGGCACACCGCCGGCTGGCGGTGTGCCTGTTTAAGCTTTTTGGGGTTTGCGCGGTGGGCTTAGGGCTGAGGCACTTCGAACTCAAACACAAAGGTTATGTCGATAACGCCCTTTCCGGGGATGGCGAGATGGAAAGCCTTCTCAAGTGTCTTGGCCTCCGAAACCGCCGTCTCGGCATAATCCCCATAAACCGCATAGGTGTGGCCGCTGTCTTCAGGTTTGGTGATGCCAACGGAGTTATCCTGCATGTTTTTGCGGAAAATCAGCACATCGGGACCCAATTCAACGTCCGCATCATCCTTCAGCGTGACACCCACATAATGCAGCCTGTGCTCTGCGGTCTGCGTGACCGTGTTGTTGACGGGGTTAAAGGTCGCTTCGTTTTTGTAGCCTGCCTCCGTCCCAAGGGGATCGACAGACGCAATAGTCAGCTCCCCATCCGCTTCTTCGGCATAGGAGGTTACCTCAAATGTATGGCCGCCAACCACGACTTCAGTTGCCGCACCGGGCAGTGTTTCAACGCAGAGGTACGGCAGTGCGATATAGAGCTTGCCGCTTTCAATGGCCCAGATGTTGTGGTCGATAAACCGGTTGTTTCCAACGCTTACCTTATACGTTGCACCAGCGGCATATTCCGTTCCGCCAATCGTGGCCGTAACAGGGTCTGTCGATCCGAAATAGGCGCCGATTTCCACGAAATAGGCATCTTTGTTGGTTTCGCCAATGGTCACGGTTTCACCGTTTGGCTTTTTGTTATAGAAGGTTCCGAAGAAAGTCGCTGTTTTAGCTGCAAGGCTGCCCGACAGATCGACCGAGGTATAATAGTCGGTATAATAGTCCAGGTCTTCGATGTCGAGCGCGTACTTCTGGGGGGCAAAGACGGAGCCTGCGCCGTCCCAGTCAATCGTGATGTGGGTTTTGGGGGAATCGCTGCTGATGTCCGCATAGAAGATCGCATAGGCCTTGCCGTCCAGCACATCCAGGGAACTATAAGCTTTGGGCGCGGCGCCGCTGGGCTCCGTGCCAAAGGCATAGGTCACGCCTGTTGTGACGCCAGTCGGCGCGGGAATGGCAACCCCCACCCATGCGCCCAGTGTATTGACGGCATTCTGGTGGATGGGAATGGACTTGTCCGCCGAAAGGGCAATGACAATGGTGCCGTCATCCATCGAAGCGGCGGCGGTGACGGTGGGCATGTCCGCATCCTCAATCCGATAGGGGTTGTCTTCCGGCGCGTTGTCATGCAGCGGAGCGGCAATCGTGCCGACGGCGGTCGGGTCTTGGAATTGGAGGGTAATGGTCACCGAGGTCCGGTTGGCTTTCGAAAGCTTGAAGGTCTTGTTGGCGCCGGCCAGCTCGTCGGCCTTGACCCAGAGGACAAACTTGCCCGCACCGACTTCCACGGTGGCGGCCTCGTCAACATCGGCCTGGATAAACTCATATTCGCCGTAGTAGACGCCGAGGATGCTGCTTTCGCCGGTGTCGACCACCAGGCCGACCCACTTGTGAATACCCTGATCGGGGTTTGTGGAGTTGAAGGCCTTGAGCTGGCTCAGGACCGCGCTGACGGTGACCGTGTTGCCGGACTTACTCACGGTAACGGCGTCCTGATTGGCCTGGCTGTCTTCTTTATTGACATCGTCCGGTGCGGTTCCCAGCTTGTCGACCGAGACATTCAGACGCTTGGTGGAGGAGGGCGGGTTCCCGCCGCCGCCACCGGTCTGGCTGCCGCCGGACGTGCTGCCCGAATCGTCGGGCGCGGTCTGGCTGCCGCCCGCAACCACCGTCACCTCGGTGCCCTTGGTGTTGACGCTGACGTTCTCGCCCGAGATGGTTGCGTTCTTCACGCTGCCCTCGCCGCCAATGGTGGTGCCGGCCGCGCCGGCCAGAACGGTGTCGATGCTGCCGCCCGCGGCAACCTCGATCTTTGCGCCGGCGGCGCCTGCGGCGGCGGTCAGCGTGGTCACGCTGCCTTCAATGGTCAGGCTGGGCTGTGTGCCGGAGGCCGTCATGGCGGTGACCGCCGCGCCCTTGGCCACCGTCACCTGGGCATCTGCCGCCGTGATCGCAACCTCGCCAACCGTGCCGTTTTGAATGGTCACGGGCACCGCGGGAGCGTCGACGACCAGCCTGTCCACATTGCCCTCCACAATGACGTCGTCTTTTCCGTCGTTGATGTAGATCACCTCGACAGTGGCGTCGCCCTCGACGGCGATGCGGACATGGCCGTCCACCTTGGAGATGACCACCGTGCCCACCGCGCTGCTGCCGCGGATGATGATCGAGTTCACGCCGCCGCCGCGGACGATCATCCGCCCGGTGACCGAAACATTGTCCAAAATGACGTCGCCGTCGCCCACGCCGTCGCCGATGATCAGGTCGCCCTTGACCTCAACGTCCTGCAGCGTGACGCCCGGAACATTGACCAGCACCGTTCCCTCGGCCAGCTCGGTGACGACGCCGGCGGTCTTGATGTAGGTTTTGACGATGTTGCCCATCATCACCGCAAAATCCTTGCGGGAGATGTTGGCCGTGGGATTCAGCACGCCGCCTGCGCCCTGAATAAATCCGGCCTTGACCATGGCGGCCGTTGCGCCCACCGCCCAGGCGGCCACATCGCCGCTGTCGGAGAAGGCGGCCAGGTCGGCGGGCGTGCCCTCGTCCAGCTTGAGCGCCCGCGCGAGCACCGCAAAGGCCTGCTGCCTAGAGATGCTGTCGTCGGGGTTGAGGTTGGCGCCGTCGCCCTGCAGCACCTTCATCTGAACGGCCTTGCCCAGATCGGCATAGTACCAGGCCGATTCGGACACATCGGCATATCCGGCCAGCGGGGCCGCCGCGGTCGCGCCAAAGGCACGGACGACAATCGCCGCCATCTGCGCCCGGGTCAGCGGGGCATCCGGCAGGATCAGCCCGTCTGCGCCGCCCAGCAGTCCGTTTGCCACGGCCGTCTCGAGCGCGGCTGTGGAGTAGTCCTGTGGCATGTCGGGAAAACCGGTCTCCGATGCCGCAAGGACGGGTAGCGCCGTCGCCATCAGGCACACGGCCAACAGTACCGAGAGAATGCGTTTTTTCATGATATAGCCTCCTACTGTAGTTTCAAGGAGGTCCGCCGCAGAAAATGGCGCCTGGAGCGCCCCAACTTCCGGCTGCGGGTCCTTGAACGTCGCCCCCTCTTTGCGTGTCTTTGCGCTGCGCCGCCAGAAATGCCGGCAAACGCAAAGGCCGAAAACGGACTTAGACCAAGCGCGCCCCGCCCCCTTTTATCCTGTGCGGATCGGTGGCAAGCAGGGTCACGGTAGGCGCCACCTTAAATAAAGTAACATTAAAAGAAGGATCGCACAGAATATCTTTAATTAAATACAACCACCAGTTAGAATAACATGGTGATTTGGGTATACCATAATCATCCTCTATTTCCAAGCAAAAATTTTACAGCAATCTTTTGGTAAAAACCACGAACGGTGTCAACCCGGGTCTGTCTGGCCCGGATGGGGAGGCATGGCCGCTGGCCGTCCGATGCCTGTTTCTCCTACGGCGGAGCGGAAAATGGGTCCTGCCAAAGGCTTCCGCCGGCGGCTCTTTCAGGCATAAAAGGCCCCCCCTTTTTTTCGGGGCCTGTGACCGGCGGGCGCAGGCGGCGCCCTGCCGTCCCCGTTGACATCGGGCCGGCCGATTGGCGGCGTCCGCCGCAGACCCCGCTGCACAAAATAAGGGCCTGCGCCGCATGGGCACCCCCTTTTACGGGGGGCCAAACGGTGCAGGCCCTGCTGCTTTGGATCGGCGGTCAGGCCTTCTTGTTCGGGTTGCGCGGGAACCAGCCCTTTTTTACGCGCTCCTCCTGCTCGACGAGCTCGTGGATGCTCCACAGCGAAGTAAAGCCGGTGATGCCTGCGACGGCCGAGCCCGTGACGCCCTCGATGCGCGTGGACAGGGCGATCAGCAGGAGGCCGCACACCAAAAAGACCGGCCACACTTTTTTCCCGATGTAGTACTCGGCCTTGATGACGATGGGGTGGAACACGCCGATGATGACAAAGGCGATGATGCCGATGGTCAGTCCCTGAAAATTCATGGCGGGCAGTCCTTTCCAAAGCGGGTTCGAGTCCGGCGGCCGGGCCATTTAGGGCGGATGTGCCGGACGCACGGGAACCGCCCTGCGCTAAGGCAGTGGGCGCCGATCTTGGTGCAGGCGCCACGCAACGGTTTTCTGGGCCGTGTCCGCCCATGGCGGGGATGTAGCGGGGGAGGCTAGGCGCCCTCCCTGTATCCGTGGTGGGGAGGGCCCAAGCATGCGTTTTCCGCACCCGTCCTGGCCATGGTGGGACTGTAGTGGAAGAGGACGCTTGCCAACCCTGCACCCGCCCGCCCATGGCGGAGACGTGACAGAAGAGGGCAAGCACCCGACCGCCGCACCCCGCCCACGGCGGAACTGCAGCGGGAAAGGATCAGGCCAGGTCAAAGCGGTCGGCGTTCATCACCTTGTTCCAGGCCGAGACAAAGTCGTGGGCGAACTTCTCCCGGGCGTCGTCGCTGGCGTAGATCTCGGCGATGGCCCGCAGCTCGGCGTTGGCGCCGAAGCTCAGGTCGACGCGGGTCGCGGTCCACTTGAGCTCGCCGGTGGCGCGGTCGCGGCCTTCAAATACCTTGGCGTCCTCGTTGACGGGCTTCCAGGCCGTGCCCATGTCCAGCAGGTTGACAAAGAAGTCGTTGGTCAGCGCCTCGGGCCGCTTGGTGAAGACGCCGTGCGGCGCGCCGCCGTAGTTGGCGCCGAGCACCCGCATGCCGCCCAGCAGCACCGTCATCTCGGGGGCCGTCAGCGTCAGCAGCTGGGCGCGGTCGACCAGCAGCTCCTCGGGCGGGACGGCGTAGCTGGCTTTGAGGTAGTTGCGGAAGCCGTCGGCCTTCGGCTCAAGCACCGCAAAGGAGGCGGGGTCGGTCTGCTCCGGCGAGGCGTCGGTCCGCCCCGGGGCAAAGGGAACCGTCAGCTCCAGGCCGGCGTTTCTGGCGGCCTGCTCGATGCCGGCGCAGCCGCCCAGCACGATCAGGTCGGCCAGCGAGACCCGCTTGCCGCCCGGCTGCGCGCCGTTGAACTCGGCCGCGATGCCCTCGAGGACCTGCAGCACGGCCTGCAGCTGCTCGGGCTGGTTGACGACCCAGTCCCTTTGCGGCGCAAGCCGGATGCGCGCGCCGTTGGCCCCGCCGCGCTTATCCGAGCCGCGGAAGGTTGAGGCCGAGGCCCAGGCCGTCGAGACCAGCCGGGAGACCGGCAGGCCGGAGTCCAGGATGCGCTGCTTGAGTGCCGCGATGTCCTGCTCGTCGACCAGCGGGTGGTCGGCGGCCGGCACGGGGTCCTGCCAGATCAGCTCCTCGGCCGGCACCTCGGCGCCGAGGTAGCGCGAGCGCGGGCCCATGTCGCGGTGGGTCAGCTTGAACCAGGCCCGCGCAAAGGCGTCGGCAAACGCCTCGGGGTTGTCGCGGAAGCGCTCGGCGATGGGCCGGTAGATCGGGTCCATGCGCAGCGAGAGGTCGGCCGTCGTCATCATGGGGGCGTGCCGCCGATTGGGGTCGTGGGCATCCTCGACGAGCTCGGCGGCGGCCGGGTCGGAGGGGATCCACTGGTAGGCCCCGGCCGGGCTCTTGACCAGCCTCCAGTCGTAGTCGAACAGCGTGTTCAGGTAGCCCATGTCCCAGGTGGTCGGATTGGGCTTCCAGGCGCCCTCAATGCCGCTGCCGATGGTGTCGACGCCCTTGCCGCTGCCAAAGCTGCTGTGCCAGCCAAGCCCCTGATGCTCAATCGGGGCGGCCTCGGGCTCGGGGCCCACGTGGGTCGCGGGACCGGCGCCGTGGGACTTTCCAAAGGTGTGGCCGCCCGCGATCAGCGCGACGGTCTCCTCGTCGTCCATGGCCATGCGGGCAAAGGTCTCCCGCACGTCGCGGCCCGAGGCGATGGCGTCGGGCATGCCGTTCGGCCCCTCGGGGTTGACGTAGATCAGGCCCATCTGGACGGCGGCCAGCGGATTTTCAAGGTCCCGCTCGCCCGAGTAGCGCTTGTCGCCCAGCCACTCGGCCTCGGCGCCCCAGTAGACGTCCTCCTGCGGCTCAAAGACGTCCTCGCGGCCGCCGGCAAAGCCAAAGGTCTTCAGGCCCATGGACTCCAGCGCGCAGTTGCCGGCCAGGATCAGCAGATCGGCCCAGGAGAGGTTCTTGCCGTATTTCTGTTTGATCGGCCAGAGCAGCCGGCGGGCCTTGTCCAGGTTCACGTTGTCCGGCCAGCTGTTAAGGGGGGCAAAGCGCTGGGCCCCGGACCGTCCGCCTCCGCGACCGTCAGCCATGCGGTAGGTGCCGGCGCTGTGCCATGCCATCCGGATCAGGAACGGCCCGTAGTGGC
>JAAYBB010000045.1 GCA_012719075.1 Clostridiales bacterium | reverse complement strand
GACGTCGCCGGCCAGCACGCCGGCCTGGATCGCGGCGCCCAGCGCCACGCACTCGTCGGGGTTGATGCCCTTGTAGGGCTCCTTGCCGGTGATGCCCTTGACCGCCTCCTGCACCGCGGGGATGCGGGTGGAGCCGCCCACCAGCAGCACGCGGTTGAGCTGGTCGGGCTTGAGCCCGGCGTCCTTGAGGGCCATCTCGACCGGCGCGAGCGTCTTTTTGACCAGATCGTCCGTCAGCTCATTGAACTTGGCCCTCGTCAGCGTGAGGTCGAAGTGCTTGGGGCCGTTGGCGTCGGCGGTGATGAAGGGCAGGTTGATCTGCGCCGTGGTCATGCCGGACAGCTCGACCTTGGCCTTCTCGGCGGCCTCCTTGAGGCGCTGCACGGCCATTTTGTCGCCTGAGAGGTCAATGCCGTTCTCGGCCTTGAAGGTGTCGATCAGATGCTTCATGACGCGGTCGTCGAAGTCGTCGCCGCCCAGCTTGGTGTTGCCGTTGGTCGAGAGCACCTTGATAATGCCGTCCGAGATCTCGAGGATCGAGACGTCGAAGGTGCCGCCGCCGAGGTCGTAGACCATGACCTTCTGGTCGATGTCCTTGTCGATGCCGTAGGCCATGGCGGCCGCGGTGGGCTCGTTGACGATGCGCAGCACCTCGAGCCCGGCGATCTGGCCGGCGTTCTTGGTGGCCTGGCGCTGGGAGTCGTTGAAGTAGGCCGGCACCGTGATGACGGCCTGGGACACCTTGGCCCCCAGGTAGTTCTCAGCGTCGGTCTTGAGCTTTTGCAGGATCATGGCCGAGATCTCCTCGGGGGAGTAGTTCTTGCCGTTGATGGCGATCTGGTGGGCGTCGCCCATGCGGCGCTTGACCGAGCTGACGGTGCCCTCGGGGTTGGTGATGGCCTGCCGCTTGGCGACCTGCCCGACCATGCGCTCGCCGGTCTTGGTGAAGGCCACCACCGACGGGGTGGTGCGGCCGCCCTCGGCGTTGGGGATGATGATGGGCTCGCCGCCCTCCATGACGGCCACGCAGGAGTTGGTGGTGCCAAGGTCAATTCCAATGACTTTAGACATTTAAAAAAACCTCCATTACGAATACAATTACGCATTTTTCAAGGCATTTATGCAAAGCCCGCAAGGGGGCGTCAGTTGGCGACCGAAACCATCGCGTGGCGCACGACCCGGTCGCCGAAGAGGTAGCCCTTTTGGAACACGTCGACAATGGTGTTTTGGGGCAGCGTCTCGTCCTCGGTGTGCAGGACCGCGTTGTGCAGGTTGGGGTCAAACGCGCCCGTGGTGTCGATCTCGGCCAGGCCGAGCTGCGCCAGCGTGTCCCTCAGCACCTGCAGCACCTTTTCAAGCCCCTCGCGGACGGCCTCGGTGTCCCCCTCGCGGTGCGCGGCGGCCTGGTCCAGGCTGTCGAGCAGCGGCAGAAATTTGGCGACGGTCTCGCAGACCACAAAGGCGCTCTGGGACTCCCGCTCGCGCGCGGTGCGCTTGCGGAAGTTGTCGTACTCGGCGGCCAGCCTCAGGTACCGGTCGCCCAGCTCGGCCAGCTGCTGCTCCACGGTCGGTTCGGCGGGGGCCTCGGCCGCCTCTTTGGCAAGGGCGTCGGCATCCTGCGCCGGCGCCTCCTCCAGGGGATCGGGCTGCAGGGTCTCTGGCTCCACCAGGGGCGCCTCTTCGTGCAGCGCCTCCTTTTTGCGGTCCGGCATTTGCTTCACTCCTTATTCCTCTTTGGGGCCCACCAGCTGGGAGAGCAGGTGGTTGAGGCCCTGTGTAAAGTACTCAATCTGACTGAACACCCGGTTGTAGTGCATCCTTGTGGGGCCGATCACGGCGATGATGCCCACGGGGCGGTCGCCCAGCTTGTAGTTGCCCATGATCACGCTGCTCTCGCGCAGCTCCTCCAGCGGGTGCTCGCTGCCGATCGTGATGGTGATGCCGTCGTGCCCCTGTGCGGGCGAGAGCACCTGGCGCCGGGCGCCCTGGTCCTGCAAAAAGGTCAGAAAGTCTCTGGTCTTGTCGAGGTCGCGGTACTCGGGCAGGTCGAACAGCCGCTGCTCGCCGTCCAGCACGACCTCGGGCGTCTCAAAGGACTCGGCCGCCTCGCGGATGGTCTGGAGCACCGGCTCCAGCACAAAGGAGAAATCGTCGAGCGCGCGGTGGAGCTCCTCAACCACGGCCGGCGAAATGCCGGTCAGCGGCAGGCCGCAGAGCCGGCGGTCGACCAGGGACGAGACCTCCTGCAGCAGCGCCGGCTCGATTGGTGCCCAGGTGCGGCAGATGCGGTTTTTGACCATGCCGTCGGTCGTGACCAGCAGCAGCACGAACTGGTGGCGGTCGACCGGCAGCAGGTCGATGCGCCGGATGGCGCTGCCGCGCAGCTGCGGCCGCATGGTCAGCGAGGGGTAGCCGGTCAGCTCGCTGATGATCCGGCCGGCCTCGTCCAGCATGCGCTCCAGCTCGCTGACCCGGGAGTGCAAAAAGGCGTTTGTGCGCATCAGGTCCAGGTCGGTCAGCCGGTGCCGGCGCATCAGATAGTCCACGTAGGCGCGGTAGCCCTGCGCCGAGGGCACCCGTCCGGCCGAGGTGTGAGGCTGCTCGAGCCAGCCCAGCTCCTCGAGCTCGGCCATCTCGTTGCGGATGGTGGCCGAGGAGACGCCCAGCCCCGAGAGCTCGGCCACGGCCTTGGAGCCGACCGGGTCGGCCGTCTCGATGTAGGTTTCGATGATGGCGGCCAGGATGCGGCGCTTGCGTTCGTTCAGGTCCATAATCTTCATGGCGGTACTCCCTCATGCGGCCCTCCGATCGGGGGCCGCGGGCGCGGCAAAGGCCGGGTCCGCCGCGCCGCCGCAGCCGGCGCTGTTCGACCAGCTGGCTGTGGGTGGGCGGCACGGTGCCGGCCGCCGGCTTAGCACTCAATACATATGAGTGCTAAATCTGTTTTTACTATACGCCGCAACGCCTGCAATGTCAAGGGATTTTGCTGTAGATAAACGGTGAACGGCCTGTGTACGCGCGGATAGAGTCCCCGCACCCCCAGTTTGCGCGGGCGGTGCAAAAGGATGCATCGGCGGGCGCAAAAAGCAAAAAAAAGCGCGCGGCCGGCCGGCCGCGCGGCGTTTTTAAGGGAGGGGTGCGACCCTACCGGTGGGCGGTGGGGTTGTAGTTCTTTTTGCGGGCGACCAGCGAGGCCAGCGTCAGCAGCACCGTGCTGCAGACGGCCAATCCCGTGAAGATGGGCCAGACGATGGTGTAGCTGCCCGAGAGGTCGTAGAGCAGGCCGGCCAGCACCAGGCCCACCGAGCCGCCCAGGCCGCCCAGCATCTGCACCAGGCTATAGATGGCCGGGTACTCCCGGCCGCCGAAGTTTTCGGCCGTGAGGTAGGGGATGGGCACCGAGAGCGTGGAGTAGCCGTAGCCGTAGCAGATTGCAAAGACATAGGGCATGTAGGGGTTGGCGCCGGCCATGGCCAGCGTGACCACCGAGGCCACCATGCACAGGCCGGTGACGATCGAGGACTTGACGGCGCCCAGCTTGTCAAAGGCGGCGCCCAGGCTGATCTTGCCCGCGATCATGACCGCCATGACCATCGACATCACCCTGGGGGCGATGTCGCGGTAGCCCTGTTCATTGAGGTAGGGGATGACGTTGGGCATCATGCCCATGCCGACGATAAAGAGGGCGAAGAAGCCCAGCACCAGCAGGTAGAGGGCGGGGGTGCGCACGGCCTCCTTACGGGTCAGGCCGGGCAGCTCCAGCGGCTTGGCGTCGGCGCCCGGCTGCTTCGGCGCCTCGGCGCCGTAGGGCAGCAGCCCCATGGCGGCCGGGGACTCCTTCACCAGCAGGCAGGCCAGGCTCAGCAGCACAAAGCCCGAGATGGCCAGCACGCGGTAGCCCCAGCGCCAGCCCATGTCGGCCACGATGTTGGAGACCACCGGGTTCATGATGGCGGCCGTCAGCCCCGAGCCCGAGAAGGCGAGGCCGGTGGCCAGGCCCTTTTTGTCGCGGAACCAGCGATTGATCAAAATGGCGATGGTGGCGGCGCTGACCGGGATCGAGCAGAGTCCGTACATCGTGGCAAACAGGTAAAACTGCCAGAGCTGCGTCGAAATCGAGTAGCCGAACACGCTGGTACAGCAGACCACCGTGCTCAGCAGCATGAAGCGCCGGATCGGATACTTGGTGTAGAGCTCGCCGTAGACCACCGTCGACAGCATGCCCAGCGTCGAGGCGATCGTGGCGTACAGCGAGAACGCGGCGCGGCCAAAGCCCAGCTGCTCCGTGACCGGCTCGACAAAGACGCCGTTGCAGTTGACGAACAGGCCGATGCTGGTGCCCATCATCAGCATGCCGGCCAGCACGATCACCCAGCCGTAAAAAAACCCCTTGCTCTTTTGCTGATCCATAAAAAATGTAAGCTCCTCTTTGTGTTTTGCCGAAACTGATGAAGCGATTGCCGTGGATGGGCGAAAACCGTGCCGGTTCAACCCACACCGCTGTCTATTATAGCAAAGGGCGCGGAAACAGGCAACAATCCGTCGAAATTTTGCAGGTCGGGACGCTTAGGCCATGCGGCGGCGCCAGTACTTCTGGTCGAGCGCGCGGTAGCGGATGGCCTCGGCCAGGTGCTCGGGGGCGATGCGGTCGGCGCCCTCGAGGTCGGCGATCGTGAGGGCCGTCTTGCACAGGCGGTCGTAGCTGCGGGCCGAGAGGTCCAGCCGCTCGAAGGCGGTGCGCAAAAAGGCGCCGCTCTCGCCCGAGAGCGTGCAGTACTCGACGAGGTGCCGGTGCTCCATGCCGGCGTTGCAGAAGAAGGGCTGGCCCTCAAAGCGGCGCAGCTGGCGCTCCCTGGCCGCCACGACGCGGCGGCGGATGGCGGCCGAGCACTCGGCGGGGGGCGCCGTCATCTCGTCGTAGGTCACCGGCGAGACCTCGATCTGCAGGTCGATGCGGTCGAGCAGCGGGCCCGAGATCTTGCGCAGGTAGCGCGCGATGTCGGCCTGGCTGCAGGTGCAGGTCCTTGAGGGGTGCCCGAAGTAGCCGCAGGGGCAGGGGTTGAGGGCGGCCACCAGTGAGCAGCGGCTGGGGAAGGCGCTGCTGCCCGACACCCGCGAGACCGTGATCCGGCCGTCCTCGATGGGCTGCCGCAGCACTTCGAGCGAGGAGCGCCCGAACTCGGGCAGCTCGTCGAGAAAGAGCACGCCGGCGTGGGCCAGCGACACCTCGCCGGGCCGCGGAATCCGGCCGCCGCCGGCCAGCGCGATGTCCGACATCGTGTGGTGGGGGGCGCGGAAGGGCCGGGTGACCACCAGGCCGGAGGGGGGCAGCAGCCCGGCCACCGAGTGGATGGCCGTGACTTCCAGCGCCTCCTGCCGCGTGAAGGGGGGTAGGATCGAGGGCAGGCGCTTGGCCAGCATGGACTTGCCCGCGCCGGGCGGGCCGATCATCATGAGGTTGTGCCCGCCGGCCGCCGCAATTTCAAGCGCCCGCTTGGCCAGATCCTGCCCGCGCACCTCGGAGAAGTCCAGCTGGTTTGCGGGTGGCTGCGCCAGCAGCGCGTCGAGGTCGGTCTTTGCGGGCGGGATGGGCGCCCGGCCGCACAGCGCCTCGATCAGCTGCTGGGTGGTGGCGGCGCCATAGACCTCCATGCGGTCCTCGAGCGCCGCCTCGACGGCGTTGGCCTCGGGGACATAGATGCGCCGAATGCCGATCTCGGCGGCGGCGCGGACCATCGGCAGCACCCCCTTGACCGGGCGCAGCTCCCCGGTCAGCGAGAGCTCGCCGAGGAAGGCGATGCTCTGCGGCTGGGGCGGCAGCTGGCCGCTGGCGCACAGCAGTGCAAGCAGCACCGGCAGGTCGTAGATCGGCGTGTCCTTGTTCTGGTCGGCGGGGGCCAGGTTGATGACGATGCGGCCGGCCGGAAAGGTGAGGCCGCAGTTTTGAATGCTGGCCCGCACGCGGTCGCGGCTCTCGCGCACGGCGGCGCCGGGCAGGCCGACCAGGTCGAAGGAGGAGATGCCGCTCTGCACGTCGGCCTCCACGGTGACCGGGTAGCAGCGCAGCCCGACCAGGCCCAGGCTGGTGATGGATGAGGTCATAGAGCGGATCCCTCCCTAAAAAGACGCGCTGCTCCGCCCTGCGCGATCAGGGCTGCAGCATGCCGAACATGAAGAACCCAATGGTGTTGATGGCGAAGTTGGCAAACATGTGGACCAGCCAGGAGTTGTAGATGTTGCCGGGCTTGGCGTCCATCCAGTTGAACAGCAGGCCCGACACAAACAGGCCGATCAGCAGCAGCAGAAACAGCCAGGGCGAAAACCAGCCGGCCATGGCCGCAAAGTGGTAGAGCGAAAAGGCGATGGCGCTGAGCAGGCCGGCGTAGACCTCGGGCACCGACTCGCGCAGGGCCAAAAAGGCATAGCCGCGGAAGAAGATCTCCTCGAGCAGCGAGTTGACAAAGCTGATGTACAGCGAGACGCCGAGGAAGTTGCCGGCGTTGACCGAGCTGTCGTGGACCAGGCTGTTTGAGATGACCGAAAGGTCGATGAAGCGCCGGAACAGCCAAAAGGCGCAGAGGATGAAGAAATAGACCAGCAGGCCGCCGCCCAGCGCCCAGAGCAGCTGGCGCGGGTGGCCCAGCCGGAACATCCTGAGCATCGAGACGCTCTGGTTGGTGACCTGGTACAAGAAGATGCAGGCCACAAACAGCGTGACTTTACAGAGCGTCTTGAGCAGAAAGGAGGGCTGCAGGGCAATTTCGATAAAGGCCAGCGAGAGGCAGCCGATGGCCATCAGCGTGAGGCTCTCGAGGCCGGTGCCGATGGGGGTGAGGGCGCGGGTCTTTTTCAGCACGTAAAAGAGCAGCGCCACGACGCACAGCAGCATCAGAAAAAGGGTGTTGACGGCCAACACCCGGACCTCGGGCTGCTCCAGCAGCAGCTCGGCCGCATCCAGCACCGTGCCGACGGCCTCGGCCGGCTGTTCAAAAATGGAGGCTGCAAAGAGTGTGCACATGGGGGCAATGTTCCTTTGCCAAACGCAGTTGTTGAGGGCGGTCACCGGGGGCGCTTATGCGCTTATGGATAAAGATGTTTGCCGGGGGCATTGATTCAGTCAGAGCACCCACCGTCGGACGGGGAGGGCGGGCGCGGCGGACAAGAGCCGTCCCGCGGGGTCCAAAACAAAGGAGATCAGGGGGTGCAAAACGCTGCGCCCTGATCTCCTGTGAACTCCTTTGGCAGACAGAGATCGGGTTTCTTTGCCGATGTCCTTGCCTGGGGGGTAGATTACGCCCGGTCGGCCGGGTCCCTGACCGACTCGAGCAGCGAGGTGGCCAGCCCGGCCAGGCCCTGAATCTCGCTGGGGATGATGATCTTGGTGGCGCGGCCGTCGGCGGCCTTCTGGAAGGCCTCGAGCGCCTTGAGGCGGATGATGGACTCGTTCGGCGAGGCCTCGTTGAGCAGCTTGATGGAGTCGGCCAGCGCCGTCTGCACGGTCATGATGGCCTCGGCCTCGCCCTCGGCCTCGCGGATCTTGGTGATCTTGGTGGCGTCGGCCCGCAGGATGGCGGCCTGCTTTTCACCCTCGGCCACGAGGATCTGCGACTGCTTTTCGCCCTCGGCCTGCAGGATGGCCTGGCGGCGCTCGCGCTCGGCCTTCATCTGCTTCTCCATGGCGTCCTGGATCTCCCTGGGCGGGAGGATGTTCTTGAGCTCCACGCGGTTGACCTTGATGCCCCAGGGGTCGGTGGCCTCGTCGAGGATCAGGCGCATCCTGGTGTTGATGTGGTCGCGGCTGGTCAGCGTCTGGTCGAGCTCCAGGTCGCCGATGATGTTGCGCAGCGTGGTGGCCGTGAGGTTTTCAATGGCCGGCATGGGCGCCTCGACGCCGTAGGTATAGAGCTTGGGGTCGGTGATCTGAAAGTAGACGATGGTGTCGATCTGCATCGTGACGTTGTCCTTGGTGATGACCGGCTGCGGCATGAAGTCCACCACCTGCTCCTTGAGCGAGACCCGCTTGGCCACCCGCTCGAGCAGCGGCAGCTTGAAGTGCAGGCCGACATCCCAGGTGGCCTGGTAGGCCCCGAGGCGCTCGACGACGTAGGCCTTGGCCTGCGGCACCACCTGGATGCAGGAGGCCAGCAGCGCCACGCCAAAAATGGCGACGGCAATCCAAAAGACGGCGATCAGAAGCGGTCCCATAGCGCAACTCCTTTATAAAGACATATATTTTTGTAAACAACCCAAGGGGGACTATCGGACCCGGTGCACAAAGAGCTTGACGCCCGAAATGCGCACGGCCATGACCTGCGCCCCCTCCTCGATCGGCTCGCCGTCGTCCGAGCGGGCGGTCCAGGTCTGGCCCTCGATGTGGACCAGGCCGGTGCCGGTCAGGTTGTCGATGGCCTGCGTGACCAGGCCGATCTCGCCGATCAGGCGGTCGGCATTGGTGCGCTCCTTGCCCAGCTTGAGCCACTTGACGGCCAGCGGCCGCATGAGCAGAATGGCCGCGACCGACCCGACCAGAAACACCACAAACTGCACCCAGAACTGCAGCTTCAGCAGCGCGCAGAGCATGGCGAGGAAGCAGCCGAAGGCGAACCAGATGGTGGTCAGGCCGAAGGTGACGGCCTCGATGAGCAGCAGGACAACCAGCGCGATCAGCCAATAGACCGTCATCAAAAGCCCCTCCCAAACCCGGAAAACGAGATGGTCAGCCACAAGGGTCTGACAACGCCATTATAGCATCTCCTGGCGCAGGATACAACGGCACAGGCCGAAAAGCCGCCGAAAAGGAGGCGGCAAAGGGACTTTTTCCCTGGAAAAGGCCCCAAAAAAGAGGCGGCGGCCGAGGGGCGATTTGTCCGCACAAGCGGACAGGGGCCACTTTGCGCGCCTTGCGCGCCGGCCGGCCCCTGCGCCATACAGGCGGCGATCACAGCGATTTGAGCGCCTGCGCAAGCTGCTCGGGGCCCGGCGTCTCGGCGGGCGGCGCGGCGGCGGCCTGCGGCGCCGGCGCCGTGCGCGCCGGGTGCTCCGCGCTGGTCCTGGCCTCCTGCACCTCGGGCAGTGGCAAGGGATTCATCTGAAAGCCCCCCTTCTTTTTCAGTGGGTTTCCCTGCATAGGATGTGCAGACGGGCACAAAATTATGAATTTCGGTCCGCGCGGACCGTTCTCAACACGCGCGGGCGCCGCAGTGCATGGGTCGGCAGCGGGCTGTTGACTGGACAGCGGCCCGCAGTTATTTTGAGCTGTAAAGGGCAGGTCGGTTAAGGGATGTGTTCTAAAAGCCTAAAAATTCAAATGCGTTTAAATGACATTGCTATTTAGAAAGAAAAATGATATATTCTTTTCGTGAGCCAAAAAATTTGATGTCGGCATGCAAACCCCCCGAGCGTCATCGGGATGGAACAGGGTTTTTGCATCATGGAGGGAATGCGGAGATGGAAACTTCATCCAAGGGGAAACTTTATTACGGTTGGATCGTAGTGCTGGCGCTGCTATTGATCCAGGGTGCCGCGGTCGGAATTCTGGCCAACACGCTGAGCACCTTCACCAAGCCGGTCTCGGAGGCGCTCGGCGTGGAGCGGGGAACCTTTTTGCTCTACAACACCTTTGGCATGATCTCGGGCCTCATCATGGCGCCAATGTGGGGCGAGTTCTTTAAAAACCGGCGCTTTAAGCCCTTTATGCTGTTCGGCTGCGCCACGGTCGGGCTGTGCATGCTGGGCTACTCGGTGGCGACCAGCGTGTACCACTTCTACGCGGTGGCCATTATAAAGGGCGTCTTTCAGGGCATGCTGACCGGCGTTCCGTTTGCCAAGATCATCTCCAACTGGTTCGTCGAAAAGCGCGGCCTGGCCACCGGCATCGCACTGGCCGGCTCCGGCCTGTTCGGCATGATCATGGTGCCCGTCATAACCCGCATCATCGACAACAGCGGCTGGCGCGTGGGCTTCCAGGTGCTGGCCGTCGCCTTCTTGGTCATCACGGTCCCGGCCATCCTCTTCCTGCTCCGCGAGACGCCCGAGGAGATGGGGCTGCTGCCCTACGGCGCCGAAAAGGTCAAGCAGGGCGTGCAGGTCGCCACCGGCCCCAAGAGCGGCATCTCGCGGACCCAGGCCTTCCGCTCCAAGACCTTTTGGTTCTATGCGGGCGGCCTGTTCTGCTCCCAGTTTTCCTCGATGGCGCTCAACTACAACATCATCAACCACATGACCGACATTGGATTTGAGCGCGCCTTTGCCGCCTCCATCTTTTCGATGATGATGGGCGTCCTGGTGTTTGGCAAGGTCATCCTGGGCAAGATCTACGACACCTTTGGGCTCAAGATCGGCACCATTTTCATCACACTGATGATGGCGGTCTCGCCGCTCCTGCTGATCTTCACGACCGCAAAGCCCATGGCCTATGCCTTTGCGGCCTGGTTTGGCCTGGCCCACGCCATTTCGACCATGCAGCTGCCCTACATGACCGTGCAGCTGTTCGGCAACAAGGAGTACACGCGGGTGTACGGCGTCTGCCAGCCCTTCATGAGCCTGGGCTCGGCGCTGGGCGTGCCGATTTCCAACTTTGTGCAGGCCCATTTCAACTCCTATATCCCGGTCTTCTACGGGCTGACGGCGCTGGCCATCATCGACCTGATCCTCATGCTGGCCGCCATGAAGAGCTCCCCCAAGGAGATCGAGAAGTTTGACCGCGAGGACGGCATCCTGCCGGCGGTGCAGCCCGTGGCCGGCTGAGCGGCGCGCGGACGAATACATCCGAGGAGACAAGGCAAAAGAGCCCGGCGGATATTCCGCCGGGCTCTTTTTCAGTTCAGTTGTATCGTTGTCGTGCACACGCCGGGGCCGTCACGCGGCCGGCGCCTCGGCCGCATCCGCGGCAAACCAGGGCGGCGTGGCCGCGGTCGGGGGGTTCATCCAGTCGGTGCCCTCGGGCAGCCAGCCCTCGCCCTGCAGGTGGACCGACTCGTGGTACAGCCGGCTGCCCACGTACAGCTGCAGCACCAGCCGGTCAAAGGGCCCGCCGAGGTCGCGGTCCTCGAGTCCGCGCAGCAGGCCGGCCCGCCAGCCCTCCAGCAGCGCGGGGTCGACGGCGCTGTCGGTGTTGACCTGCAGCAGCAGGGTGCCCGGCAGCAGGCTGTGCTGCACCATGAGGTCGGCGGCCGGCAGGTCGGGCCGGACCAGCTCCATCAGCAGGCCGGTCAGGCGCGCGTCGGCCGCGCGGGCCTTGAGCACGGGCAGCGTGTTCTCATAGCTGATGCGCCGCAGCTCCGAGGGGTCGCCCTCCGGGGCGCGTTCGAGCCGGCTCTGCAGCGCCACGGTGTCCTCCAGCAGCAGGCGGCAGCTGACCGTCTGCACATCGGCCGGCGCATTCTCAAACAGCGCCTGCATGGCCAGCGCCATCTGCTCGCGCGGGGCCTCGGGGGCAAAGCTCAGGTCGTACTGCAGAACGTCCCCCGACCGCAGGGCCGTGAGCGCTTGCAGCGCCGGCAGGCCGTGGGCCTCCCGCAGCGCCTCGAGGTCGACGGGTACGGCGCTTGCGCCGGCCGGCAGCTCCAGCCGCAGCGCGCCCTGCAGCGCGGCGTAGTCGGTCGTGTACTCCCCCTCAAAGGAAAGGGGCTCCTCGGCCTGCCCGCCGCAGCCGCAGAGCAGCAGCATCGGCAGCAGGACGGCCAGCAGGCGTGATCGGTGCTTCATCAGGCATCCCTCCCCAGGACAGATTGTGCGGCGGCGGCCTCTGCGGCCCGCCGGGCGTCCAGCCGGAGCTGGGCGCTGAGGTCGTCGAGCGAGGCAAAGCGCAGCTCCTCGCGCAGGTAGCGCAAAAATTCCAGCTTGAGAAAGCGGCCGTACAGGTCGCCCTCGTAGCCGAGGATGTGGGTCTCGGCGCGCAGGTCCTCGCCGTTTACGGTGGGGCGGGTGCCCACGCTGGTGGCGCCGATGTAAGAGGTGCCGTCGATCTCCAGCCGGGTGGCGTAGACCCCCGGGTGCGGGATCAGCTTGAGCGCCGGAAAGCGCTGGTTGATCGTGGGGAACCCCAGCCGTCGCCCGAGCTGCGCCCCGTGACAGACCTCGGCCAGCAGTGCAAAGGGGCGGCCCATCAGCCGCTCAGCCGCCTGCACGTCCCCCTGCAGCACCCGCTCGCGGATCCAGGTCGAGCTGATCATGCGCCCCCCGTCGGTGACGGGGGGGATCGTGTGCAGCACGACGCCGTGCTGCGCGCACAGCCGGGCCATCAGCGCGGCGTCGCCGGCCCCCCGCGCCCCGAAGCGGTACTCGGTGCCGCAGACGATCTCGGCCGCCCGCAGGCGGTCGAGCAGGATGTCGCGGAAGAAGTCGGCCGGCTCCATGCCGGCCAGCGCCGGCCGGAAGGGATCCATCACGACCTCTTCGATGCCAAAGTTCGCGAAGATGCCCAGCCGTTCGGCGTTGGTGGTGATCAGCCGCGCGGGGGGCGCCCCCGTGAGCTGTGTGGTCGGGTGGCGCGAAAAGGTGTAGACGGTGGCCAGGCGGCCGGGCGCCGCGCGCGCGGCCGTCTTGGCCAGCAGCCGCTGGTGGCCGAGGTGGACCCCGTCGAAGTTGCCGACGCAGACCACGCAGGGGCCGGTGGGGCGGTGGCGGTCAATATGGGTAACATGCATAGCATCACGCTCTCCAAATCAGGAATAGGGCCGAGCCCTCGTCGGCCGGCCCCTCGCCCAGCAGGCCGAAAAATTCGCCGTCGACGTAGAGGCGGGCCATGCCGCCCGCGGCGATGTCGCTGCCCAGCTTGCGCTGCAGCACCCGCAGGCCGTCCCGCAGCAGCTTGCAAAAGAAGGGGGCGGGGGAGAGGGCGGGCAGCTGCGCAAACAGCGCCTCGGGCCGGATGAGCAGGTCGGGCAGCGCGCCCTGTGCGGCGGCCTGCGTCAGCGCCTCGACCGTATGCGCCTGCGCCAGGGAGAAGCCGGCCGCCATCGTGCGGGTCAGGCCGCTCATGCAGGCGCCGCAGCCCAGGGCGGCGCCGAGGTCGTGGATCAGCGAGCGGATGTAGGTGCCCTTGGAGCAGTCGACCTCGATGACGGCGCGCTCGCCCTCCAGCAGCAGCAGCTCGAGCCGGTGGATCGTGACCGGCCGCGCGGCGCGCTCGACCTGTTCGCCGCGGCGGGCCAGCTTGTACAGCCGCTCGCCGTCCACCGACAGCGCCGAGTACATCGGCGGCACCTGCAGAATCTCGCCGCGGAAGGCGGCGAGGGCCTGTTCAAACGCCTCGGCCGTCACGGCGACCGGGCGGCGCTCCAGCACCCGGCCGGTGGTGTCGTAGCTGTCGGTCACCTGCCCGAGCAGCAGCTCGGCCCGGTAGCCCTTGTCACCCTCCAGCAGAAAGCGGCTGAGCTTGGTGGCGCTGCCCAGCAGGATGGGCAGCAGCCCGCCCGCCATGGGGTCGAGCGTGCCGCCGTGCCCCGCCTTTGCGGCGCCGCAGAGGCGCTGCACCTCGTGCACCGCCCGCTGCGAGGAGATGCCGGGGGCCTTGTCGAGCAACAGGATGCCGGTCATGCCGGATCAAAGGCCCGCAGGATCTCGTCGACCAGGCGGGCTTCGGCGGCCTCGGCCGGGCCGTACATCAGGCAGCCGGCCGCGCGGCGGTGTCCGCCGCCGCCGAACGTGCGGGCGATCTCGGAGGAGTTGACCTTGTCTGAGGAGCGCAGCGAGACGCGGTAGCTGCCGGAGGGGGTCTCCCGGAGCAGCACCCCCACCTCGACGCCCTCGATGCAGCGCATCAGCGTGCCCAGGTCGTCGAGGTCGTCCTCGGTGACCCGCAGCTCGTCATGGATCGAGAGCGGCACCACGGCCACCGCAATCCGGTTGTCGTGGTAGAAGTGGGCGGTCTCCACGATGCGGGCCTCCAGCTGCATGCGGGTTTTGGACCTGAGCATGAAGAGGCGGTAGTTGAGCGCGTAGATGTCCACGCCCGCCGCCTGCAGGTCGGCCGCCATGCGCAGGGCGCTGGGGCTGGTGTTGGCGTAGCGGAAGCAGCCGGTGTCGGTCGCGATGGCGGTATAGAGGGCGATGCCGATGGACTCGGTGAAGCGGACCGGCAGCGCCCGGATCAGGTGGCAGACAATTTCGCCCGCCGCCGCGGCGTGGGGATAGCAGGCGTTGAGGCGGCCGAAGTTTGTAAAGCTGGGGTGGTGGTCGATGGCCAGGTCGATGTTGGCGGCCAGGTGCTCGAGCTTGTCGCCGAGCAGCGAGGTGTCGGCCACGTCGACCGTGATGTAGCCCTTGGGCGTAAAGTTGCGCCGCGGCTCGTGCTCGCCGCCCGTGATGAAGCTGTAGCGCGGCGTAAAGGGGTCGCTGCAGGCCACCTGCGCGCGCTTGCCCATCTGCAGCAGCGCCTCGCGCAGCGCGTAGGCGCTGCCGATCGTGTCGCCGTCCGGCTTCTGGTGGCAGAGGATTAGAAAGTCGTCGTGGCGGCACAGGTAGTCGGCCGCCGCCAGGATCGGCGCCGCCGATTCGGTGCTTTGTCCAAAGGTCACGGTCGGGTCGGTGTGCATAGATGTATAGGCTCCTCTACAGTAATTTACCCAAGAATATATTATCATACCATAAAAATGGCCGCTTCGCAAAAAAAGCAGGGGAAAATCCCCTGCTTTTGCCGGTCGAAAAAGGCGGTTTACCCCGGCGGGCGGGGAGGACGGCCGGTGCCGGCGGCGTGGCAACGGCCGGGCAGGCCGCCGCCTCCCTCTGGGCGGAACTGCGCGGGGCATATCCCAAAAGGAAGGCAGAACAGCACAGTACACGGGCCGCTCCTCTCCCCCGGGCGGGGTTTTGCGGGGCACACCCCAAAAGGGCGGCACAGCGCAGGGGCCGCGCCTCTTCCCCGGGCGGGGTTTGCGGGGCATATCCCAAAGGGCGGCGGGGCGTCACAGTGCACAAGCCGCGCCCGTCAAAAGCCGTTGGTTTTTTGACAGGCTGAAAGCAGGAGAGGCGCCCCTGCTTTTTGAGCGGCCGTCAGTCGGCCGGCTTGTCCTGCGGCTCTTCGAGCGTCTGCAGCACCTGCGCAATGCGGGCACCGTAGGCCACCGAGTCGTCGAGCACAAACTGAAACTCGGGCGTGTTGCGCAGGTTGACGCGGCGGCCGATCTCGCGGCGAATAAAGCCGCCGGCCGAGCGCAGCCCCTTGAGGCAGTCCTCCTGGGCCGCCGGGTCGCCCATCACGCTGACATAGGCCTTTGCAAACTTGAGGTCGGGGGTCACCGTGACCTTGACCACGCTGGTCATCACGGGAATGCGGGGGTCCTTGAGCGCGCGGATGATCTCGGACAGCTCGCGGAGCACCTCCTCGTTGATGCGGTCGGTGCGGTGCTTTGCCATGTGGCTCTCCTCCTCTCGGCAGAGGGATACAGGAAGTAGTGTAGATTTTTTAGTGGCGGTGCTTTTGGGTCTGGGGACTTGCCTTGGGTTGGGTTCGCATCCCTGAGGCATATTCTTTGCCTGGATGGGCTGCCGGCTTCACCATCGCTTTTATAAGGTCGCGGCCTGCGGCCGCGACCTTATAAAGAACCGGCGGACAGGAGGATACCTGATTGGGAAAGCAGGCCCCGTCCCAAGGGTGCAGCCGCCAGCCGCCTCGGGCGGCGGCGTATCCGGAAAGGGGTGCGTGTGCCCCCTGGACTTTTCTTACGGCCGGTACTCCTCCATGATATAGGCCTCGATCACGTCGCCCTCCTTGACGTCGTTGAAGCGCTCGAGGCCGATGCCGCACTCGTAGCCCTCGGCCACCTCGCGCACGTCGTCCTTGAAGCGGCGCAGCGAATCCAGCTTGGTCTCGGCGATGACCACGCTGTCGCGCAGCACCCGCACCAGGCTGTTGCGCTGGATTTTGCCGTCTTTGACGTAGCAGCCGGCGATGGTGCCGACGCCCGACACGCGGAAGACCTGGCGGACCTCGGCGCTGCCCAGCACCACCTCGCGGTACTTGGGCGCCAGCATGCCCTGCATGGCCGCCTCGATCTCCTCGATGCACTCGTAGATGATGCGGTAGGTGCGGATGTCGATGCCGCGCGTGGAGGCGTCGTCGCGGATCAGGTTGTCGGGCCGCACGTTAAAGCCGATCACGATGGCGTTGCTGGCCTCGGCCAGCATGAGGTCGGAGCTGTTGATGGCCCCGACGCCGTCGTGGATGACCCGCACGTGGACCTCCTCGTTCGAGAGCTTCTCGAGCGAGGCCTTGACCGCCTCGGCCGAGCCCTGGACGTCGGCCTTGACAATCAGGTTGAGGTCCTTGACCTCGCCCTGCTGAATCTGGCTGAACAGGTCGTCGAGCGACACCTTTGAGCGCTGGGCCTGGGCGGCCCGCTCTTCGATGCGGCGCTGCTCGGCCAGCTCCCTGGCCATCTTCTCGTCGTCGACGGCA
Source organism: Clostridiales bacterium (assembly GCA_012719075.1). Taxonomy (GTDB): domain Bacteria; phylum Bacillota; class Clostridia; order Oscillospirales; family Feifaniaceae; genus JAAYBB01. Next base: position 57,560 of record JAAYBB010000045.1, on the reverse strand, counting down.
TGGAAGGTGTCGCCGGCCTGCGGGACCTCGGCCAGGCCGATGACCTCCACCGGCGTCGAGGGGCCGGCCGACTCGATCTTTTGGCCCCGGTCGTCGGTCATGGCGCGCACGCGCCCCACGGCCGTGCCGGCGATGATGACGTCGCCGGTGCGAAGCGTGCCGTTTTGGACCAGCAGCGTGGCCACCGGGCCCCGCCCCTTGTCGAGCTCGGCCTCCACGACGGTGCCGGTGCCGCGGCGGGTGGGGTTGGCCCGCAGCTCCAGCATGTCGGCCGTCAGCAGCACCATCTCGAGCAGCGTGTCGACGCCCTCCCTGGTCTGGGCCGAGACCGGCACGCAGACCGTGTCGCCGCCCCACTCCTCGGGCACGATGCCGTACTCGGTCAGCTCCTGCTTGACGCGCTCGACGTTGGCCTGCGGCTTATCGATTTTATTGATGGCCACGATGATGGCGACCTCGGCCGCCCGGGCGTGGTTGATGGCCTCGACCGTCTGCGGCATGATGCCGTCGTCGGCCGCGATGACCAGAATGGCGATGTCGGTCACATTGGCGCCGCGCGCCCGCATCGAGGTGAAGGCGGCGTGGCCGGGGGTGTCGAGGAAGGCGATCTGCCGCTCCCCGGCCGCGACCTTGTAGGCGCCGATGTGCTGGGTGATGCCGCCGGCCTCGCCGGCCGTGACGCGGGTGTTGCGGATGGCGTCGAGCAGCGAGGTCTTGCCGTGGTCGACGTGGCCCATGACCACCACGACGGGGTCGCGGGGCAGCAGGTCCTCCTCGCGGTCCTCGCGCTCGTCGATCAGGCGCTCCTCGATGGTGACCACCACCTCGCGGGTGTAGAGGGCCTTGAACTCCTCGGCCACCAGCGCCGCGGTCTCAAAGTCGACGACGTCGGCCGCCTGCAGCGCGGTGCCCAGCATAAAGAACTTTTTAATGACGTCGGCCGTGGTCTTTTTGAGGCGGGTGGCCAGCTCGCTGACCGTGATCTCGTCGGGAATCTGGATCTGCAGCGGGGCCTTCCTGGCCTTCTCCAGCTCGAGGCGCTTGAGCTTCTCGGCCTCGGTCTCGACCTTTTTAAAGGAGGAGCGCTGGTGCTGGGTCGGGCGCTGGCCCCCCCGCCGGCCGACCTTGGCCTTGCCGCCGCCCAGGTTGCGGGCGCGCTCGGGCGTCATCTGGTCGTAGCGCTCGTCGAACTTGGCCAAATCGACGTTGCCGGCGCGGGTGTCCACCACCCGCACACCTTCGCGGCGGGTGGTCTGCTGCGGGCCGGCCGGGGCCTGCCGCGCGGGCTGCGCGGGCTTTGCCCCCTGCGGCGGGCGCTGTGGTGGGCGGCCCTGCTGCTGTGCGCCGGGCCTGGCCGGCTGCCCCGGACGCGCGCCCTGCGGCTGTCCGGGCCGCGCACCGGGCTGCCCTGCGGGACGCTGCGCACCCTGTGCGGGCCGCGTCCCCGGCTGCTGCGGAGGCCGCTGTCCCTGTGGCGGGCGCTGCCCCTGCTGCGGAGGCCGCTGTCCCTGCGGCGGGCGCTGCCCCTGCTGGGGCGGGCGCTGGTCCTGCGGCGGGCGCTGGCCCTGCTGTGGGGGCCGCTGGCCCTCCGCGGGCCGCTGTGCGGCCTGCTCCGGCCTCGGCTGCGGAGCGGGCCTTGACTGCGGCGCCGCCGGGCGGGCCTCGCCGGGCGCCGGGCTGCGCCCCGTGGGGGCGGACTCCCTGGCCGGCGCCTCTGCGGGGCGCCGCTCGGGCTGTGGGCGCTGTGCCGCGGGGGCCTCCCGGGCCAGGGCCTCCTGCGCCGGGGGCGCCTGAACCGGGGCTGCCTCGGCCTCGGGGCGCGCCTCGGGCGCCTCCGGCGTCGGCCCCCGCTTCTTGGCGAGGGCGGCGGCCGCCTCTTCACGCACGCGCTGCCGCGTGGCCGCGGCCTCCTTGGCGGCCGACTTGCGGCCCTCCTCCTCGCGCTTTAAGGCCTCCTCGCGCGCCTTTTGCTCCCTGGCCACGCGGGCGGCCTCGCTGCGGGTGCGCTTCTCCTCTCCGGCCCTGAAAAAGGGCTCGAAGGACTTGACCGACCGCTCTTTTGAAATGCGGTCGAACAGGTAGTTCAGCTCGTTTTCCTCGAGCGCCGTCATGTGATTTTTTGGCTCGCCGCCCAGTTCGGTCAGCAGGTCGAGCACGTATTTGTTGGTGACCTCGAAGTCCTTTGCGACCTCATGTACACGGTATTTTGCTGCCATCTGATGTCAACCCCCTCATTCTTCCAAAGGTCCGCTGTGGACTTCCGTGGCGGGCGTCTCCCGCTCAAGCTGCCTGCGGATGGCGTCCGCCAGGCCCCTGTCGCCGACGGCCGCCGCCGCCGCTTCTCCCATTCCAATCGCATGCCCCAGCTCCCGCATGCCCACCGCCAGGCCGATCAGCGGGACCCCGTAGTGGGCGCAACAGTCGAGGATGCGCTTTCTCGCGTTGTCGGAGGCGTCGGCCGCCAGCAGCACCAGGCGGGCCTTGCCCGACCGGCAGAGGGAGCGAACCCCCTCGGTGCCGCCCGCCGCCGCACCGGCGCGCTTAGCGAGGCCCAGCAGGGAGAGGGCCTTCGAGCTCCGGTTCTCCATGCGAAAACTCCTCTCCAAGCCGCAACAGCACGGCCTCGGGCAGTGCGCAGCCAAAGGCCTTTTCAATTCGCCTGCCCGACTTGGGCAGCCGGTCGAAGCAGTCCTTACACTTACAAATATACGCGCCCCGGCCGTTTTTGCGCCCGCCAAGGTCCAGCTCGATCTCGCCCTCGGGCGTGCGGACCAGGCGCAGCAGCTCTTTTTTGGAGCGCATCTCCCCGCAGGAGACACACATGCGAAGGGGTGTTTTCTTGACACTCAACGTTGCATTACCGTCCCAAATTCAAAGTGTTTTCGAAGCGCCGCGGCGGCCCCTAGTCGGAGCTGCCGACGCCGGCCGAGGCGGGCTTGATGTCGATTTTCCAGCCGGTCAGCTTGGCGGCCAGGCGGACGTTCTGCCCCTCCTTGCCGATGGCCAGCGAGAGCTGGTCGTCGGGCACCGACACCTGACAGATATAGTCGTCGAGGATGCGGACCTCCAGCACGTCGGCCGGGGAGAGCGCCTCGGCGATGTACTGTGCGGGCTCCTCGTGCCACTGGATGATGTCGATCTTCTCGCCGCGCAGCTCGTCCACGATGGCCGATACCCGGCTGCGGCGCGGGCCGATACAGGCGCCGATGGAGTCGACGTTTGAGTCCTCCGACCACACCGCCACCTTGCTGCGGAAGCCGGCCTCTCTGGCGATGGACTTGATCTCCACAATGCCCTCGGCAATTTCGGGGACCTCCATCTCAAACAGGCGGCGCACCAGCCCGGGGTGGGTGCGCGAAATCATGATCTGCGGGCCCTTGGTCGAGTTGCGCACCTCGACGACGTAGACCTTGATGCGCATGCCCTCGCGCAGGACCTCGCCGGGGATCTGCTCGCTGTTGACCAGGTAGACCTCGGTCTTGCCGACCTCGAGCGCCGCGCCGCGGCGGTCCACCCGTGCCACGCGGCAGTTCAAGATCTCGTACTGCTTGCTCTGGTACTCGTTGTAGATCATGTCCCGCTCGTACTCGCGGATGCCCTGGATGATGACCTGCTTGGCGTTTTGCGCCGAGATGCGGCCGAAGGTGTGGGGGTCGATTTCCTCCTCCACGACGTCGCCGACGGCGTACTTGGGGTTGATGGCCCGCGCCTCCTCAAGCGTCAGCTCAAGACCGGGGGTCTCCACCTCCTCGACGACGTTGCGGCGGGTGATCAGGTGGATCTCCCGGTTGTCCTCGTCGATCACGACGGCCAGGCTCTCCCCGCCGCTGGTGTCCTTGCGCAGCGCCGACAGCAGGCCGGCCTCGATTTTGGTCAACATGTACTCCTTGGGGATGCCGCGCTCCCGCTCCAGCTCCTCTAGGGCGTCAAACAGCTCGCTGTAATCCATGGTCTCCAACTCCTGGTTGCGCGGGGCGCTCGGCGGCCCCGATATTTTTCACAGGCAAAGTCGATAGGGCGGCGGGCGGGATGCAGTTTCCAAGGTCCGTGCCGCTGCGCCGCGGCGAGGGGGGGCCTTGTCCTCATTTTTTTTCCCGCTTCCGGCGGCCGTTGCCCTTGGGCGGCCAGCACAGGGCCAGCGAGACCCGCTGCACCCGGTCGGCCGGCAGCGTAAAGGCCCGGCCGAGGTCGTCCTCGAGCCGCAACGCGCCCTGCGGCTCCCGGCCCCTCAGCGTGGCCTCAAAGCGCGTGACGTCCACCGGCAGCTGCGCGTCGCAGACGTCGAACTGCAGCCGTGCGAAGGACTCCGCGCCGGCCTCCCCGAGGCGGCCGGCGAGCTGGATGTCCAGCCGGTCGCCCAGGTGGGCCTCAAAGTGCTCGGGGCGGCTCAGCCGGCGGGTGAGGCCGGCCGAGGAGACCTCGAGGCAGTAGGACTGCTCAATCGGGTCGGCGCGGTCGAGCTCGGCCTCGACGGCGCGGCTGAAGGCCTCGCAGCGGTCGAGGTCGACCGCCTGCCCGGGCAGGCCGTCCAACACAAAGCGCAGGATGTCGAGCCCGCCCTCCTGCACAAATTCGACCTCCCACAGCGCCACCTGCTGCGCCTGCGCAATGGGCTGCGCCAGCCGGTGGGCCGCCGCGGCGATGTCGTCCCTGCTCTTCAAAGACAACCCTCCCCGGGGTTGGGCGCACAGGGCGCCCCACAGAAACGAAAGAGTGGGGACACCCACTCTTTCATCTTCTCCCATACGATTAACTCACACAATTTTAGCATAGTTTCGGGGGCAATGCAAGCCCATTTCGGCGGAAAGCCGCCCGCGCCGGGCTTTTGCGCGAAAAAATCCGCCGCAGCGGCCGCCCCGCGGGGCGCCGCGCTCAGTGCTCGAGCTGCTTGGCCAAAAAGGCCGCCGCCGTCAGCGTGAGCTTGATCTCCAGCTCGCCGGCCGAGGCCGCCTCGCCCAGCAGCACCACCGAGCCGATGATGTCGCCGTCGGCGATGATCGGGGCCGCCACCAGCGGCTCGGAGCGGGGCTGGTCCTCGATGACGACGGGAAGCCGCCGGCCCGAGGCACGCGCGGCGGTCTGCCGCGCCTCCATCAGGGTCTCGTACTCGGCGCCGATGATCTTGCCCTCGAGCTCCTTCTTGCCGATGCCGGCCGCCACGATGACCGTGTCCCGGTCGCAGACCAGCACGGCGTGCCCCGAGGTCTTGGAGAGCGCCTCGGCGCAGCCGGTCGCCACGGTGATCAGCTCGCCCACCGGGGAATACTTCTTAAAGATGACCTCACCGTCGCGGTCGGTATAAATCTCCAGCGGCTCACCCTCGCGGATGCGCATGGTCCGGCGGATCTCCTTCGGGATGACCACGCGGCCGAGATCGTCGATGCGCCGCACAATTCCTGTCGCTTTCATCTGTTTTAACCCTCCTGCGGTGTTCAGCTGTCAAAAACATCGTTTTGTTGACACCAGTATTATCCGCAGCTTTGAATTGCCTATACACGGAAATTTGGGTGGGTTCATTTGGAAGACGGGCGTTCACGCAAACGTCCGTGCGACAAATCGGCCTCCAAAACGGCGCGGCGGCGCCGCAAAAAAAGCGTCCCCGCGTTTTGACAAAACGCGGGGACGGCCGTGATTTTATCGGACGGGGCGCCCATTTTTTTTGCGGATGCCCAGGTAGGACTCCTGCATGCGCACATCGTTCAGCAGGACCTGGCCGCTGCCCTCGAGCACCACCTCGCCCGACTCGAGCACATAGGCGTAGTCGGAGATCTCGAGCGACTGGTGGGCGTTTTGCTCGGCCAGCAGGATCGTGGTGCCCTGCCTTCGCAGATCGGCGATGATCGAGAAGACCTGCCGCGTGATCAGCGGCGCCAGCCCCAGCGAGGGCTCATCCATCAGCAGCAGCGCGGGGCGGCTCATGAGCCCGCGGGCGATGGCCACCATCTGCTGCTCGCCGCCCGAGAGGGTGCCGGCATACTGCGAAAAGCGCTCTTTGAGGATCGGGAACAGCCCGCACAGCCGGTCGATGTCGGCGTGGATGCCCTCGCGGTCCCGCCGCAGGTGGGCCCCCATCAGCAGATTCTCCCGCACCGTGAGGTTGGCGTACAGCCGCCTGCGCTCGGGCACCAGGCTGATGCCGGCCGCCACCACGCGGTGCGGCCCGGCCGGCAGCGGCCGGCCGTCGAAGGCGATGCGGCCCTCTGTGGGGCGCAGCGCGCCCGCGATGGTCATCATCAGCGTGGACTTGCCGGCGCCGTTGGCCCCCACCAGCGAGACCACGCTGCCGCGGGGCACCTTCAGCGACACCCGGCGCAGCGCCCGGATCTGCCCGTAGCAGACCGAGATGCAATCGACGTCAAGCACGGACCCACCCCTCCCCCAGATAGGCCTTGAGCACGGCCGGATCGGACTGGATCTCGGCCGGCGTGCCCTCGGCCAGCTTTTTGCCGAAGCTCAGCACGCAGAGGCGGTCGCAGAGCTCCATGACCAGGTCCATGTGGTGCTCGATGACCAGCACGGTCAGCGACAGCTGCCGCTGGATCGAGCGGATCAGCGCGCAGAGCTCCATCGATTCGTCGGGGTTCATGCCGGCGGCCGGCTCGTCCAGCAGCAGCAGCTTGGGCTCCAGGGCCAGCGCGCGGGCCAGCTCCAGCTTGCGCTGCAGGCCGTAGGGCAGGTTGTCGGCCCGCCGGTCGGCCTGGGCTTCGATGCCCACCAGCTCGAGGTAGGTCATCGCCCGCTCCCGCAGCGCCCGCTCACCGGCCTTGACCGGGCTCTCGACAAAGGGCGGGTTACACAGCAGGGCCTGCGCGAGCGAGTAGGGCTTCTGCCGCAGGTCGAGGGCCGTGACGATGTTCTGCCGCACCGTGAGGTTGCGGAAGAGCCGGATGTTCTGGAAGGTGCGGGCCACGCCGCGCTGCACGATGGTGTGGGGGGGCAGGCCGGCCAGCGACTGCCCCTCGAGCAGCAGCTCCCCCTCCGACGGCGGGTAGACGCCGGTGATCAGGTTGAAGACGGTGGTCTTGCCGGCGCCGTTGGGCCCGATGATGCCCAGCACGGTGCCCTGCGCCACCGAGAGCGAGAGGTCCTCGACCGCCAGGATGCCGCCAAAGTGCTTGGTCAGCCCCCGGATGTCCAAAAAGTCAGCCATTGGGGGCCCTCCTCCTCCCGGACGGGCGGCGCAGCGAGAGCTCGCGGTAGCCCATGAGGCCCTGCGGGCGCAGCACGATGATGGCCACCAGCAGCGCGCCGTAGGCCACCAGCCGCCACATGTCGGCCACCCGCAGCAGCTCGGGCACAAAGGCGAACAGGAAGGCCGCCAGCACCGGGCCGGTCAGGCTGCCCATGCCGCCCGCCACCACGGTGGCGGTCAGCAGCGTGGACTGGACGCCCGTGAACATGCTGGGCTGGATAAAGCGGATGTGGTGGGCCATCAGCGCGCCGCCGATGCCGGCGCAGACGGCGCTGAAGAACATCGAGCGCAGCCGGACCGGAAACAGGCCGATGCCCGAGAGCTCGGCCGCCACCGGGTCCTCGCGAATGGCAATGGCCATGCGGCCGTAGCGCGAGAAGACAAAGTTCTTGGCAAAGAAGATCACCAGCACCAGCACCGCCAGCGTCACGCCGAAGGTGGAGTGGTTTTTGAGCCCCGCCATGCCCCGCGCGCCGTTGGTGATGGTCAGGTTTTCAAGCAGCACCCGCATGGCCTCGCCAAAGCCCAGCGTGGCGATCGTGAAGTAGTCGCTGCGCAGGTTGGCGCGCAGCGTGGGGATGCCGATCAGCAGGCTCGAGAGCCCCGCGACCAGGCCGGCCAGCGGCAGCGCCAGCAAAAAGGGCAGGCCGAAGGTCTTGGTGGCGATGGCGCAGGTGTAGGCGCCCACCGCCATAAAGGCGGCGTGCCCCAGCGACATCATGCCGGTAAAGCCCGTGAAGACCGCGAGTCCGACCGCCGAGATGGCGTTGATCATGGCCAGGATGGCGATGCCTTTTAAGTAGGTCATGGCTCCCTCCGCTTGCGTGGATTTGGGTGGCGGCCGCGCGTGTTACACCTTTTCCTCCAGCGTCTTGCCGAACAGGCCGGAGGGCATCAGCACCAGGAACAAAATCAGCAGGCTGAAGCTGAAGACGTCGCGCAGCGTGGAGGAGAGGTAGACCGAGACAAAGGTCTCGAGCACCCCCAGCAGAAAGCCGCCCGCCACGGCGCCCGGCAGGCTGCCGAGCCCCCCGATCACGGCGGCGATGTAGGCCTTGTTGGTGATCCAGCCCATGTTGGGGTAGGCCATGTACTTGATGCCGAGAAAGACGCCCGAGAGGCCGGCAAACAGCCCGGCCAGCGCAAAGACCGTCCCGATCAGCCAATCGAGGCTGACGCCGTTGAGCTCGGCCATCGAGGCGTCGTAGGAGGCGCCCCGGATCGCGATGCCCAGGCGGGTGTGGTGGATGAAGAAGGTCAGCGCCGAGATGGCCAGCACCGAGAAGACCATGGCAAAGAGGTCCATCTTGCCGATCGAGGCCCCGAAGATGTTCAGCGTGGGGACGGCAAAGAGCTCGGGGTAGGCGTTGTAGCGGGAGCCGATCGTGGCGTAGACCATGTTCTCCAAAAAGATGGAGGTGCCCATGGCGCTGATCATGAAGTAGAGCGGCGGCGCGCGCCGCCTGCGCAGCGAGCTGTAGGCCACGCGCTCGTTCAAAAAGCTCAGCAGCGCGGCGCCCAGCATCGCGCACAGCAGCGCGGGGCCCAGCCCGAGCCCCAGCCCGCTCATGGCGAAGTAGCCGAGGAAGGAGGCCAGCATGATGACCATGCCGTAGGCGAAGTTGCTGAAGTTCAGAATGCTGAAGATCAGCGAGTAGCCCACCGCCATCAGCGCGTAGATGCCGCCGATGGCGAGGCCCGTGACAAGCGTTTGAAACGCCAGCGGCAGCTTGAGAACAAGTCCTTCCATGCGCGCGGCTCCTTTTGGTCGTCAAGATGTTGCGCCCTTTGGCAAAGGGCAGGGGCAAAGGGCAGGGGCAAAGGGCAGGGGCAAATTAAAATCGGCAAACCCGAAGATCAAGGTGGGGAGCCCTGAATCGGGAACCCCGAACCGGGGCAAATCAAAGCGGGAGATCCCAAGGCCACAGGGGTCGAAGCGGGAACCCCCAAACGAAAAAACACAGTGGACCTGGGGGACATGAAAATGCGGGGGAAAAATCAAGATAGACCGGAGAAAATCCAAGATGGGCCGGGAAAATCAAGATGGACCGGGAACAATCAAGATGGCTTGGGAACAATCAATAATGGACGGGGGAAATCAATATGGACTAAAAACCCGGGCGGCCGAAACCGCCCGGGTTTTCCTTGAGGCTCAGGGCTGCTTGGACGGGGAATTCGTATGTCGGCCGGCCGCAGGGTCAGGATTTGGCCGAAATGTTCTGGTAGAAGACAAACTGGCCGTCCTCGACCCGCTCGATGACCGCCGCCTTGCCGACGGGGTTGTGGGTGGCCGGATCAAAGGTCAGCGTGCCGGTCAGCACCGGGACGTCCTTGCAGTTTGCAATCCACTCGGCAATGGCGGCCCGGTCCTCGGTGCCGCCCACCGCCTCAATGGCGGCCGCGACCACGCGCAGGCCGTCCACCGCCAGCACCGGGTTGGGCATGACCGGATCGCGGCCATAGGCGGCGCGGTAGCTTTCAACCCAGTCGGCAATGGTCGGGTCGGCCAGGCTGGCGATGTTGACAAAGTAGGCGCCCTCGGTCGCCTCGCCGCCCAGCTCCACCAGCTCCACGCTGGCCCAGCCGTCGCCGCCGAGGAACACGCAGTCCATGCCCAGCTCGCGGGCCTGCTTCATGGCCAGGCCGGCCTCCTTCTGCATGGTGGGGATAAAGAGCAGCTCGGCGCCGGCCTCCTTGATCTTGGACAGCTGGGCCTTGTACTCGAGCTCCTCGGTGCGGAAGGACTCGTTGGCCACGATGGTGCCGCCGCCGGCCTTGAAGGTGCTTTCAAAGTAGCTGGCCAGGTAGGTCGAGTAGTCGGAGCCCACATCCTTGAGGATGCCGGCCTTGGTCAGCCCCAGGTCCTTCAGCGCAAAGGTGGCCGCCACGTCGCCCTGGTAAGGGTCGATGAAGCAGGTTCTGAAGATGTACTGCAGCGGCTCGTCGCTGCCCTCGGGCACCGTCAGCTTCTCGTTGGTGGCGGTGGTGGCGATCATGGGGATCCCGGCGTCTTCAAAGATGGCCGAGGCCGCGATGCCGACGCCCGACTGGGCCGGCCCGATCACGGCCACCACGCCGTCGGCCACCAGGCGGTTGGCCACGTTGACCGCCTCGGCCTGGTCGGCCTTGGTGTCGTAGGCGATCAGTTTGAGCTCGCGGCCCAGCACGCCGCCGGCCGCGTTGATTTCTTTAATCTCCATCTCGAGCGCATTTTTCTCAGACTGTCCCCACAGCGCGGAGCCGCCGGTCAGCGCAACCGCGTGCCCGATCAGGATGGGGCCCTCGTCGCCGCCCTGGCCGGAGGGCGTGCACGAGGCAAACAACAGCAGACTTGCGGCCAGCGCCAACAGCAGGGCGGTCTTTACAAGGTTTCTCATGTGCGGGCCTCCTCGGTCATCATTGAAGTTTTCGCGGGTTCAACAGGCAGGGTCGATTTGACAGGCCAGTATAACTAGCATATTACCGCACAATTTAAAAAATAGCAACAAATAAAAAAATCTAGAATAAACCAGTAAAATTTACCCATGGATCACGGGCGGGTGCCGAAGACGGGCCGCGCCGGCACCCCGGACGGCAATGTTTGTGCCTGGTAAAGGGGCTTGCGGCAGGCGGGGGCGAGAGGGCGCTCCGCGGCCGGCGGCCGGCGTGGAGCCGTGGGCGGGGGGCCTTGCACGAGGCGTCAAGTTGTCCCTAAATGGCGGACAAACTGCGCAAAAAAAGGGCGCCGCACCACAAAATTGACACAGAAGGGGGGTATATTGGGTCAAAGGGCCCCCTGCGTGGGTGCGCCGCCCTGCGGTGCGCGCAGGGCGGGGGAGCGGCCGTGCGGACGGGTGTTGATGTGAGAAAAGGCAAGGGATCGGGAACAGCGCCCGTCCTTATTTCATCAAACTCCAATGGTGGCATACTGTGGAATGGTGGCCATAAGGGTATGGACGGCGGGCTTGAGACGGCGTTGAAACGACCGCTGAGGCTTCCTGATGGACCGAACCCTTTTTTAAATACTCGCGTACTGTAAATACTAGCGTACTGTGCCCCAGGCAAATGATGCTCGCTGTGGGCGTTGCCGCCCTGGCCCCGGCGGGCCCGTTGAGGGGTGGCCGGGAAAGCGCAGGCGCATTGACAGCACCCGCCCCGGCGGCGCCCCCGCGGGCAGGGCGGCGCCTGCGCAGACATCGGTGACAGACGGAGGGAAGAGCGTGGCAAGCCTATTTGAATACCTGACGGCAAACGGGGACCGGCACCTCCGCCAGTTTCCGTTCAACAGCGCCGACAACGTGCTGCTCTGCCTGCTCTTTGCGCTGCCGTTTGAGCGGGTGCTCGGGGAGCGTGAGCGGCAGCCCTTTCCGCTGGCGGCCGCCGAGCTGCTGCGGCACCAGGCGGAGTGGCCGCGCTTTTTCAACCACTACGAAGACGCGCGCCTGCTCTACCTCGCGGCCAGCAGTGCGCGCTTCGGGGGCATGGCGGTCGAGCGCTGCGTGAGCGTCACCTCGCCGCGCGAGGAAATTCAGTTTGCGGCCATGACCTGTGCGCTGGACGACGGCAGCGACTTTGTGGTCTTCCGCGGTACCGACGACAGCTTTGCGGCCTGGAAAGAGGACCTGAACATGTGCTTCCTGTCGCCGCTGCCGGCCCAGCTGCGCGCCGTGGCGTACCTGAACGGCGCCCCGCGCGACCGCCCGATGCGGCTGGGCGGACACTCCAAGGGCGGCAACCTGGCCGTCTATGCGGCGGCCTTCTGCGATGGGGAGATCCGGCAAAACATTGTGGAGGTCTACAACAACGACGGCCCTGGCTTCAGCCGGGAGCTGATGCGCGGCGCGGCCTATCAGGCCGTGCGCGACCGCATCCGCACCTATGTGCCGCAGTCCTCGATCGTCGGCATGCTGTTTGAGCACGAGGAGAACTACGAGGTGGTCCGCTGCCGCGGCGCGGGCTTTTTTCAGCACATCCTGCACAACTGGCAGGTGGGCCCTTTGGGGCTGCTGACCACCGACCGGGTCTCGGGCAGCAGCCGCTATGTCAGCGGCACGCTGCGCAGCTGGATTGAAAACTCCACCGCGCAGGAGCGCGAGGCGCTGATCGATGCGCTGTACGACATCCTGCTGCGGGTCAACGTGGAGACGCTCTCGCAGTTTGGCGAGAACTGGACCGGCAACATCCTGGCGCTGTTCAACTCGATCTCGGAGAGCGACCCCAGGATCAGGCGGATGGTGTGGGAGGCGCTGGTCTCGCTCGGCCGCGCGGCGGCGCAGAACCTCCCGTCGCCGGCGCGGCTGGGCCCCATCCTGGGGCGACGTCACCGCGAGGGGCCGGAGGGGGGCGAGCCGGAGAGGGGCGAGCCGCCCCTCCCGGGCGTCCGCCTGTAACACCGGTGAATCAAGCATGGCGAAATGACGGGCGAAATGACCGTAAAGGCGCCGGGACGCCATACCATTCCGTCATTTCCTTCATTAGATAAATAGCCAGATAAATAGCCGTTTTAATCATTAAGTACACGTACTTTGAAACGACACCCAAAAGGCATCCCGTCCTGTGGCGGGTACCCTGGACCAAATCCGCCCGAAGGCGAATTCACTTCGCCGGCGACCGCGTGAGCTGTGCGAACGCGAGGGGGGTATCGAAACCGCAAAGCGGTTTCGTATCTAGGGGGAACAAAGTCCCCCCTGGACTAACTCTTCGTTCAAATAAGCGCACTTATTTGAACGACACCACCAAGACGTATCGCCTTATGGCGATCATCCAAACGGGGCAAAGCCTTGCCCCGTTTGCCGGGGGTATCGGGCGCGTTAGCGCCCGTATCCAGGGGGTACGGGTACCCCCGGACCAAATCTGCCCGGAGGCGAATTCACTTCGCCGGAGGGCACCCCGACCCGCCGGCGCAGGTCGCCGGCGACCGCGTGAGCTGTGCGAACGCGAGGGGGGTATCGAGCGAGAACCCGTCCGGATTCGGCGCCCGTATCCAGGGGGTACGGGTACCCCCTGGAGCCTTCAGCTCTTAGTACCCCAGCTCCTCCTCCACCAGGATGACCTTGATGCGGCCGGAGCTGTTCTGCGGCCCGATCACGGTGGTGTAGCGGCAGATGCGGCCCTTGGAGGCGCAGTCCATGCAGCTGCCCGAGACGGTGCAGGGGTTGCCGGTGTTCAGCCGGATGTTGTTGGCGGGGGCGGCGCACTCGTTGATGCGCAGCATGGCGGCCTCGAGGTCGGGCACGATCTTGTTGGCGCCGGCCACCACCACGACGCTCTTCGGCCCGAAGATCATGGCCGCGACGCGGTTGCCGTTGCCGTCGACGTTGACCAGCTCCCCATCCAGCGTCAGCGCGTTGGTGGAGGTGAGGTAGACGTCGCAGGTGAAGGCCTTGCGGAAGACCTCGCCGATCTGCTCGGGCGTGAGGCCGGGCGCGTAGCGGTCGTACAGCGTGCAGCCGCAGGTGCGCAGCCAGTCGATCACGCCGGTTTCAAACAGCGTCATCGAGCCGCCCACCGAGACGGTGTCCTCCGGCTTAATCAGCTTCTGCAGCGCCGGGATGACCTCGTCGCGCCGCTCGACGACAATGACCTCAAAGTTGTTGTCCTTCAGGGCCTTGGCGGCGCGCTTGACCTTCAGGGCGCCCATTTTGGCGGTGTTTTTGTCCATCGAGATGCTCCTTTCTCCTCTATACTGAATTTAATGAAGTGGCAGCGTGGCGGGGCCGGCGGGCTCAGCACACCGCGGGGTCCTCGGCCTCGCGGTCGGCCGGCGGAACATAGTCCTCCAGGGCCGGGGCGGCGCCCTCCTCGGCCAGCGTCTCAACGCCGCGCAGCGCGCGGTTGATGACGTTGGTGCGGGTGCCCACCAGCCGCTCGAGGTCGCGGTCGGCCGCCGAGAGGCGCTTGCGCACGCCCTCGAGCACCTCGCCGAACTTGGCGAACTCGGCCTTGGCGGCCGAGAGCACCCGCCAGACCTCGGCCGAGCGCTGCTGGATCGTCAGCGTGCGAAAGCCCATCTGCAGGCTGTTGAGCAGCGCCCCCATCGTGGTGGGGCCGGCGATGCTGACCTTGTACTCGCGCTGCAGCGCGTCGACCAGGCCCAGCTTGACCACCTCGGCATACAGGGCCTCGGTGGGCAAAAACAAAATGGCAAAGTCGGTGGTGTAGGGCGGGTGGATGTACTTGTCGCGCACGTCTCGGGCAAAGCTGCGCAGCCGCGCGGTCAGCGCCGAGGTGGCCGCGGCCACCCGTCTGGCGTCCCCCTCCTCGGCGGCGGCCACGAGCTCGGCGTAGCCGTCGAGCGGGAACTTGGCGTCGATGGGCAGGTAGACCGGCCGGTCGCCGTCGCCGGGCAGCCGGATGGCGAACTCCACGGTCTCGCGGCCGGCGGGGTTGGGGGCGACGTTGCAGGCGTACTGCTCGGGCGAGAGGATCTGCTCCAAAATGGCCGAGAGCTGGTACTCGCCCCAGATGCCGCGGGTCTTGACGTTGCCGAGCACTTTGCGCAGATCGTCGACGCCGACGGCCAGGCGCTGCATCTCGCCGATGCCGCGGTGCACCTGCTCGAGCTGGCTCGAGACGGTGCGGAAGGACTGCCCAAGCCGCTCCTCGAGCGTCTTTTGCAGCCGCTCGTCCACGGTGCTGCGCATCTGCTCGAGCTGGCGCTCGTTCTGCTGGGTAAACTGGGCCATGCGCTGCTCCAGCGCCGACAGCTGCGCGATGACCGACTGCTGCAGCATGGACTGCCCCTGGGCGACCTGCGCGGTCAGCTCCTGCAGGCGCTGGTCCTGGCGGCTCCAGGCCGGCTGCTGCGCCGAGAGGGCGCCCTGCAGCTCGGCCTGGCTGCGGGCCTGCGCCTCGGCCGCGCGGCGCGCCTGGTCGGCCGCCCGCCGCGCCAGCAGCAGCGCCGACAGCGAAAACAGCGCCGCCAGCGCCGAGCAGGCCAGCGTGAGAGTGGACAGATCGGGCAAGGCAATCCGCTCCTTTAAAGGGGTGTTTTGGGGGGTTCAGCGATGCCCCTATCATATCAAACATTGTGTGCCCAATCAATGTTTTGCATTTACAGCGCTTTCTTTTTATAGTAGAATGAAGCATCGGAACCGGGGCAGGTCCGCCCGGTGATGAGGGGAGACCAGGATTCCATGCGACACATTGCCAAGCGCCTGTCGGCCCTGCTTGCGGCCCTGCTGCTGGCGGGCCTTGCCGCCTGCGGGAGCAAGGAGGCGGCGCCGCCCGAGGCCGTGCTGCGGGACCGCATGCTGCGCCTGCCGACGCTCAGCCTGCCCTATACCTTCAATCCGGTGGCGGTCTACGAGGGGGCCGAGCCCATCTCGGAGAACCTCTTTTCAAAGGCGCTCAAGCTCAATGCGGCGGGGCAGGTCATCCCCGACCTCGCCGAACTATATGAATACAACGAGGACTGCACGCGGCTGACCCTCACCTTCCGCCGCGCGGTCAAGTGGCACGACGGCGAGCTCTGCACCGCCTACGACGCCGAGTGGACCTATCAGGCCATCAGGACCCAGCAGGGCCTGCTGGCCAGCCAGTTCGCGGACGTGCGGAGCGTCCGCGCGGCCGACTCCTCGCGGCTGGAGATCGAGTTCGCCAAGCCCAGCCCCTTCTTTATCTACACGCTGACCGAGGACGGGGCCTGCATCCTGCCAAAGCACCTCTACGAGGGGCGCGACTGGCTGACGGCCGAGGCCGCCACGACGCCGGTCGGGACCGGCCCCTTCCGCTTTGTGGAGCGGGTGGAGGGGGAGCGCGTGGTGCTGGAGCGCAACAGCGACTACTTCGGCGGCACCCCGAAAATTCAGCGCATCCTGTTTCAGCTCTACCCCAGCGCGGCCGAGGCCAGGGCCGCCTTCGACCGCGGCGAGCTCGAGGCGCTGACCACCGGGCTGCCGCTCTCGGCCGTCCAGCAGCAGGAGGAAAAGCGCGAGGTCAACCTGTTCAAAATCGACGACGCCACGCGCATCCTGCTCTGCTTCAACGAGCAGAGCGCGCTGTTTAAGGACAATCCCCAGCTGCGCCGCGCCATCGCGCAGGCCGTCGACCGCGAGGCCATCCTGCAGGAGGGCATGCGCGGGGTGGGCGCGGCCTCCTACAGCTTCATCTCGCCGCTGTTCCAGGACGCCCTCTCGGCCACGGCGGTGGTGCCGGCCCACAACCCCGCCAAGGCGGTGGAGCAGCTGGCCTCCAAGTACGACAAGGGCGAGGACGGAAACTATGTCCGCGCGACGCTCAAGGTCTACGACGCCGAGCCCTATGTCGAGATCGCCGCCATCCTCAAGCGCAACCTCGACGAGGTGGGCGTGGAGGTCACGGTCATTCCGATGGACTTCAACGAGTGGCAGGAGACCGTCTTCACGCAGGGGGACTTTGAGATGACGCTCTACGGCGGCTACCAGGGCCCCTATGCCGAGGCCATCCTGCACCGCGTGGCCATCGACGGGCAGCTCAACTTCACCGGCTACCACAACGCGGCGCTCAGCGACAAGCTCTACGAGGCCTTCTACGAGCCGCTGCCGGGGCGGCGCAACTCGCTGATGCGGGACGTGCAGGACATCCTGGCCCAGCAGCTCCCGATGCTGCCCATCGCCGAGTGGTACACGGTCATCCCGGTGCGCAGCTATGTGACCGATCCGCCGCAGGGGGACTCCACGGTGTCGGCCAACGAGTACAGCAAGGCCGAGCTGCACAGCTAGCGGGTCCCGCGGGGACCCGGCGTGCGCGACGTACAGGGCTTTAATCGAGAAAAATAAAGAGGACAGCCGGGCAAACGGGCCGAAGGCCGAAAGGGAGAGTTTGATGAGCGAGCGATACACCGTACGGGTGCTGGACACCCCCTATATCGTCGTGACCGACGAGCGCGAGGAGCAGGTCGAGAAGGTGGCCAAACTGGTCGACCACTCGATGCGGGCGCTGCTGGAGCGCAATCCGCGCGCCTCGGTCACGATGGCGGGCATCTACACGGCCTTTCAGTTCTGCGACGAGAAAATCAAGGCCGAAGAGGTGGCCAACAACCTGCGGGTACAGCTGCAGGGCTACCTCGAGGACATGAACAAGCTGCGCGGCGAACTGGACGAGCAGCGGCGGCGGGCGTCGTCGCTCGAGCAGGAGCTGCGGGCGCTGCGCAGCGAGCACAGGGACTAGATCGCCCGCGCCGGCGCAGGGCGGCGCAGCGCCCCGGGGGCCCGCTTCGGTCCGCGCGGGCCGCAGCGCCCGGGGCGTGCATTTTTCGTCGATCGGGCCCCCATACAGAATGTATGCGCTGTGCGGGCAGACAAAGACTTTTTTTGCCGACGGTGTTTAATCAGCTAAGCGCGCGCCCACGCGTTGTGCAGGCGGACAAAGGCCCCCTGTGAAAGGCCCAGTGAAAGATCCTGTGAAAAATTCTGCGGAGGGAGACCCTGCGATGCAGCTGCCCTATGTCCTGACCTCGCCCCACGCGCGGCCGCCCGAGAGGGCCACTGAGGGCGCGGCCGGGCTTGACCTCTGCGCCGCGCTGGCGGCGCCGCTGAGGCTGCCGGCCGGCGGGCGCGCCATTGTCCCGACCGGGCTGTGCCTGGCCATCCCGCAGGGCTGCGTGGGGCTGCTCTTTGCCCGCAGCGGGCTGGCGGCCCGGCAGGGCGTCACGCTGGCCAACGGCGTTGGCGTGATCGACAGCGACTACCGCGGCGAGGTCGGGGTGGCGCTGGTCAACCTGGGGGCGCAGGACTACGACATCGCGCCGGGCGACCGCATCGCGCAGCTGGTCCTGATGGCCTGTGCGCCGGCCGAGCCGGTGCGGGTCGGGGCGCTCGGGGACACGGTGCGCGGCTGCGGCGGCTTTGGCTCGACCGGCAAGGGCGGCCAGGAGGGGGGTGACTGAGTGGCCAAGACAAAGGGCAGCCAGACCCTGACCATCCTGCTGCTGATGCTCTGCGGCGTCGTGATCGGCGCCTTTCTGGCCGACCTCACCCACGGCGTGGAGGGCCTGTCCTGGCTCTCCTACGGACACACCTTCGGCATCGGCGGCGGCGCGCCGCTGACGCTGGACCTCTCGGTGGTGCGGCTGACCTTTGGCCTGAGCGTCCACCTGAACATCGGCACCATCCTCGGCATGGCGCTGGCCTTTTACAGCTGGCGCAAGTGGTTTTAAGGCGAAAAATCATTACTATTTGTAATATGGGATCGAAAGTTTACGAAAAATGGGGTGTTTTGTCCTGCGTCCACGCTTTGTGCTGGCCAGCCGCTCGCCCAGGCGGCAGGCATTGCTTCAGGGGCTGGGGCTGGACCTCACCGTCCGTCCGCCCGACTTTGACGAGGATTCAGTCACGGCCGACACGCCGCAGCAGCTGGTCGAGCGGCTGGCGCTGGGCAAGGCGGCCTCGGTTGTGCAGTCCGGCGACGGGGCCGTCGTGATCGGCAGCGACACCGTGGTGGTGCTGGAGGGCGCGCTGCTGGGCAAGCCGCGGGACGCGGCGCAGGCCGCCGACATGCTGGGCCGGCTCTCGGGCCGCGCGCACGAGGTGTACACCGGCATCGCGCTGATCGGCGGCGGGCGGCAGGCGGTCGACTGCGTCGTCACCCGGGTCTTTTTCCGCGACCTGACGCCGGGCGAGATCGCGCGCTACATCGCCTCGGGCGAGCCCTTTGACAAGGCCGGGGGCTACGGCATCCAGGGCCTTGCGGCCACGATGGTGCGCCGCATCGAGGGGGACTACTTTGCCGTGATGGGCTTTCCGCTCTGCCGCTTTTCCGAGCTGCTGCGGGTGCACTTCGGCATCGATTTGTTATAATTCGATCAAATATTACAAAAAGCAATCAGCATATGCGACAAAAGGCGATTGTTGTCGGCATTTCGCGCAAAGGGGGTCTGCACATGGGCAGGATCGACAAAAAGAGCCTGCTGGCCGTCGGCCTTGCGGCGCTGCTGCTGTTGATCGCCATGTACAGCACCCGCCAGAGCGGCGAGGCCGGGCCGGTGCGCAGCGTGGTGGGGGCCATCCTGACGCCGCTGCAGCGCGGGGTGACGGCGGCGACCTACTTCGTGACCGACAAGCTGTCCTACTTCACCGAGCACCGGGCCCTGATCGAGGAGAACGAGCGGCTGAACGCCCGCGTGCTCGAGCTCGAGCAGCAGCTGCGCGACTACGACCGCTACAAGCAGGAGAACGAGAACCTGCGCGAGTTTGCCGGCGTGCTGGAGCAGGAGGCCCGCTACGAATACGCCTATGCCCGGGTGATCGCGCGGGACCCCGACAGCCTGTTTTACACCTTTACGATCGACAAGGGCAGCGCCGACGGCCTGCAGCGCTACGACGCCGTCACCACGCCCGAGGGGCTGGCCGGCCTCGTGACCGAGGTGGGGCTGACTTACGCCAAGGTGACCGCCATCATCGACGAGATCACCCCGATCGGCGCGGTGGTCTCCCGCACGCGGGACATGGGGGTGCTCGAGAGCGATGCGCAGCTGCACACGCAGGGGCTCTGCCGGGTCAACTACCTGCCCGGCGAGGGCTCGGCGGCGCCCGGCGACAGCGTGGAGACCTCGGGGCTCGGGGGGCTCTTTCCGTCGGGACTGGTCATCGGCACCGTGGTCGAGGTGCAGCCCGAGGCCCACAACATCTCGAGCTATGCCGTGGTCCGGCCGGCCGTCGACTTTGCCAACATCCGGTATGTGATGGTCATCAAGTCCTTTGTCGCGCCGCAGGCCGAATGGGCGGGGGGTGAGCCGTGATGGCGGACGAGAACCGGGCCGCCTCGCTGGCCGCATACGGCCTGCTGGCGGTGGCGGTGGCGGTGCTGCAGACCACGCTGTTCGCGCGACTGCACATTTTGGGCACCATACCGCTGATGACCTACGCGGCCACGGTCTGCGTGGCCATGTTTGAGGGGGAGCAGACCGGCGCCCTCTTTGGGCTGCTGACCGGCTACTGCATCGACGTGACCGCCTCGGCCGTCTTCGGCCGCACGGCGCTGATCTTAATGCTGGCCGGCTATGCGGCGGGCTACCTGGCGCGCACGCTGATCCTGCAGAGCCTGACCTCGGCGGCCTCGCTGTACGGGCTGGCCCACGGCCTGGTGATTGCGGGCGACCTGCTGCTGCGGCTGCTGGTGACCTTCAGCCTGGCCGGCTTCGGCGGGGCCGCCCTGGCGCAGCTTCGGCTGGCGGCGGTCTCGCTGCCCTACCTGCCGCTGTTCTACCTGATCGTGCGCAGGCTTGGCCGCGCCTTTGGCAGACCCGAGTATGGAGTGACACCTTAGCGATGGTAAACCGCGAGCAACGGCTATACGACACCTTTTTGGGCCGCTACGTCTTTCTCGGCGTCTGTGTGGTCCTGTTTGCGCTGCTCTACGCCGGCCGGCTGGCCAACCTGCAGATCGTCAACGGCGAGGAGTACCGCAGGCAGACCGAGCGGCGCATCTACCGCGAGGTGCCGGTGCCGGCGCCTCGCGGCGGCATTTACGACCGGCACGGCCGCGCGCTGGTGGTCAACCGCATGGGCTTTTCGGTGGTGCTGGACGCCTATTTGCTGCCCAAGGACACGCAAAACGACATCCTGCTGTCGCTGCTGGCGCTGCTGGACGGCGAGGAGCTGGCCTTTGCCGACGCGCTGCCGCTAACGCTGCCGCCCTACGCCTTTTTGCCCGATGCCGAAGACAGCACGCTGCAGGCCGAGCGCCTCAAAAAGCTGCTCGAGCGCAAGGGGCTCCAGGAGGAGTCCACGCCCGAACAGATCATGGCGCGCCTGATTAAAGACTATGACCTCGGGGACTACTCGCCGCGGGAGCAGCGCATCCTGGCCGGCCTGCGCTACGAGATGGAGCAGCGGGACTTTTCGGCCCTCAACGCCTTTACCTTCGGCACCGGCGTGGACGTGGCCAAGGTCACGGCCATCAAGGAGCGGCAGGAGTTCTACCAGGGCGTCGACATCGTGGTGGTGCCGATGCGGGCCTACACGACCGGGCTGGCCGCCCACATCCTCGGCCGCGTCGGGCCGATCTACAAGGGGCAGGCCGCGGAGTACCTGGAAAAGGGCTACCAGCTCTCGGACACCGTGGGCATCGACGGCATTGAAAAGAGCATGGAGGAGGTGCTGCGCGGCGTCTCGGGCAGCCGGATGGTGGAGCAGAGCATCTTTGGCAAGGTCACCGACGTGGCCGTGCGCGAGGAGCCCCGCTCGGGCGACAACGTGCTGCTGTCGATCGACAGCACGCTGCAGTCGGCCGCCGAGACGGCGCTGGCCGAGACCATTGCGGCCATCGCGGCCCGCGGCAAGGCCACCGGAAAGGGGACCGGATACGACGCCGCCGTGGGCAGCGTCGTGGTGATCGAGGTCAACACCGGCCAGATCCTGGCCATGGCCAGCTACCCCTCCTACGACCTGCGCAGCTTTAACGCGCGCTACGCCGACATGCTGCAGGACCCCGACCGGCCGCTGTTCAACCGCGCGATCTCGGGCGCCTATGCGCCGGGCTCGGTCTTCAAGATGGTGTCGGCCGTGACCGGGCTCGAGAGCGGCACCATCGACACCAAGACCATCATTGTAGACCGCGGCGTGTACACCTACTACGCGCCCTACCTGCCGCGCTGCTGGATTTACACCGACTACGGCTCCACCCACGGCCCGCAGAATGTCATCCAGGCGCTGCAGAACTCCTGCAACTATTTTTTTTATGAGACCGGCCGGCTGACCGACATCGACCCGCTGGTGCACTGGGCCACCGCCTTCGGACTGGGGCAGCGCACCGGCGTGGAGCTGACCGGCGAGGTCGAGGGCATGGTGGCCGGCCCCGAGGAGCGGGAGCAGATGGCCCGGCGCTGGTACAACGGCGACACCATCCAGGCCTACATCGGCCAGAGCGACCACCTCTACACGCCGATCCAGCTCTGCAATTACATCGCCACCATCGCCAACGGCGGCACCCGCTACCAGCCCACGCTGATCCGCGGCGTGACCGACTACCGCGGCGGCGGCCGGCTCAAGCTGGCCGAGCCGGTGGTGCTGGAGCAGCTGTCCGTCAGCCCCGAAACCCTCAGGGCCGTGCAGCAGGGCATGCGGTCGGTGGCCGAGGTCGGCACGGCCTCCAGCGTCTTTCGCGACTACCCGGTGCAGGTGGCCGGCAAGACCGGCACGGCGTCGGTGCCGTCGGGCACCGCCAACGGCGTGTTCGCCTGCTACGCCCCCTTTGAAAGCCCCGAGATCGCCATTGTCGCGGTCATCGAGCACGGCGGAAGCGGCAATGCGACGGCGCCGGTGGCCAGAGCCATCCTCGACGCCTACTTCGGCGGCAAGGACGCGCAGGACGGCGCCGGTCAAAGCGAGATGGAGCTGCTGGGCTAGGGCATAAGCGTTGCCGGGTTGGGGCATACGTCTAATGAAGGAAAAATCCCGCGCACGCGGGCGCCTGCGGATCGAGCGGCCTGATTTTGCAGCCGTCCCACCGGCGAAAGCCGCCCCTGCCGGCCGCGCGGGGCGCCGCGAAAACCGCTTTACAGCGGCGGTTTTGCTGTGGTATGATGGCAGGAACAGAAACAGCAACGGGAGGCGCCTATGGGGAAACTGATTGCTGTGGTGTCGGGCAAGGGCGGCGTTGGAAAGACCACCGTATCGGGCGGGGTGGCCGGTGCACTGGCCGAAAAAAAGCGGTCGGTGCTGCTGGTGGACGGCGACCTGGCGCTTGGCAATTTGGATTTGACCCTGGGGCTCGAGGGGGCGGCCATCTACGACCTGATGGACGCCATCGGCGGCGTCTGCCCGCTCAGCGACGCCGTCCGGCGGATTTCGACCGAGTACCCGCTGTGGTTTTTGCCCATCTCGCTGGCCAAGGAAGAGCAGCCCGGCGGCCTGCGCGCCGTGCCCCCGATTTTGCGGTTGCTGGCCAACCGCTTTGACTATGTGGTGGTGGACTGCCCGGCCGGCCTCTCGGAGCAGCTGCGGCTGCTCACGCAGGACGCCGATCTGGCGCTGGTGGTCACCACGCCCGAGGCCATGGCGCTGCGGGATGCGCGCAAGCTGGTGCTGGCGCTCAGCCGGCCGGAGACCGAGCTGCGGCTGGTGGTCAACCGGGTGCGCCCCGAGCTGATCGAGCAGGGCACGGCGCCCGACATCGACGCCATCATGGACAAGCTGGGGCTCCCGCTGCTGGGTGCGCTGCTCGAGGACAAGACGGTCACCCCGCTGCAGAACACCGGCGTGCCGCTGATCTTTCAGTCGGCCTGCCAGGCCGGGCGCCAGCTCCGCGACATCGCGGCGCGCATCGAGGGCGAGCAAATTGCTCTTAGAATATGACAAAACGGGCGCAATAGAGGCCGTCATCCCTCCACATTCCAGTGTTGAAATGGGGCATTGCTGTGAACATTGCACTGATCGCACACGATAAAAAGAAGGAGCTCATGATCCAGTTCTGCATTGCCTACTGCGGCGAGCTGGCCAAGCATGCGCTCTATGCCACCGGCACGACCGGGCGCATGGTCGCCGAGGCCACCGGGCTGCAAATCACCCGCTTTTTGTCGGGGCCGCAGGGCGGCGACCAGCAGATCGGCGCCAAGATTGCCTACAACGAGCTGGATCTGCTGCTCTTCTTCCGCGACCCGCTGACCGCCCAGCCGCACGAGCCCGACGTGCAGGCGCTGCTTAGGCTGTGCGATGTGCACAACATCCCGGTGGCCACCAATGTCGCCTCGGCCGAGGTGCTGATCCAGGGGCTGGCCCGCGGAGACCTGGCCTGGCGGGACATCGTCAACCCCAAGCGGGACGCCGCCAGCCCCAAGGCGCGCCCCTAAGCCGGCCGACGAACAATGTCTTATTCAGCTGGGCGGCTTTAAACGTTGACAAAATGACATATTTGCAATCGGCAACCCGAAGTCAATCGTGGCGATCGGCCACGTGGAAGGAGAGGAACGCGAACATGGCAGCAGAGCGCATCCAAGTGCCCAAGGGCATGAGAGACATCCTGCCCGAGGAGGTTTTCAAGTGGTACCATGTGGAGGCCGTGATTCGCAAGCTGGCCGCCGATTTTGGATACCAGGAAATTCGCACCCCCATTGCGGAGAACACTGAGCTCTTTGTGCGGGGCGTGGGGGACACCACCGACATCGTCCAAAAGGAGATGTTCTCGCTGCAGGACGCCGGCGGGCGCTCGCTGACGCTGCGCCCCGAGGGCACCTCTCCGGTGGTGCGCGCCATGCTCGAGAACGGCCTGCACGCCGGCGCCATGCCGCTCAAGCTCTACTACAACAGCTATCGCTGCTACCGCGCTGAAAAGCCGCAGGCCGGCCGCCAGCGCGAGTTCCACCAGTTCGGCATCGAGCTGTTTGGCGCCGATCGGCCCTCGGCCGACGCCGAGGTGATCCTGGTGGGCTACGAGACCTTCCGTCGCTTTGGGCTGGCCGGGCGGCTGCTGCTCAAGCTCAACTCCATTGGCTGCCCGACCTGCCGCGCCGAGTACCGCCGGGCGCTGCTGGGCTATCTCGAGGGCCACCGCGCCGAGCTGTGTGGCACCTGTCAATCCCGCATGGACAAAAACCCCATGCGCATCTTCGACTGCAAGAGCGAGATCTGCGCCGGCATCGCCGCCGGCGCGCCGCTGATCATCCACTACCTCTGCGGAGACTGCCGCACCCACTTTGAGACGCTGCAGGAAATCCTGCGGGTCATGGAGATTCCGTTTGAGATCGACCCCACCATCGTGCGCGGGCTGGACTACTACCGGCGCACAGTGTTTGAGTTCATCAGCGACGACATCGGCGCGCAGTCCGCCGTCTGCGGCGGCGGGCGCTACGACGGCCTGGTCGAGGAGCTGGGCGGCGACCCGCTGCCCGGCATCGGCTTTGGGCTCGGCATAGAGCGCCTGCTGATGTCGCTTGAGGCGGCCGGCTACCAGTTCCCAAAGCCGGAGCCGGTGGGCATTTATATCGGCTCGGCCGACACCGAACCCGCCACCGAGGCGCTGACCACCCGGCTGGTGACCGAGCTGCGCCGTGCCGGCCTCTCGGCCGAGCAGGACATCGTGGGGCGCTCGGTCAAGGCGCAGATGAAGTACGCCGGCAAGCTGGGGGTCCGCTATGCCGCCATCATCGGCGGGAACGAGGTGGCCTCGGGCAAGGTTGCGGTGCGCGACATGGCCAGCGGGCAGAGCTGCGAGGTGGAGCTGCAGGAGCTGGTGAACTACTTTGTGGGCGCCTGACCTGGCTGGCAACTTTAGCGGGTAGAATCTAGAAGGTTTAGAAAGGAAGCGTCGGTTATGGAGACAATCGCGGGACTGAAGAGAACCAACTACTGCGGAGAATTTCGCAAGGCGGACATCGGGCGCGAGGCGACGGTGTTCGGTTGGGTGCAGCGGGTGCGCAATCTGGGCGGCCTGATCTTCGTGGACCTGCGAGACCGCAGCGGCCTTGTGCAGTGTGTATTTGACGAATCAAAGGACAGGGCGCTGGCCGACAAGGCCTTTTCGGTGCGCGGCGAGTATGTGCTGGCCGTGCGCGGACAGGTGCGGGAGCGGGAGACCCACAACCCCAAGATGCCGACCGGCGAGGTGGAGATCCTGGCCGAGGAGCTGCGCATCCTCTCGGCCGCCAAAACGCCCCCGTTTGAGATCGTGGAGGACAGCAACGTCAACGAGGAGCTGCGGCTCCGGTACCGCTACCTCGATTTGCGGCGGCCCGACGCCGCCCGCAACATCCTGCTGCGCAGCAAGACCTACAAGGTCGTGCGGGACTACTTTGCCGAGCACGGCTTTATCGAGGTGGAGACCCCCATGCTGCAAAAGTCCACGCCCGAAGGGGCGCGGGACTACCTGGTGCCCTCGCGCGTGCAGCCCGGCAAGTTTTACGCGCTGCCGCAGTCCCCGCAGATTTACAAGCAGATTCTGATGGTGGCGGGCTTTGACCGCTACATCCAGATTGCGCGCTGCTTCCGCGACGAGGACCTGCGCGCCGACCGCCAGCCCGACTTTACGCAGATCGACCTCGAGATGTCCTTTGCCGACCGCGAGGACGTGATGGCCATCAACGAGGGGTTGCTGAGGCGGGTGTGGAAAGAGGTGCTGGGCGTCGATGTCGATATCCCCTTTGAGCGCATGACCTATGCCGAGGCCATGCGCCGCTTTGGGTCGGACAAGCCCGACCGGCGCTTTGAGCTCGAGCTGGTCGACCTCAGCGAAGTCCTGCGCGGCTGCGGCTTTGCGGTCTTCCAGAGCGCGCTGGAGGCCGGCGGAAGCGTGCGGGCCATCAACGTCAAGGGCGGCTTTTCGAAGCTGACCCGCAAGGAGCTCGATTCGCTGGGCGAGTATGTCAAGACTTACCGCGCCAAGGGCCTTGCCTGGATTCGCATGGGCGAGGAGACCACCTCCTCGTTTGGCAAGTTCCTGAGCGAGCAGCAGATGGCGGACCTGTTGCAGGCGGTCGGCGCCGAGCCCTCCGACGTGGTGCTGGTGGTGGCCGACGCCAAGGACATCGTGGTGCTTGAGAGCCTCGGCGCGCTGCGCTGCGAGGTGGCCCGGCGGCTGGGCCTGATTGAAAAGGGCCTTTATCGCTTTATGTGGGTGACCGACTTCCCGCTGCTCGAGTACGATGAGGAGCAGGGCCGCTATCAGGCCGTGCACCACCCCTTTACGGCCCCGATGGACGAGGACCTGCACCTGCTGGACATCGATCCCGCGCGCGTGCGGGCCAAGGCCTACGACTGCGTGCTCAACGGCTACGAGCTGGGCGGCGGCTCCATCCGCATTTACAACACCGAGCTGCAAAACCGCATGTTCCAGCTGCTGGGCTTTACCGAGGAGCAGATGCAGCGCCGCTTTGGATTTTTGCTCGAGGCCTTCCAGTACGGCACGCCGCCGCACGGCGGCCTGGCCTTCGGCCTTGACCGGCTGGTCATGCTGCTGGCCGGCGAGGACAACATCCGCAACGTGATTGCCTTCCCCAAGGTACAGACCGCCAGCGAGCCCATGAGCGGCGCGCCCGACCTGGTGGACGTGGAGCAGCTGCGGGAGCTGTCGCTCAAGCTGTGGGACTACGAACGGGACTGCGAGCTGCAGTGATAGCGGGAAAATATTGCAATATGCCTTGATTTGTCATATTTAAAAATGAGTCTTAGCAGAGGCATTAAAAATTGACAAAATAGGACAAAAACAGTCTGCGGAACCGGCTCAAGCTCCATAGATGCCGCGGGACCGTCTTAATGCAACAAAGAGGAATGCACACATGAGCGCATGAGCATGAGGTGGTTACCGACTGCACGACGGTTCCCCGTGACGGCCAGGATGCAATATGTGGAATGCGTAATAGCTATCGTGATGTATCGCGGAACATGGCGAGGTTAGCTGCGCCCGGCACGCGGAGCGGCGCGTGCGCACACACGTGCATTCAGCGGGGAGATGTCGACCTTTCGGGTGTCAAGATCCTGTCTTCTCACATGCGCATGGCATGGAGTGTGGCGTTTGTTTTCCCCTCTGCGAGGGAGAAAAGGTTAATAAACGGCCAATAAATGGCACCCTGTCCAGCGTGCAACGGGCTGATCGCAGTCTTGCGGGTCAAAATTAAGTGCTGCTAAAAAATCGTGGCGCGCCCGGCGTACAGCTGCGGTTGTGGACAACATGAGCGTGTCGGATGACACTAAAAAAGCGCGGCGCCCGGTTGCGGCCGCCCACATGCGAACGCATGTGCCTTCGGCCCCGGACGGCGCCTTTGGCGCCCCTGCGGCGGGAATTTCCCGCCGCAGGGGGGAACCCACGGGTTCCCGCCCGGGGCCGCCGGCGTTTGGGGCCGGGCGCCGGCCCCAAACGGGCGGCCGCTGAAGCGCGCCGCACCGGACTAGATGCGGGTGCGAAAACCCCAGTCGCCTCATCTTAATAGCACACGCTGCCCGGGTGCTGTCAGCGCAGGGCTGGGTATGGCGTGCTTCGCATGCCGGCTTTGGCGGCGCTCCCGGCCCAAGAATCGCCGTCATAGCAGGCTGGGTGTGGGTGCAAGAACCCCGTTAACCTGTACCACAGCGCGCTCTGTCCAGATGCCGTCAGTGGGGGGCCAGTGAAACACGCCGAACCACATGCCACCGTCAGCAGTGTCCCCGACCCAGGTATCTCCGCCACAGCGCGCTCTGCCCGCATACCGCCCATGTGGGGCTAGGGTATGGCGTGCCCCACATGCCGGCTTCGGCGGCGCTCCCGGCCCAAGCATCGCCGCCAAAGCGCGTTTGCCCACATACCACTGTCAGCAGTACCCCCTGCCCAAGCATCGCCGGCGTGGAGGCTGCGCACCTTTAAACCACCTAAACAAACCAACTAAAATCAAATGAATATTCACCAAAAGTATTCATACAAAACGCACAAGGGGGAATGGGTCATGAGAATTCTGACCACACAGGACATGCGGCAGGTCTTTTCGATGCGGGACGCCTTTGACGCGCAGCGCGAGGCCTTTCGCATCTACACGGCCGGCGGCGCCGCCGTGCCGCTGCGCAGCAGCGTGGACGTCAGCGGGCAGGAGGCGCAGGTGCTCTTCATGCCGGCCATCGCCGAGGAGGCCGGCGCGCTGGGCGTCAAGATCGTCGGCTTCTTTCCGCACAACCCGGCGCAGGGCCGGCCGGTGACGCCGGCCACCATGGTCCTGCTGGACCCGGGCAGCGGCGAGGTCGTCTGCCTGATGGACGGCACCTACCTCACCCAGCTGCGCACGGCGGCGGCGGCCGGCCTGGCCACCGAGCTGCTGGCCGTCAAGGGGGCGAGGACCGCCGCGCTGATCGGCCTCGGCGGGCAGGGCCCCTGCCAGTTCGACGCGCTGCTGGAGGCCGCGCCGACGCTGGAAGAGGTGCGGGTGTACGACCTCGACGAGGCCAAAAGGGTCGACTTTGCCGCACAGCGCACCCGTAGGGGACTGCTGGTGGTCCCGGCCGCCTCGGCCGAGGCGGCGGTCAGCGGGGCGCAGATCGTCACCACCGTGACCACCGCCAGGCAGCCGCTCTTCTCTGCGGAGGCGGTGGGGCCGGGCACGCATGTCAACGCCATCGGCAGCTATACGCCCGAGATGCAGGAGCTGCCCGAGGCACTGGTGGCCGGCTGCGACCTGCTGGTCTTCGACACGGTGCACGGCGTGCTCAGCGAATCGGGGGACATCCTGAAGCCCAGGGCCCGCGGCCTGCTCGAGGGCAAGCGCCTCGACCTCGAGATGGGGCACCTGATCGCCGGGCTCTGCGGGCGCGCCTCGGCGCAGGACATCACGGTTTACAAGGGCGTCGGCTCGGGCGTGATGGACGTCGTGACGGCGCGGCGCATTTTCGAGCGGGCCGAGCGGGCGGGGGTCGGCGGCAGCGTCGGCGGCTGAGCGCCCAAGGTGGCCAAAATTCTTAAAATGCGGCTTGTCTTGGCTGGCGCCAAGTGGTAAACTATAAAATATTACAAGCCCTAATTTTGGGTAAAACAGCCCGCGTGGTCGGAGAGAAAGGAGTACGGTTATGAAAGAGCCAGTAGTTTCAGCGCAGGCGCCCGCCGCCATCGGCCCCTATTCGCAGGGGGTCCGGGCGGCCGGACTGGTCTTTGTTTCGGGGCAGCTTCCGATTGATCCCGCAACCGGCAATTTTCCGCAGGGCATTTCGGAGCAGACCAAGCAGTCGATCGAGAATTGCAGGGCCATTCTGGAGTCGGCCGGCCTGTCGCTCGCCAATGTGGTGAAGACCACGGTGTTTTTAAAGGATATGAACAACTTTGCGGCCATGAACGAGGTGTATGCCAGCTACTTTGCCCAGCCCTTCCCCGCCCGTGCGGCGGTGGAGGTGGCCCGCCTGCCGCGCGACGCGATGGTGGAAATCGAGATGATTGCGGCCGAGTGACGCCCTGCGGGCGCCGCTTTTTTGCGCCAAGGCCAGCAAGACAACAACAGAAGAAAAAGGAGATGTGGACAATCATGAAGTACAATTTTGACGAGGTCGTCAGCAGAGCCGGCCGCGGGCAGGCCAAGTGGGAACCCTTTATGCTGGAGAACCTGTTCGGCGCCCCCGACCTGCTGTCCTTCTGGGTGGCGGACATGGACTTCCAGGTGCCCCCCCCCGTTGTGGATGCGCTGGTCGAGGCCGCGCAGCACGGCAGAATCGGCTACACCGGCCTGGATCCCGCCTTCTTTGCGGCCTACCTGGGCTGGGTCAAGCGCCGCCACAACTGGGACGCCAAGCAGGAGTGGTTCCGCTACACGCCCGGCGTGGTCCCGGCCATCAACCTGCTGCTGCTGGCCATGACCGAGGAGGGCGACGAGATCCTGATCCAGCGCCCGGTCTACTACCCCTTCACCAACTCGATCGAGAAGCAGCACCGCACCGTGCACAACGCCCCGCTGATTTACAAGGACGGCGCCTACTCCATCGACTTTGAAGAGCTCGAGCGGAAGGCCTCCTCGCCCAAGTGCACCGCCTTTGTCATGAGCAACCCCCACAACCCGGTGGGCCGCGTCTTCACCGAGGAGGAGCTGCGCAAGATCGGCGACATCTGCCTGAAACACAACGTCTTCATGATCTCCGACGAGATCCACTACGACCTCATCATGCCGGGCCACGAGCACTTTGTCTACGCCCGTCTCGGCGAGGAGTACGCCAAGAACTGCGCTGTGCTGCACGCCCCCTCCAAGAGCTTCAACCTGGCCGGCCTGCAGCTCTCCTGCATCATGATCCCCGACGAGGGCGTGCGCGCCAAGTTCGACGCGATCCAGCTCCGCTACGGCATCACCAGCCCCAACTACTTTGCGCCGGTGGCCGCCCGCACCGCCTGGAACGAGGGCGAGGACTGGCTCGAGGCCTGCCTGGCCTACATTTACGAGAACTACAAGTACATCAAGGACTTCTGCGCCAAGACCTGGGGCGACAAGGCCATCGTGGCCGACCTCGAGGGCACCTACCTCTGCTGGATCGACTTCAACAAGATCTGTTCCGACAAAGACAAGCTCGAAGCCTGTATGCGCAAGCAGGCCAAGGTCGCGCTGGACGAGGGCTACATCTTCGGGCCCGAGGGCGTCGGCTTCGAGCGCATCAACCTGGCCTGCCCGAAGTCCCTGATCGTGGAGCTGATGGACCGCATGGCCAAGGCCATCCAGGAGACCTTCGGCGCGTAAGGGCCCTCCTTGGACAACATGAAAGACCGGCGGGAGACCTGCGAGCGGGCCTCCCGCGGGGCGAGGGGTTTGCCCCCCGCGCCTCAGGCCCTGTGCGCCGAATGGCGCACAGGGCCTTTTTTTACACAAGTACGCTGCGGCCACAGGCCGGGAGGGAGTATGCCATGCCAAAGTCAAGGGTGCACGAGACCATTTACAGCCGCGCCGATCTGCTGACCGGGCTGAGCGACGAGATCTGGGGCTATGCCGAGACCGCCTTTGTCGAGGACCGCTCGGTGGAGGCGCTCTGCCGCGTGCTGCGGCAGGCCGGCTTTGAGGTGCAGACCGGCGTCTGCGGGGTGCGCACCGCCTTTTGCGCGCGCTTTGGCAGCGGGGAGCCGGTCATCGGGCTGCTGGGCGAGTACGACGCGCTGTTCGGGCTCAGCCAGAGGTCCGGCCTGACCGGCAAGGAGCCGCTCGAGCCGGGCGCCCCGGGGCACGGCTGCGGCCACAACCTGCTGGGCGCCGGCGCGCTGGGCGCCGCAATCGCGGTGGCCGAGTACCTTGAGCGCAGCGGGGGACCGGGGACGGTGATCTTTTACGGCTGTCCCGGCGAGGAGGGCGGCTCGGGCAAGGCCTTCATGGCGCGCGAGGGCATCTTCAACGGGCTGGAGGCCGCCGTGACCTGGCACCCGGGCTCCCTCAACATGGTCAGCTCGGGCAGCTCGCTGGCCAACATCCAGGTGGCCTACCGGTTCAAAGGGGTTTCGGCCCATGCGGCCGCCGACCCCTACAACGGCCGCTCGGCGCTCGACGCCGTGGAGCTGCTCAACATCGGCGTGCAGTTCATGCGCGAGCACATCATCCCCGAGGCCCGCGTCCACTACGCCATCACCAACGCCGGCGGGCTCTCCCCCAACGTGGTGCAGCCCGAGGCCGAGGTGCTCTACCTCTGCCGCGCGCCGAGCAACGGGCAGGCCGGGCAGGTGTTCAACTGGGTGACCGACATCGCCAGGGGTGCCGCACTGATGACCCAGACCGAGCTCGAGGTCAAGTTTGTCAAGGCCTGCTCCAACCTGATCCAGAACAACACGCTGGAGCGGGTGCTGTACGAGAACATGCAGGCGGTCCCGCTGCCCGACTACACGCAGGAGGAGTGGGACCTGGCCGAGCAGTACAACCGCACGGCGCCCGGCAAAAAGGACAACATCGCCAAGTACGGCAGCGAGGGCGGCCCCGCCGTGGTCGACTGCTTCAAAAAGAACGCCGGCAAGGCGCTTGGCGACTTTTTGGTGCCCTACTTTGCCTCGAACGCCGTGATGATGGGCTCCACCGACGTCGGGGACGTCAGCTGGATCACGCCGACCGCGCAGATCAACGCCGTGACCCAGGCCACCGAGACGCCCGGCCACTCCTGGCAGACCGTGGCGCAGGGCTGCTCTTCGGTGGCGCACAAGGGCATGCTCTACGCCGCCGAGGTCATGGCCGGCGCCGTCATCGACCTGTTTGAAAACCCCGAACTGCGGCAGGCGGCCCGGCGGGAGCTCGAGGAGCGGGTGGGCCCTTGCGGCTATGTCTGCCCCATCCCGCAGGGCGTGGAGCCCCGGCCGATCAGCGGCAAGCTGTAGCGAAGGCGTAGCGGCACCCGGCGGGTTTTCGGGCAGCGGCGTGCTGCGGCGATGCTCAAAAGGGCGGCGGCAGCTTTTGAGGTTGGGAACAGAGAAGGGGAGTCACGCGGTGGAGATCAGGGGCAACATCCTCAGGCACTATTTGAAAAACGTGTACTTCATCAACGGCACCGCCTACGCCGGGAAGTCCACCATGTGTGCGCTGCTGGCCGAGCGGTATGGCCTGCTGCACTGCGGGGAAAACTACGGTGCCGATGCGTTTATGCAGGTCGCGACGCCGGAAGAGCAGCCGAACATGACCTATTTCAAGACCCATGGCGACTGGCAGGCCTTCCTGAACAGGACGCCCGAGGCCTATGCCGCCTGGATCGAGGGCACCTCGCGCGAGATGGCCGGCTTTGAGGTCGCGGAGCTGATCCGCCTCTCGGCCCATCAGAAGGTGATCGTCGACACCAATCTCCCCGCCGACCTGCTGCGGGAGATCGCGGGGTATCGCCAGGTCGCCATTCTGCTCTCGCCGCAGGCGATGTCGGTGGACTGTTTTTTCGAGCGCGAGGACTCCGACAAGCAGTTTTTGCTCGCGCAGATCCGGCGGGCCAAGGACCCCGAAAAGACCATGCGGAATTTCAGGGCCTGCCTGGCCGCCGTCAACAGCCAGGACGTCTATGACGGCTGGAAGAACAGCGGCTTTTTTACGCTGGTCAGAGAGGATGCCGCAGCCGACACCCGCGAGGAGGCCCTTGCGGCGCTGGCCGCACACTTTGGACTGGGGTAGGCGGGTGGGATTTTCGTCTGCAAGGCCGGCGGCGCCTTTGCGGGGCCGATTCCTGTTCGATAGGGGGGTGGGGCAGCCGAAGCTATGCATGCATAAATATACTTCCGTGAGGCTTGCCCCTGTCCGCCGCGCGGCCGGCGCAGCTCCCCCGCCTCACAGGGGCGGAGATTGAGGGCACGGCAGACGCTGACGCTGTTTGTCTGGGTTCGGGTCGCACCCCATGCGGGGTGCGCGGATTGAAATAACTTTCTCGCGATGGCCCCGGAGAGGACGCCCGCGTCGCACCCCACGCGGGGTGCGTGGATTGAAATCCACTACGGCCGGCAAGACATCCATCTATGCCGTGTCGTACCCTACGCGGGATGCGCGAATTGAAACGGTATATACGGGCACGTGCTGCCATCCATGCAGCGGTCGCACCCCACGCGGGATGCGAGGATGGAAACTGGGCCTGCGGACAGCGCAGACCGGCTACCCGATGCGGTAACACCAGGCACGTTCTGTACCGCCCCCACCCCTGTACCTGG
Source organism: Clostridiales bacterium (assembly GCA_012719075.1). Classification (GTDB taxonomy): domain Bacteria; phylum Bacillota; class Clostridia; order Oscillospirales; family Feifaniaceae; genus JAAYBB01. The sequence continues at coordinate 23,401 of JAAYBB010000045.1, read as the reverse complement.
GTGGGGGCGACCCCCGGACCCATCCCCCGCCTTGCCTTTTTGGCCTGCGTGCGGTATGATAAGCTGGATTTGCGCCAAAGCGAAGGGGTGACCACAGAGCTTGAACGGACGGCGAACGCGCATTCCGCAGCTGTACTGGCCGGCCCTGTTCGGCCTGGCGCTGCTGCGGTTTTGGGCCTGTGGCCCCCGCTATGAGCCGCTGCTGGACGACTCGATCCAGTACTTCAACTACGCCAACCTCATGGGCGGCCTCGGCGATGCCGTCTCGCGGCTCGGGCTGCTGGCGGCCAGACCGCTGGCCGGGCTGCTGGACATCGCCCTCTGGTCTCGCTTCTGGCCAAGGCTGCACCTCGCGACGCTGCTGACGGCCGGCCTGTTCACGCTGTCGGCCTATGTGTTTGCCAGGCTGTTTGAGGCGCTGTTCGGCACCGGCCGGGCCTTTGCGCTGATCTACCTGCTGCTGCCGGCCAACCTCGAGGCCACTTACTGGCTCTCGGCCTCCACGCGCATCCTGCCCGGCCTGCTGCTGGCCGGTCTCTGCGGGTGGCTGACGCTGCACGCGCTGCAGGGTGAGCGCAGGCGCCCCTGGCTGCTGGCGCCGGCGGCGCTCTGCTGCCTGCTCACGCTGGGGTTTTACGAGCAGTGCTTTGTGCTGGCCGCCGCGCTGATGGCGCTGATCGGCCTGTTTTGGGGGGAGCGGCGGTCCGGGCGGCTGCTGTCGGTCGCGCTGCCGATCGCCTGCTATGCGCTGTACGGCGCCTTCTGCGCCGCGATGGGGCCCAGCGCTCTGTACGGCGGCCGCGGGGCCCTCTACCTGCCGATCGGTGCCGACCGGCAGGCCTACTTTTCGGTCTTTCTGCCCGAGCTGCTGCGGCAGGTGGGGCAGGTCTTCAAAGCCGTGCCGCTGCTGACGCTGCGCGGCCTTCTGCGCGGGCTGCCCCTGCTGGGGCGCCACCCGCTCTATCCGCTGCTGGCCGTGCCGCTGCTGATACTGGCCCTGCTGGGCGGCCGTCCGCCACAGCGGCCCGGGTTCGCGCTGCTCCCCGCGGCGCTGCTGCTGACGCTGGCGCCGATGGCCCCCTTTCTGGTGGTGCAAAACCCCTGGGTGGGGCTGCGCGCGCTGGGCTGCTGCCTGCCGGGGCTGGCGCTGCTGGGCGACGCGGCGCTGCGCCTGCTGCCGGCCGAACCGGCAAGGCGATGCGGCACGGCGCTGGTGGCGCTGCTCTTTTTGACCGCCTCGCTCTCGGAGATCAGCGACTACCGGCAGACCGCGCGAGACGACGCGCAGGCCGTGGCGGCCATCGCCGCGGCGTTGCCGCAGGTTGCGGGCGCGGGGCAGGTGGGGGTGCTGGGCCTGATGCCCACCTACCTGGCCGACCAGAACTACGAGTGGCACGAGCACCTGCACGGCGTGACCGAGAGCCGCTGGGCGCTGACCGGCGCGCTGCGGGCGCACTGCCGGGACCTCGGGGTCCCCTACGTGACGCCGCTGCGGCAGGGGGCCATCTACGGCGAATACACCGACCTGCAGGCCTACGACGCCTTTTTGCTGATGCGGGACCTCTCGCAGGCGGTCCCGGTGACCTACGACCGCGAGCGCGACGCCTTTTTTGACCCGGCCGGCCGCATGGCCGCATCGATTGAGCGCTTTGGCGGCGGCGTCTACCTCACGCTGCTGCCTGAATAGAAGCAAAGGACAACAATAAAACCACGGGAGCGCCGCCCTGGCGGCGCCTCCACTTTGGGAGGATTACGCGTCATGGCTGTGCCAAACGAGGAACACCCCGATCTCAACCTGAGTCTGCTGTGCGACTTCTACGAGCTGACGATGGGCAACGCCTACTATGCAAACGGGCTCGGGGAGCGCATCACCTATTTTGATCTCTACTTCCGCTCGCTGCCCGAAAAGGGGGGCTACTGCATCGCCGCGGGGCTGGAGCAGGCGGTCCGCTACCTGCAGGCGCTGCGCTTCACCGAGCAGGACATCGCCTTTTTGCGCGCCAAGGGCATTTTTGACGAGGGCTTTTTGCGCTACCTGGCCGACTTTCGCTTTTGCTGCGACGTGTGGGCGGTGCCGGAGGGGACCGCGGTCTTCCCGAACGAGCCGCTCGTGACGGTGCGCGGGCCGGCCATCCAGACCCACCTGCTCGAGACCATGCTGCTGCTGACCATCAACCACCAGACGCTGATCGCCACCAAGGCCAGCCGCATCGTGCGCGCGGCCGGGGGGCGCACGGTCATGGAGTTTGGCTCGCGGCGGGCGCAGGGCTATTCCAGCGCCATCTACGGGGCCAGGGCGGCCTATATCGCGGGCTGCATCGGCTCGGCCTGCACGCTGGCCGAGAAGCTGTTCGGCGTGCCGGCGCTGGGCACCATGTCCCACGCCTGGGTCCAGATGTTCGACTCGGAGCTCGAGGCCTTTCGCACCTACGCCCGCCAGTACCCAGACAGCGCCACACTGCTGGTGGACACCTACAACGTGCTCGAGAGCGGCCTGCCCAACGCCATCCGCGCCTTTCAGGAGGAGGTCCTGCCGCGGGGCTTTCGCCCAAAGGGCATCCGCATCGACTCGGGCGACATCGCCTACCTCTCCAAGCAGGCGCGCCGGATGCTGGACGAGGCCGGGCTCAACGACTGCAAAATCACGGCCTCCAACTCGCTCGACGAGTACATCATCAGGGACACCATCCTGCAGGGCGCCGCGGTGGACAACTTCGGCGTGGGCGAGCGCCTGATCACGGCCCGAAACGAGCCGGTGCTGGGCGGCGTGTACAAGCTGGTGGCCGTGGAGGAGGAGGGCGAGATCATCCCCAAGATCAAGGTGAGCGAAAACGTGAGCAAGATCACCACCCCCCACTTCAAGCGCCCCTACCGGCTGTTTGACCGGCGCAACGGCAAGGCCATCGCCGACGTGCTCTGCGTCCACGACGAGCGCATCAACGACAAAAAGCCCTATCTGCTGTTTGACCCCGAGTACCCCTGGAAGAGAAAGCGGGTCTCCAACTTCGAGGCCAGGGAGCTGTTGGTGCAGGTTTTCAAGCGGGGGAAGCTGTGCTACGACCTGCCGGCGCTCGAGGAGATCCGCGCCCACTGCGCCGCCTCGCAGGACACGCTCTGGGACGAGGTCAAGCGCTTTGAAAACCCCCACCGCTACTATGTCGACCTGTCGAGAAAGCTCTGGGAGACCAAGCAGGCCATGCTGGAGCAGTCGGGGGCCGGAACCCCGTAAGACAGGGGTCGGGGCCCCGGGGGTTCCGGGAAGGGCGCATGCGCCGTCGGATAGTCCCCGGAGCAGGTCTTGCCGCTCAATAGGAGCGACAAATCCAGTTTTATTTGGGTAGGGGCCCATGCGCAAGGGGCCTGCCCCGGGCGGCACGTCCCCACTTCCAGACGCGAAGCGGATCGGATGGAGACGCGTGGAAAAATCAGGACCCGCACCCTTCGGGTGCTCAGACAACTGATTTTTCCACGCGTTTCTCTGTCAATAGCAACAGGCCCCAAGGCTCCTTGGGGCCTGTTGTACGTTGGCGGCGCCGGGGGTCCGTGAAGCCGTCGCTCAAATAAGCGCGCTTATTTGAGCGGCACCGACAGGGCATCCCGCCCTGTGGCGGGTGCCCATTTGGGCCAAAGCCTTGGCCCGTTTGCTGGGGGTGTCGCGGCGCAAGCCGCGCATCCAGGGAAAAACGGCGAGTAAGGCGACGCTTTATCTGGTGCCGGCCCATCCTTGGGGGCCATCGGGCAAGCCGGACGTCAGCCTCGGGTGGCCCGCCCAACTCAAGGGCCTGTCGGTCGAGCCGATACTCATCCCGGGCACGCCCAAGGGGCCACCGACAAAGCGGGTGCTCGCCCCATGGGGCGAGCACCCGCAAAAGTCCTCGCGAACGGACAGACCGCTAATACGTGCAGGCCAGCACCTTGGCCGCCTCGCTGCGCAGCACCAGCCCCGAGGCGCCGATGCTGCCGTCGGGGTAGCCGCCCACGATGCCGATGCCGGTCAGCAGGCTGACATAGGGGGCCGCCCAGGCCGGCACCTGCTCGCCGTCGGTGAAGGCCAGCGCCGGCTGCGGATAGCCCTTGGGCAGCGTCTTGCCGAGGATGGTCATCATCTCGGCGCGCGTGATGGGGGCGGCCGGGTCGAAGGCCACGTGGCCGCCGCCGAGGTCCCGCCCGTTGATCAGCCCCCTGGCGTAGATTGCCCGGATGTAGGGCAGGGCCCAGTCGGCAATCTGCCCGCCGTCCTCAAAGGGCAGCGCGGTCTGCGCGTACAGGTCGGTGTCGAGGCCGAGGTAGCGGGTCAGGATGGTGCAGAACTCGGCCCGGGTCAGGCTGCGGTCGGGGTGGTAGTGGAAGAGGCCGCCCTCGGCCGACTCGCCCTCGACGATGTGCTTGTCGGCGAGGTAGGCGACGTAGTCCTCGGCCCAGTGGCCCTGCAGGTCGGCAAAGCGGGGCTCGGCCCCTTCCTGCGCCTCGACCCACAGCTCCAGCGTGCCGCGCCCGAGGTTGCCAAAGGCGTCGCGGGCCAGAATGGTCAGTCGGTGCAGCCCGGGTTCGGGCTGCGGGAGGAGGGCGGTCAGCCGCAGCGTGGCGCGGCGGTAGTCAAAGGGGATGGGCTGCCCGTCCAGCGTCAGCGTGAGGGCCTCGACCGGCGCGCCGGTGTCGTCGGCCACGGTGGCCGAGAGGTCGTAGCCGTCGGGCAGCGGATGCTCTTCGCCGGCGGCCGGCAGGAAGCGCTCCTGCGCCTCAAAGTAGCCCACCTCGGGCGGTGTCAGGTCGGATGCGGGCTCCCCGAATCCGGCCGTGATCTGATCCAACACAAAGCGGCCCGAGAGCGGCTGTTCGGCGGTCGGGGCGATGACCACCCCGGTCAGCGACACCGCGCCCTGCGGGCGCAGCGCCGTGGCCGGCAGCAGCCGGTCCTCGCCCTCGGCGCGGACCACCGGGGAGGTCAGCTCTGCGCCCTGCGCGTCGGCAAAGCGCAGCAACAGGTCGGGGGCGTCCCGCGACACAAAGAGGTGCAGGAAGTCGGGCGCGTTCCGGAGCGCGTAGGGCTCCCTGGCCGCCAGCACAACCGGCAGCGGCAGCCCGTCGGCGTCCGAGGTCGTCTCGTACTGCACGGCCAGCGCGGCCGCGCCGCAGCGCACCTCGTTCAGGTCGGTCGCGGGGCCGGAGGAGACTGGCTCGGCCTCCGGTGCATCGGGCGCCGCCTCCCGGACAAAGGCGTTGTCGAAGGCCTCAAAGTCCTCGACCTGGTAGGCGCTCTCGCCGTTTTGCAGCGGGATCTGCAGCTGCAGCGCCCCGGCCGAGACGCACAGCTCGCCGGTGGTGCCCGAGCTGTCCGACGCGGTCAGCAGCCCCGTCTCCGAGACGGTGGCGGCCGCGCCCTCGACCGACCAGTGCAGTGCGTCGTTTGACAGCAGCACCTCCCGGCCGCCGAAGGTGGCGTAGGGGGTCAGCTGCAGGGTCTCGCCCTTGGCCAGGTGGATGGCCGACACGGCCTCGCCCGAGGGCAGCAGCAGATCGAGGGCGTCGGGCGTCTCAATGAAGCGGACCGGCGCCTCGCCAAAGGCGCCGCCGCCCTCGACCCGGATCAGGGCCTCGCCGGCGCTGTCCGGCGCCCGCATGCGGCCGGCGCCGTCCACTTGGCCCCCCTCCACCGAAAAGGAGAGGCCGGCGGGCACCGCCAGCGTGTGGTAGTTGCGGTCGGTGGCGGTGGCCGAGAGCGGGATGCTCGCGCCGGTCAGCACCAGCGCGTCGTAGGGAGAGATGTGCAGCCGCTCGGCCGCCTGGCCGGGTGCAGCGGTGTTGACCAGCATGATGAAGTTGGCGCAGCTGCGCAGGCTGCCGTCCGACGGCCGGTTGACCAGCGTGGCCTCGGGGGTGCCGGGGGCCTGTGCGAGCAGCGTGGTGGAGCCGCCGCCGTCGAGGTTGACGGCGGTCTCGCAGCCCAGCGCGGCCAGCTCGTCCGCGAGCGCGGCCAGCGTGGCGCCGGCGCTGTGGGAGGCCCTGCGCCCGTCGAGCGTGTAGAAGATCAGGCTGCCGTCGGCCCTGATGCCGAAGGCGGTGCGCGGGTTGGTGCCGGCGATGGCGGTGTCGCTGAAGAAGGTGGCCGGCCGGCCCTCCTCGACCAGCAGGTCGCCGGCGCCCACCGCCTCGGTCACCCGGCTCCAGCGGTCGTCCTGCGGCCGGATGGTCAGCTCCAGCAGGTCGCCGACCGACAGGGGCTCGAGCAGGTGCGAAAAGGCGCTGTCGGCGTCGGCCGTCAGCACCATCGTGCCCTCGGGGATGGCCATCGAGATGTCGGTCTCGATGATGTCCTCCACCTGCAGCTGCACCGAGGCCTCGGGGCCGATGCGCGGGGCCCCCTCGAGCACCCGCAGGATCACGTCTTTGCCCGGCCGGCTGTTGCGGGTCTGCTCGGAGAAGTCGCCGGTCAGCAGGTAGACGCCGCCCGCCGCCGTGCGCAGCTTGTTGAGGTGGTGCACCGTGATGTCGGGCAGGTCGCCCGCGGGGGAGCAGAGCGCCATGTCCAGCGTCGGCAGGCCGATCACGGCCGAGCCGTCCTCGAAAAAGCCGACGGCGTTTTGCCCCTGTCCGCTGCTGCGCAGGATGCCCTCGGTGATGACGATGCCCAGCGGCAGGCCGGTGGTGCTCGAGAAGAAGTCGCCGTTGAGGACGGCCATGGCGTGGTGGCCGCTCTCGTTTTGCAGGCCGCTGAGCTTGGCGGCGGTCGAGCGCCCGTAGAGCCGATTGCCGTAGACCACCGCGGGGCGCACCGCGCCGCCCGGCCGGTAGTGGATGTACTGGACCGCCTGGCGGGCGTCGCCCGCCTGCAGCACCTCGACCACGAGATCGGTCTCGGGCGCGATTTCGCGGGTGGTGCCGTAGCGGGTCTCGCCGATGCGCGCGCCCTGCGCGCCCGAGGCCAGCGGCGGCGTGCAGAGCAGCATGGCCAGCGCGGTCAGCAGGGGCAAAAGCCGCCCTGCGGCCGGCTTTTGAGGGGTGTTTTGCATGCTCATGGGGTCACTTCGCCTTTCGGGTGTGGGGGGCGCTGTGCCCCCCGAAAATCAAAACAGCCGGACCCGACCGTGCGGGCCCGGCTGTACCTTGTTCTTCATTTTACGTGGAATTTTGCCAAAAGTAAAGAAATCGGCGCAGGAAGTTTCTGCCTGCGCCGAGGGCTACACCAGCTGCTGCTCGTTGATGATCAGCTTGAACTGCAGGTCCAGGCGCTCGGCCGCCTTGCGGCAGAGCAGCATCCGGCCGAGGAAGATCTCAAAGTAGTCCATGATGCTGCAGTAGCGCGTGTCGACGGTCAGCTTGAGCTTGATTAAGGTCTTCTCCTCGTTGATTTTGACCGAGGCGCGCTTGGCCGAGTAGTTGACGCGGTCGTGGATGTCGAAGGTGACCTTGTCCTTGTTGCGCACGCGGCTGCGGCGGACGTCGGCCTTGTCGCCGAGGATCAGGGCGGCCGCGATGGGGGTGGTCGCGGCGGCCGCGCCCTCGTCGTGGTTGCCGATGGCGTTGACGATGGCGGCGGCCTCCTCGGCCGTGGCGTCTAGCCGCTCGAGGATGGGCAGCGCCATCAGCGCGCCGCTCTGGGCATGGCCCACGCGGTTGACCAGGTTGCCGATGTCGTGCAGGTAGCCGGCGATCTGGGCCAGCTCGGCCTCCCGCGCCGGGTGGCCGAGGGCGGTCAGGATATAGTGGGCGGTCTCGGCCGTGCGGGTGACGTGCGCAAGGCTGTGTTCGGTAAAGCCGAGGGCCAGCAGGGCCTCGTCGGCCTGGATGATATAGGTGTTGACGGCGGGGTCGTTCTTGACCCGCTCATAGGTCAGCATGACAGGTTCTCCTTACATATGAATCATTAAAAATGGCAAGGGCGGCGAATTCCTCCCACGGCGGAAGGAACCCATAGTATACCACAATTTTGCGGGCTGTCAACCCGGCGGCCGGCGGCGTAGGGGATAAACGTCCCCGCGCCGCTCTCCGACCTGCGGACAGCGGCGCGGGGAGGCCTCTGGGGAGGGCATGGAAATTCCTGATCTAGACAAGTATACAGTCTGGATAGGATAATATCAACAGCAAAAATTCTGGATTAGACCAGAATAATCGCCAAAGGTCGGTTGCGCGGTATGCTTGCAGATATCCGGTTTAGAAATAGGGGGGTCCTGTTTGGACATCAAGGGTCGTCTATACGCACTGCGGGAGGCGTGTGACATGACGCAGGGGCAGCTTGCCGCGCTGCTGAACCTGAAGCCGAGCGCGATTTCGAAGTATGAAAAGGGGCACACCCAGCCCAGCCTGCAGACGCTGGTGCGCATGGCCGACATCTTCTCCTGCAGCGTCGACTACCTGCTTGGGCTGACCGACCTGCGCAACCCTTACGGGCCGGCGCCCTTTACACCGACCGAGGCCGAGCTGATCACGCGCTACCGCAGGCTGTCCAGGGAGGATCAGATTCGGATCCGCGAGCGCATCAGCACACTGCTGGAGATGGGACCGCGGCCGCGGTAGCGCCGCGCGGCGGCAGGGGCGCACGTGGGCGCATGGGTCCGAGCTCAGCAGTGCAGAGAGGGGCCGGACGCAGTCGGCGAGCCGGCGGCGCGGGCGCATGGGTCCAGCCCTGACGCACACGCCCCACGCTGGGCGCGTGAATTGAAACGCGGCCAGAAGGCGTGTGGGTGTGGCCCTGGTGCACAAGCCCTGCGCTGGATGTGCAAACCGAGCTGCGGTGCCGGCACACGGGGTTAAAAAAGGCCAATATGCCGCGCGTCGCAAGGCGGCGGTGCACCGGCGCGGGCGCATGGGTCCAGCCCTGGCGCACACGCCCTCACGCTGGGCGCGTGGATTGAAACGCGGCCAGAAGGCGGCCCACCCCCTGCTGGGCGGTCGCACCCCGCGCGGGGTGCGGGGATTAGAATTGCTGGGGCGTCCCCTGTAGGATGCCCGGGGCGGACGTCGCTCACACGGGGAGCGTGGATTGAAATCGGCGGTACGTTGATGATGGGGAGAAGGGCGACGAGGTCGCTCCCCACATAGGGAGCGTGGATTGAAACACAACCAGTCTCGCAGGAGATATTGTTATCAGCGGTCGCACCCCACGCGGAGTACGGGGATTGAAACGTTACGCTGATAAACTGTGCGCGTTTTCCTAAACGGTAGCACCCCACGCGGGGTGCGGGGATTGAAATAAACTGGAGGGGGCAGATGTGCTTTTCGTCGCGGGTCGCTCCCCGCACGGGGGGCGTGGATTGAAATCGGATATTAATACAGTTAATTTGGACCGAGGCATGTCGCCCCCTTAACGGAGGGAGTGGATTGAAATTGGGAAAAAGGAGCCGCGCTGATCGCGGCCCTGGGATGGCTCCCCGCCGGGGAGCGATGGGCAAACCGGACTGGCGGTGCGGCCGGCTGCAGGGCGCTTTTCAAAAAGCCTCACGCTCCGGCCTCACGCCAGCGGTCCGGGCGCACGGGCCTGGCGGTCATCCGGCCCTCATGCCGGCGACAAGGGTGCAGACGTACCCCGGGGGCCGACAGACGCAAGACACAAAAAAAGCGGGCGCTACGCCCGCTTTTTTGAATGCCATGTCCCCTGGCGCACCCGGTGGGCGGCGCCTGTTTAACACATGTTTCCACCCATGCCGGCGGCAAGGGTGCAGGCGTACCCCGGGGGCCGACAGACGCAAGACACAAAAAAGCGGGCGCTACGCCCGCTTTTTTGAATGCCATGTCCCCTGGCGCGCCCGGTGGGCGACGCCTGTTTAATACATGTTTCCACCCATGCCGGCGGCAGCGGCCGCCGCCGCGGCGGCATCGGCCTTGGGATCGGGCTTGTCGGCCACGACGCTCTCGGTGGTCAGCACCATGCCGGCGACCGAGGAGGCGTTCTCCAGCGCCGAGCGGGCGACCTTGGCCGGGTCGACGATGCCGGCCTCGACCATGTTGACATACTGCTCGGTGTAGGCGTCAAAGCCGTAGTTCTTCTCGCCGCGGGCCAGCACGTTCTGCAGGATGACCGAGCCCTCGAGGCCGGCGTTGGCGGCGATCTGGCGCAGCGGCTCCTCGAGCGCCTTGCGGACGATCGCAATGCCGGTCTTGATGTCGCCCGCCTTGTCCTTGAGCAGCGCGTCGATGGCGGGCAGCGCCTCGACAAAGGCGGTTCCGCCGCCGGCCACGAGGCCCTCTTCCACGGCGGCCTTGGTGGCGGCCAGCGCGTCTTCGATGCGCAGCTTCTTGTCCTTCATCTCGGTCTCGGTCGCGGCGCCCACGCGCAGGATGGCCACGCCGCCGGCCAGCTTGGCCAGGCGTTCCTGCAGCTTCTCCTTGTCAAACTCGCTGGTGGTGACTTCGAGCGTGCTGCGGATCTGCTTGATGCGGGCCTGGATGGCGTCGCTTTGGCCGGCGCCGTCCACGATGATGGTGTTCTCCTTGGAGACCTTGACTTGCGCGGCGCGGCCGAGCTGATCCAGCATGGTGTCCTTGAGCTGAAGACCAAGGTCCTCCGAGATGACCTCGCCGCCCGTGAGGATGGCAATGTCCTGCAGCATCTCCTTGCGGCGGTCGCCAAAGCCGGGGGCCTTGACGCAGACGCAGGTGAAGGTGCCGCGCAGGCGGTTGAGCAGCAGCGTGGTCAGGGCCTCGCCCTCCACGTCCTCGGCGATGATGACCAGCTTGCGGCCCGACTGCACGACCTGCTCGAGCAGCGGCAGGATCTCCTGGATCGAGGAGATCTTCTTGTCGGTGATCAGGATGAGGGCGTCGTCGATCACGGCCTCCATCTTGTCGGGGTCGGTGACCATGTAGGGCGAGATGTAGCCCCGGTCAAACTGCATGCCCTCCACCATTTCGCAGAAGGTCTCGGCGGTGCGGCTCTCCTCGACCGTGATGACGCCGTCGGCCGTCACCTTCTCCATCGCGTCGGCGATCAGCTGGCCGATCACGGCGTCGCCGGCCGAGATGGTGGCCACGCGGGCGATGTCGCCCGAGCCGCTGACCGGCGAGGAGGCCTTGCGGATGGACTCGACCGCGGCCTCGGAGGCCAGCGAGATGCCCTTTTTGAGGTCCATGGGGTTGGCGCCGGCCGCCACGTTCTTCATGCCCTCGCGGATGATGGCCTGGGCCAGCAGCGTGGCGGTGGTGGTGCCGTCGCCCGCGACGTCGTTGGTCTTGGTGGCGACCTCTTTGACCAGCTGGGCGCCCATGTTCTCAAAGGGGTCCTCCAGCTCGATCTCCTTGGCAATGGTCACGCCGTCGTTGGCGATCAGGGGGGCGCCGTACTTGCGCTCGAGCACGACGTTGCGGCCCTTGGGGCCCAGCGTGATCCGGACGACATCGGCCAGCTTGTCCACGCCGTTCTGCAGCGCCTTGCGGGCCTCTTCGCCAAATACAATTTGTTTGGCCATCTTCATTCTCTCCTTTGGCTCGTCAATATTGAGGTTATTCCACAACTGCCAGGATGTCCGACTGGCGGACGATCAGCATGTCGACGCCGTCGACCTTGATTTCGGTGCCGGCATACTTCGAGACGATGATCTTCTGGCCGACCGAAACGCTCATCGGAACCAGCTTGCCGTCGACGGTGTCGCCGGGGCCGGCGGCCATCACTTCGGCGATTTGCGGCTTCTCCTTGGCGGCGCTGGCCAGAATGATGCCACCCTTGGTGGTCTCTTCGGCTTCCAGCATCTTGATCAGGACTTTGTCTGCAAGGGGCTTAACGGTCATGTCGATTCCTCCTGTAGCTGAAGTGTATTGACAGGGATTTAGCACTTGATTATCTAGAGTGCTAAATCATTGTATCCCCGGGGGTCCGGAGCTGTCAAGGGGCTAAATTGTGAATGTTTCCTGAACTTTTGGGCGAATTTGCCGCCCCGGGAGGGCCGCGGCCGACGGGCGCGGCGCGGCCGCCAGAGCGGGGCGACGGGCCCTCTGCGCCTGGCGTACAGCGCCCGGCACCTGCGCCGGCAAAGCGGCGCCGGGGGCTACGGCCGGGGCGCCTGCGCCTGGCGCACATGTTTATAGTATTGGTAAAAATCGCATCGAATCATACCGTTGTAGAGCTTTCTTTTTTTGTCGGCCGGCCGGCCGAAGTGGCGCTCAAACTCCTCGTGCGAGGTCAAAATGCCGTAGTCCCAGCCCGGCAGCCGGTCAAAGACCTGCCCCATCTCGCGGTAGAGCGCCTCGCAGGCCCGCAGCTCCGACATGCGCTCGCCGTAGGGCGGGTTGCAGATCAGCGTGCCCCGCGCGGCGGCCGGCGCAAAGGCCGACAGCGGCGCCTCGGCGACGGTCATGCAGTGGTCCACGCCGGCCCGGCGGGCGTTTTGCAGCGTCAGCGTCCGCATGGCGGGGTCGATGTCGCAGGCCAGGATGTCGGCCTCGGCCGGGCGCAGCTCGGCCCGCGCGCGCTCCCGCGCCTGCACCAGCAGCCCCTTGGGCAAAAAGCCGTACTGCTCGAACAAAAAGGCGCGGCGCAGGCCGGGGGCGGTGCGGGTGGCCCGCATGGCCGCCTCGATCGCGAGGGTGCCCGAGCCGCACAGGGGGTCGGCAAAGGCCTGGCCGCCGCGGTAGCGGCACAGCCGTACCAGCGCGGCGGCCAGCGTCTCGCGCAGCGGCGCAAGGCCGGATTCAAGGCGGTAGCCCCGCTTGTGCAGCGGCGCGCCGCTGGTGTCCAGCAGGATGGAGGCCCGGTCCTTGAGCAAAAAGAACTGCACCTGCAGCGCCGGGCCGGTCTCGGGCAGGCGGGTCAGCCCGTGGGCGGCGCCCAGCTTGTCCACGATGGCCTTTTTGACGATGCGCTGGCAGGCCGGGAGGCTGGAGAGGGCCGAGCGGACCGAGGAGCCGGTCACGACAATGGCGCTGTCGGCGGTGGCGAAGGCCGGCCAGTCGACGGCCTTGACGCCCTCGAACAGCGCGTCGAAGGTTGGCGCCTCGAACTGCGCCAGCTCGAGCTGCACCCGCTCGGCGCAGCGCAGCCAGAGGTTGGTCATGACGACGGTCTCGAGGGTCCCGGCAAAGCGGACCCGGCCGTCCTGCGCCCCGAGCACCTCGCAGCCGAGGTCGGTCAGCTCCTCTTTGATCAGGCGCTCCAGCCCGAAGAGGCAGGGGGCAACCAGCGTGAGACGGTCCATGGGGTCTCCCTTCCAAACAGGGCGTTTTTCACCGTGCACACCCTGGGTTTTTTGATGGGTCACTTTTACGTGTGGGGCGCTTTTGCGGGCGGCCATCAAAAAACGGACCCGCTTTTGGATCAGGTCCGCTTTTGGCCAGTTCAAAAGCGCTTGTCTCTCCTGGTGTGCCGGAGCACTTGTCTTTGAGGAGGCGCCGGCGCCGGGCTTTGGCGGGGCGCTCGTTGCGACGGGGGCGCCTGTGAAGGGGGAGTGCCCGCCTACTCCACGACGATCTGTCCGTAGCCGCCGTCCCTGCGGCGGTAGACCACGCAGACCCCCTCGTCCTGCACGTCGCGGTAGACGAAGAAGGTGTGCCCGAGCAGGTTCATCTGCAAAATGGCCTCCTCGGCGTCCATGGGCTTGAGCTGAAAGCGCTTTTGCTTGATCAGCGTAAAGTCGTCCGGTGCCTCGTCGCCGGCCGGCGGCAGGTGGTCGAAGGCGCCGCCCTGCAGGCGCTTTTCAAGGCGGGTCTTGTGCTTGCGCAGCTGGCGCTCGAGGTTTTCGACCGACTCCTCGACCGAGTGGAACATCTCGCCGGTGCGGCCCTCTGCGCGGAACTGCATGCCGTTGTGCAGCACGGTGACCTCGGCGACCTCGGTGGCCCGCTGGGTGTACAGCCTGACCGCGGCCTCGGCGTCGGTGTGGAAGTAGCGGTCGAGCTTTTGCAGCTTTTTGTCGATGCGCTCCCGCAGCTCGTCGGTCAGGTTGAACTTCTTGGTGGTGATCGTGATAACCATAACGCAGCATCTCTCCTTCGATTTGAGCGCCGGACCGGTCCGCCCCCAGCGGCAGGGCCGGCCGACCGCCTCTTTATGGAGACTATCCTAGTACAGTACACCATAACATTTTTTGCCGATCAAGTCAATTTACGCACGGGAAAAAGCACAAAACTCCCGGCGGGGCGGGGGCGGGGGCTGATTTTGCCGCCGCGGCATTGCAATGCCGGGCGGAAATGCTTTATAATGGCCTTGCATTTTGTAAAAATCAAGCCGAATAAAGCATAAAACGGGAGTTCGCGTACGACCACGGGGCCGGCCGACCTGGCCGGCGGGGAGGGGTGAGTTCGTTTTGGAGGAAATTCTGCGGGTGGAGCACCTGACCAAGGTGTACGAAAACGGCATCCTGGCCAACGACAACGTGAGCATCTCGGTCAACCGGGGGGAGATCCACGCCATCTGCGGCGAGAACGGGGCCGGGAAGTCCACCCTGATGAAGGTGCTCTTCGGGCTCGAGCAGCCCGAGCAGGGCGACATTTTTGTCAAGGGCGAGCCGGTGCGGATCCAGAGCCCGAGCGCCGCCATCAAGCTGGGCATCGGCATGGTCCACCAGCACTTCATGCTGGTCGACCGGCTGACCGTGGCCGAAAACGTCGTGCTGGGCAACGAGCCCCGCCGCGGCATCCTCATCGACCGGGAGGCGGCCTGCCGCGTGACCGAGGAGCTGGGCAGGAAGTACAACCTCGAGGTGGACCCGACGGCGCTGGTGGCCGACATCTCGGTCGGCCTCAAGCAGCGGGTGGAGATCATCAAGGCGCTGCTGCGCGGCGCCGAGATCCTGATCCTCGACGAGCCCACCGCCGTGCTGACCTCGCAGGAGACCAGGGAGCTGTTTGAGGAGCTCCGGCACCTGCGGGACGCGGGGCACACGATCCTGTTCATCTCGCACAAGCTCGACGAGGTCAAGGCGCTCTGCAACCGCGTGACCATCATGCGGGGCGGCCGCACACTGGGCACCTACGAGCTCGAGGGCCTCTCCAAGAGCGACATCTCGCGCATGATGGTGGGGCGGGACGTGGTGCTCAAAATTGAGAAGGAGCCGGCCTCGCCGGGCGCCGTGGAGCTCTCGGTGCGGGGGGTGGAGTACTGGAGCGAGCTGGGCAAAAAAATGATCGACGGCGTCTCCTTCGACGTGCGCCGCGGGGAGATCCTCTGCATTGCGGGGGTCGAGGGCAACGGCCAGCGCGAGCTGGTGGAGCTGATCACCGGCCTGCGCAGCGGGGGCGCCGGCAGCGCAAAGCTGCGCGGCACCGAGCTGCTCGGCCGCCCCATCCGGGCGGCCCGCAAGCTGGGCATGGCCCACATCCCCTCCGACCGCATGGTCTACGGCGTGGCCAGCAGCCAGAGCGTCAAGTTCAACATCCTGGCCGGCAAGGTGGAGGATGCGCGCTACACCGGCAAACTGCTCTTCAGGGACCGCGCCATTGACCGGGACATGGAGGCGCTGGCGCGGGCCTACACCGTCAAGTGCACCTCGGCCGACCAGACCGTGGGCATGCTGTCGGGCGGCAACATCCAGAAGGTGGTGGTGGCCCGCGAGATGTCGCAGGAGGCCACGCTGCTGGTGGCCGACCAGCCCACCCGCGGCATTGACGTGGGCGCGGCCGAGTTCATCCGCCGCCGCATCGTCGAGATGCGCGACGCGGGGGTGGCCATCCTGCTGATCACGGCCGACCTCAACGAGGCGCTGGAGCTGTCGGACAGCATCGTGATCCTGCACGGCGGCAAGGTCGTGGCCTACTTTGCCGACACGCGGGCGTTGACCGAAGAGGAGATGGGCTACTACATGCTGGGCGTCAAGAGCCAGACGCCCGAGGAAGTGGAGGGGGCCGTCCATGCATCATGACCTGTCGGGGCAAAGCGCGGGCAACGAGGCCCTGAACCCCTCTGCACAGCAGCAGAGGGACCCGCACAGGGGCCCGGCCGGCAAGGGCGGGGGACTGGGCGCGCCGCGCGACATCAACAGCCGCTTTGAGCTGATCCGCATGCTGGTGGCCATCCTGATCGGCATCGCGATCACGGCGCTGGTGATCTTTGCGGTCAGCGACACCCCGCTGGAGTCGCTGCGCTACATGTTCATCGGGCCCGCCACGACGCCGCGCTACTTTTTCAACGTGCTGGAGCTCATGCTGCCGCTGGTCTTCACCGGCGTCGCCATCAGCCTCTGCTTTTCGGCGCAGCAGTTCAACCTGACGGCCGAGGGCATCTTCTTCTTCGGCGGCATGGTGGCCGCCGTGGCCGCCATCACCACCAAGTTGCCAGACGGGCTGCACCCCTTTTTCTGCATCCTGCTGGCCGGGCTGGCCGGCGGCGTGATCGGCGCCATCCCGGGTCTGCTCAAGTACCGCTGGAACGCCTCGGAGCTGGTCATTTCGCTGATGCTCAACTACGTCTGCTTCTCGGTCTCGATGTACGTGATCAAGAACCACTTCCGCGACAAGGACGCCGGCGCCATCGTCTCCTACCTGTTTGAGAAGACCGCCGTGCTGGACAAGGTGGTGGCCAAATACCGGCTGACCACCGGCGGCGTGGTGCTGGCGGCGGCGGTCTGCCTGCTGGCCTACCTGTTCATGTACAAGACGCGCTGGGGCTTTTCGGTGCGGGCGGCCGGCGCCAACATGAACTTCACGCGCTACACCGGGCTCAACGTGGCCTTTGCCGTGATCGGCTCGCAGGTGCTCTCGGGCGTCGTGGCCGGCATGGGGGGCGCCGTCGAGATGCTCTCGATGTTCACGCGCTTTCAGTGGGCCGCGCTGACCGGCTACGGCTGGGACGGCGTCATCGTGGCCATCTTTGCCCGCAACAACCCGCGGCACGTGCCGCTGGCCGCGCTGTTTCTGGCCTACCTGCGCATCGGGGCCGACATCATGATGCGCCGCACCGGCGTGCAGATGGAGATCGTCAAGGTCATCCAGGCCATCATGATCGTGCTGCTGGTGGCCGAGAGCTTCCTGGCCAAAACGCGGCACCGCATGGTGGTCAGAGAGGCCACGCGGGAATCGATTGTCGCAGAGGAGGTGGCCTAGATGTCGGCCTTTTTTGAAGCGGTTGGCAACGTGGCCTTTGCGGCGCAGATCCTGCGCGTGGCCACCCCGATCCTGCTGGCGGCGCTGGGCGCCACCATCGCGTCCCAGGCCGGCTGCCTCAACATGGGGCTGGAGGGCATCATGCTCTTTGCCGCACTCACAGGCGTCTATGTCTCCTCGATGACCCAAAACGCCTCCTGGGGCGCCTGGGCGGGGCTGCTGGCCGCGCTGGCGGTCGGTGCGCTGCTGGGCGCGCTGCTGGCCTACCTGGTGCTGCACCTCAAGACCGACGCCACGCTGGCCGGCGTGGCCATCAACGTCATCGGCTCCAACGCCACGGTCTTTCTGATGTACGTCTGGACCGGCAGCCCCGGCACCTCGGCCTCGCAGAAGAGCTATGTGCTGCCCACGGTCTCCATCCCGGTCATCCGGGACATCCCGGTCGTCGGCACGGTGTTTTCGGGGCAGAACGTGGTCACGTACATGGCCTTTGCGCTGGTGGCGGCGCTGGCCTTCTTCCTCTACCGCACGCCGCTGGGCCTGCGCATCCGCGGCGTGGGGCTCAACCCCGGCGCCGCCGACTCGGTGGGCATCAACGTGGTGGGGGTCAAGTACCTGGCCTATGTGCTCTCGGGCGTGCTGGCGGCCATGGGCGGCGCCTTTATGTCGATGGGCTACGTCTCCTGGTTCGCCAGGGACATGACGGCCGGGCGCGGCTTCATCGCGCTGGCGGCGCAGGCCATGGGCCGCAGCACGCCGGTGGGCAGCATGCTCTCGTCGATCTTTTTCGGCTTCACGATGGCGCTGTCCAACTCGATGCAATCGCTCTCGATCCCGTTTGAGCTGATCGAGGCCATGCCCTACGCCTGCACCATCCTGGCGCTGAGCGCCTACGCCTATCAGCAGACCCGCAAGAAGAAGCAGTCCTCGGGCGGCTGAACCGTTTTCAACACGACGAAGTGGAGGGAATGCCTGTGGCAAGACCCGTCATCATCGACTGCGACCCCGGGCACGACGACGCCATTGCGCTGATCCTGGCCCTGGCCCGTCCGGAGGTGCTCGAGGTGCTGGCCGTCACGACGGTGGCCGGCAATCAGACGCTGGACAAGACCTTTGTCAACGCGCGCCGGGTGCTGACTGCGCTGGGCAAATGCGCGCCGGTGGCGCAGGGGGCCGCAGGGCCGCTGCTGCGCCCGCTGATGACCGCGCCGAACGTGCACGGCGAGACCGGGCTGGACGGCCCGGTCTTCCCCGAGAAGCTCATCGAGCCCTCGCCCAGGCGGGCCTTCGACCTGCAGGTCGAGCTGCTGGAGCGGGCGCGCGAGAAGGTGACGCTGATCGCGCTGGGCCCGCTGACCAACCTCGGCCGGCTGCTGCTGGCGCGGCCGGACCTGACCGAGAAGATCGACCACATCACCATCATGGGCGGCGCCGTGCTGGGCGGCAACTGGTCGGCCGCGGCCGAGTTCAACATCATGGTCGACCCCGAGGCCGCCAACGCCGTCTTCGGCAGCGGCCTGCAGGTGGTCATGTGCGGGCTCGACGTCACCCACCAGGCCTACATCGAGGAGCGGGACATCGCGCGCTTTCGCGCCATCCCGACCGTCGCGGCGCAGCTGGCGGCCGACCTGCTGGACTTCTTCAAGCTCTACCACCAGGCCGGCGTCGTGGGGGTGCCGCTGCACGACCCCTGCGCCGTGGCCTACGAGCTGGCGCCCGCACTGTTTACGTGGGTGGACACCCACATCGAGGTGGAGACCCACTCGGAGTTCTGCGACGGCACCATCATCACCGACCTGCGCGGCTTCTCGGGGCTGCCCCGCAGGCACAGGGCCGTGATGGGGGTGGACCGGCAGGGCTTCATCGACCTGCTCTGCGACGCCTTTGAGACCTATCCGAAGGAGGTGCCCGCGCTGTGAGCGACAAGCGCAAGAAGGTCATTCTGGACACCGATCCGGGCGTGGACGACGCCATCGCCATGCTGATGCTGATGGGCAGCCCCGACATCGACCTGCTGGCCATTGCGGCGGTGGGGGGCAATGTGGGGCTTGCGAGCACGCTGCACAACGCCCTGTGCCTGACCGAGCTGGCCGGCCGGACCGACATCCCGGTCTACGCCGGGGCCGAGCAGCCGCTGCTGCAGCGGCTGGAGACGGCCGAGGACATCCACGGCCGGCGGGGCCTGGGGCCGCTGGAGCTGCCGGCGCCGACAAAGAGGGCCGAGCCCGGCGAGGTCGGCGAGCTGTTCTACCGCCTGGCCCGGCAGCACCCCGGCGAGATCACGCTGGTGGCCATCGGGCCGCTGACCAACCTCGGCCGGGCCTTTCTGGCCCACCCCGACCTGCCCGCGCTGCTGCGCGAGGTGGTCATCATGGGGGGCGCCGTCGTGGGCGGCAACGCCACGCTGCAGGCCGAGTTCAACATCTACGTCGACCCCGAGGCCGCGCGGGTGGTCTTTGACAGCGGCGTCAAGTTGACCATGTTCCCGCTCGACATCTGCCACCGGACCATGCTGGGCCTGCCCGACATCGAGGGCCTGGCCCGCATCGGGAGCCACAGGGCGGCGGCCGTGGCCGAGCTGCTGCGCCACGCCTACGGCGTCTCGACCGGGCGCCTGGGCCTGCAGGGCACGCCGGTCTACGACGCCGTGACGGCGGCCTTTGTCATCCGGCCCGAGCTGTTCGCGCTGCGCGACTTCAACGTGGAGATCGAGCTGCGAGGCGCCCGCACCCGCGGCCGGACGGTCGTGGATCACTACGGCTTTACCCGCAAGCCCACAAACTGCGCCATCCCGGTTGAGAGCGACACCCAGGGGTACCTCGCGCTGCTGCACGAGCTGCTGCGGGATTGAGTGGCCGGCAAGCGCGGCCCTGCGTCCATTTCTTGTCCGATCGGTGCCCAATGGGAAGCCGCGGAAAAAAACGGCCTGTTTTTTTGGTTAATTTTTCGCGAATTCGCGCTGCGCGTAGATTGACATCCTTTACAATCCTATAGTATAATTTACACTAGGCATGATAAAACAGCCTGTCAATCGTGGGGTTTACCTTAAAAACAGCCGTTTCCGCCGGCTGCTCACAGCCAGATAACAATGAGGACGCACGGAGCTTGAAAATCCCCGTGCGTAGTACTGTGCGCATTGCCCTGTGCAAGCCTTCGGGGCGGAACTGCGTACAGCAGCTTCTATAAATTGGAATTTTTAATCCGGCTCAATTGAATCTCAATATTGAAACAACGGGTGCGGCCGCGCTGGGGCCCGCGTTTTGGCCAAGCCGGCACGCATTCGAGAACGGGGAGAGCATATGCAAAACGATCACAAGGAGATCATCAGAGATCTGCTCAAACGCAAGAAGAACTTTGTCTTCATCGGCGAGGCCGGCTCGGGCAAATCGGAACTGGCCATCAACTTTGCCCTGCAGATGGGCGAGGTGGCCGACAACCCGGTCCACCTGTTTGATATGGACCAGACCAAGCCCCTCTTCCGCTCCAGAGACGTTTCGGAACTCCTGGAGCAGGAGGGCATTATTGTGCACAGCCAAAAGCAGTACCTGGATGCGCCGACGCTGGTGCCCGGCGTCATCGAGACACTGCGCGACCCCGACACCTACGTGCTGCTCGACATCGGCGGCAACGCCACCGGTGCGCGCATGATCGGCCAGTTCTCGCACGTGCTCAACGACGAGAACACCATGGTCTTCTTTGTCATCAACACCTATCGGCCCTGGTCGAAGGATGCCATCGGCATCAACGAGACCCTGTACAGGATCTCCAAGGTGTCGAGAATCCGCCACGTCAACATCATCAGCAACCCCAACCTTGGCCTCGAGACCACTGCCCAGGACGTCATCGAAGGCAACAACAAGCTCAAGGAGATCATTGCCGACTCGGTTTCGATCGACTATGTCTGCGTGCTCAGCGAGCTGTATGACGCCGTCAAGGACAGCATCGAGGAGCCCCTGATCCCGGTCGACATCTTCATCGTCTACCCCTGGCTGCTGCGCAACCCGGGCAAGATGATTCCGGAGGGACCACGCGGTCTGTCAAGATGAGCCGCACCTGCGGCCACTTGGCTCATTGCTTGATATAAATGAAAAAAGGAGAGAAGTTGCTATGCCAAAAGTGGAGATTAACAGCGTGACCTGCAAGGCCTGCGAGCTCTGCGTGTCCAACTGCCCGAAAGATGTTTTGGCGCTTGGGAGCACCAGCAATCCCAGCGGATATCATTTTGCAGTGGTTGTGAACCAGGATGCCTGCATCGCTTGCAAGATGTGCGCCGTCATTTGCCCGGACGGGGCAATCGAGATTTATAAGTAAGGAGGAAAACACCCATGGAAAGAAAATTCATGAAGGGCAGCGAAGCGATTGCTGAGGCTGCCATCAGAGGCGGCTGCCGTTTCTTCTCCGGTTACCCGATCACCCCTCAGAACGAAATTCCCGAGTACTTTGCCCGCAGGGCGCCCGAGGTGGACGGCTTTAGCTTCCGCCAGGGTGAGTCCGAGGTTGCCTCGGTCAACATGGTCATGGGTGCGGCCGCCAGCGGCGCCCGTGCGATGACCTCCTCCTCCAGCCCCGGCGTTGCGCTCAAGTCCGAGGGCATGTCCTATATCGCCGGCTCGGCGCTGCCGATGGTGCTCTGCTCGGTCATGCGCGGAGGCCCCGGCATCGGCTCGATCCAGCCCTCCCAGCAGGACTATTGGCAGGCCACCAAGGCCATGGGCAACGGCGGCTTCAAAATGCTGGTCTTCGCCCCGCACACCGTGCAGGAAGCGGTTGACATGACCTACACGGCCTTTGACTATGCCGAGCGCGACCACAACCCCGTCTGCATCCTGGCCGACGGCTGTATCGCCTCCATGATGGAGCCGGTCTCGCTGCCCGAATTCGTCAGCGACGAGGACATCGAGAAGGCCCGCGACAAGCGCAATTACTATATCACCATCGGCAAGGGCAAGCACGCGGACGGCAAGCACGTCGAAATCTCTTCCGGCGCCGGCCGCGTCAAGGCCGATGTGGAGTTCATGAAGAGCTACGGCGACATCGGCGCCGACTACGGCGTTCGGGGCGAGGTCTCCAACCGCTCTATGGCCGCCATGTTCAAGCGCTGGGCCGAGAAGGACGTTGCGTATGAAGAGTATATGATGGACGACGCCGAGATCGTGATCGCCGCCTACGGCACCGCCGCCCGCGTCTCCAAGGCCGCCATCGCCGTGCTGCGCAAGGAGGGCATCAAGGCCGGCCTGCTGCGCCCCATCCTGGTCAACCCCTTCCCCACCGCGGCGTTCAAGAGCCTCGACCCCAAGAAGATCAAGCACATTCTGGACGTTGAGATGTCCATCCCCGGCCAGATGCTCGAGGATGTTGAGCACGCGGTTCAGGGCGCCATTCCGATTTCGACCTGCCTGCGCTCCTGCGGCGTCATCATCAGCCGCGAGGAGATTGTCGCAGCGGTCAGGAACTTGAAGTAAGGAGGGTACTTCCAATGGAAAAAATTTATAGCAGAACAAAAGGCCTGCAGGCCCCCTTTACCGGCGGCTTCTGCCCCGGCTGTTTCCACGGAGTGATCTCCAAGAGCGTTGCCGAAGTGCTCGAAGAGATGGACCTGCTCGATCGGGCGGTCTGCGTCATCGGCGTCGGCTGCTGCTGCATCTGCAGCCGCTACTTCGACTTTGACAAGATGAACGCCCCCCACGGCCGCGCGCCGGCCGTTGCCACCGGCCTCAAGCACGGCGCCCCCAAGGACACCGTGGTGTTCACCTATCAGGGCGACGGCGACCTGGCCTCCATCGGCATCGCCGAGATCATGTATGCCGCCAACCGCGGTGAGAACATCACGATCGTGTTCGTCAACAACTCGACCTACGGCATGACCGGCGGCCAGATGGCCCCCACCACGCTGATCGGGCAGAAGGCCACCACCTCGCCCTACGGCCGCAACGTTGCCGAGCACGGCTATCCGATGCACATGTGCGAAGTGCTCAATCAGCTGGGCGCACCCGTGTTCATTGAGCGCGTCTCCTGCGACTCCCCCGCCGGCGTGCTGAAGGCCAAGAAGGCCCTGCAGAAGGGCTTCCAGAATCAGCTGGACGGCAAGGGCTTCTCCTTCATCGAGCTGATGAGCTCCTGCCCGACCAACTGGGGCATGACGCCCCTGGAGAGCGTTGCTTTCATGAGAGAGCACACCCTCAAGGAGTTCGAAGTGAAGAACTTCCGCGACAGATAAATCCTGTCGAGGCGCCCCGTGCCGAAGGGCTTCGGCACAAACAAACAGGCGAACCGCCCGCCGTAGAATAGGCGGCCCCGACAGCGAGCATGACAGGGTGGGGAGGCGACTCCATGTCCCCCGCCGGTGCGGCCTCCCGGAGGAATCCGGGTGGGACCTGTGATGTGCGCGAAGCGGGTATGGAGGTAAGGATTATGGAGAGAAGTTTATTGGTTGGCG
>JAAYBB010000044.1 GCA_012719075.1 Clostridiales bacterium | reverse complement strand
GCGCGCGGGTTGTTCCAGGAGCGGAAGACCGCCTTGATGGCCTCGAGCAGCTGGGTGCTGGGGTCCTGCGGAAAGTCCTCGCCCCGCTGCGCGCGGTAGAAGGCCTTGAAGCGGGCAACCAGCTCCCGCATGTCGTCGGCCGTCAGCTCGGTGTCCAGCGCGACGCCGCGCTCGGCCTTGAGCTGGTCGATGTGCTCCTCAAAGGCCTTTTTGGGCAGCTCCATCACCACGTCCGAGAACATCTGGATAAAGCGGCGGTAGGAGTCGTAGGCAAAGCGGGGGTTGGCGGTCTGGGCGGCCAGGCCCTCGACCGCCTGGTCGTTCATCCCAAGGTTGAGCACGGTGTCCATCATGCCCGGCATCGAGGCCCGAGCGCCCGAGCGCACCGACACCAGCAGCGGGTCGGCGTTGTCGCCAAAGCGGCGGCCGGCGATCTGTTCCAGTGCGGCGAGGTGCTCAAAGATCTGCTCCTCCACCTCCGGGGCGATCGTGAGGTTGTCCTCGTAATACTTCAGACAGGCCTCGGTGGTGACCGTAAAGCCCTGCGGGACCGGCATGCCCAGCCGGGTCATTTCGGCAAGATTTGCGCCCTTGCCTCCGAGTAGGTCCTTCATGCGCTCGTTTCCCTCGGAGAATGCATAGACATATTTGGACATAAATGGGTTACCTCCAAAAAGATGTGATGGCGGGCAGACACAATCATGGACGCTATCATTATAGTATATCCGCATACCACTTGGAAAGGGGGAAAGCATACAAACGGACGGCGAATTCGCAGGCGCTTTTCAGTGAGGCTGCCAGATTACCCCCTTTTTTGCCGTCTGCCCTGCACGATGGAAGAGCCGCCGGGGTCTGCGCATGGGCGCGGCCCGGACGGCCCTTTGCGGAAGGGGGGGGGGTCTACTTGGGCGAGGCGTCTGCCCGCGCCTGCAACGCCAGCTCGAGCTGCTGTACAAAGAACTGCGGCGAAATCGACAGCGAGCTGGTCATCTGGGAGAGCTGCCCGGCATCGCCGAGCGGCAGCCGGAGCAGAAAGCGGGTGCCGGACGCGGCGCTCTCGACGTCGAGGCGGCCGCCGTTGACGCGGGTGAGCTGGTAGGCCACGCTGAGGCCGAGGCCGCTGCGCGAGAAGGCGTACTCGCTGGTGAACCAGGGGGTGAAGATGTGCGGCAGGTCCAGCGTGGGAATGCCCGGCCCGTCGTCCTCAATCGTGACGACGCCAAGGCCCTCCTCCTCGCCGATCCGCAGCAGGATGTGCTTGCGGGCGTAGCGGACCGCGTTGTCCAGCAGGTTGGTGAGAATGCGCTCCAGGTGCAGGCTGTTGCAGTGCACCACGGTGGAGGTGCTGCCGCGCTGCGAGATGGAGAGCTTGCCGCCGGGCGGCACCACCTGCCGCACCAGCTCGACAATGCGTTTCACCGTGTCGCCCAAGCAGATGTTCTCGCCGCTCGAGGAGAGGGAGGCGGCGTCGAGCGTGCTGGCAATGCCGCTGATGATGCGCTGGATGTACAGCGTGCTGCGCTTGATGATGTCGAGGTAGGGGCGCTGGTTTTCGGGCACGTGGCCGGCCAAAAGGTCGGCACAGCTGCCGATCGAGGCGATCGGGGTGGACAAATCGTGCAGCGCCATGGCGTAGGAGGGGTCGCTCTGCAGCGTCGCGGCCGGCGAGATCAGGCTGAAGGTCCCCTGCAGGCTGCCCGCCAGAAAGCAGGGGACCATGGTCAGGGACAGCCGCTCGCCCCCCTCGCTGAGCACAAAGGTCACCGGCCGCATCAGCCGCAGGGCCGGTAGTACGGTCAGCCAGACCAGTGCGGGATACTGTTCGGGCAGGGGGAGCGTGTAGGTCAGGCCGGGCATGAGCTCCAAGGCCGTCTGGTTGCAGTACTGGGGAACCAGGTCGGTGTCGGTGTAGAGCAGCGGGATCTGGGAGTTTTTGAGACAGTCGAGAAGCACATCGGGCATGTTCATAGGGACGGCTCCTTTCCGAAATCGTGACAAGTGGCATGGGGGCACCCACGGAGCATGATCCGCCGGCCAGGCAAAAAAGCTGCGGATTTTCAGCGCGCGCGATCAGAGGCGTCGCGTCTTTCTGTGCAGATCGCCCCGGCCGACAGCGCCCAAAATCGATCCGAAAGTGGCCGGCGTTGCCCGGCATAACCTGTCCAAGCAGGGGTGAGGCACCCCCGCAATCCATTCACGTTCAGCATACAAAAATTGGAGCGCGATTTCAATCGGAAAAACATGGTTTTCCCAGAATTTTACGCTATTTTAGCAAATTTTTGTGCAAAAGAAATAAAAAAGAAAGGGATTGGGCCGTGCTGTTTTGCCTGTCGGGGTTTGTTTTGCGCGGGCCTTATACTATAATCAAGCTGTGGAGAGACGATCCGCGCAGGCCAAATTTTGCTGCGCGGACATGAAAAACCCAACAACAGAGCAGTGAGGAGTGTTACTCAATGGACCCTGTCAGAATCGGCATCAACGGCTTTGGCCGGATCGG
>JAAYBB010000008.1 GCA_012719075.1 Clostridiales bacterium | reverse complement strand
CGTGGTACTTGCACGTTTGTTGCCCGCTCATTGCAGGATTGGACCCTTGATTATGATTCGGGGGCCGGGCGCACTTTAGAGCGCCAGGGGGTCCGTAAATCCGTTGCTCAAATAAGCGCACTTATTTGAGCGACACCGACAGGGCATCCCGCCTTGTGGCGGGTGCCCAAACGGGGCCAAGGCCTTGGCCCGTTTGCCGGGGGTATCGAAACCGCCTTGCGGTTTCGTATCCAGGGGGTACGGGTACCCCCTGGAAGCCTTCGCTTTGCCCCCGGCGGTTTTGGTACTTTTGCCGCTCAAAAGTACACTGCGGCCCGCAGGCCGCGAAACCACCCTGCCCTTCGGCCCGTGCCCGCGACCTTATAAGGCGGGCGAGGAATAGGCCGATAGCAGCGCGTCTGGGCAAGCCCTGTATCAGCAGCCTTTCAAGGGCGGCTGGATAAGGGGGCAGCGTTTCTGTGGCCAAGTCTCACGCCGGCAATCCTAAAAACCGTTGGGTCAGGTGGACCTAATCCGGGATGCAAGGACAGTGTCGTAGAAATGGGGCAACAGGGCCCGCTCTCAAGGGGCGTATCACCGGCCTTCCCCAGTGGTTTTGGTGCTTTTACCACGCAAAAGCACGAGCTTTCCCTGCGGCCCGCAGGCCGCGAAACCAACCTGCCCTGCGGCCCGTGGCCGCGGCCTTAGAAGAGTAACAAGTAGGGCAGCCCCCGCAAAAGGATATGGCTCTGGACCTTTTTCCCGCCCGCCTTAAAAAACAGGCTGCGGCCTGCCGGCCGCAGCCTTTATTGAAAAGAATGTGGACAAGTCAACGCCATAGACGTCAGCGTCGTGGACAAGCCAGCGCCGTGGACAAGTCAGCGCCGCGGCGGGGGCCCCTGCCGGCTGTTGCGGCCGCCCTGGCCCTCGCGGCCCCTGGCGGGGCCGCCGCCCTCGCCACTTCGCGCGGGGCCGCCCTGGCCTTCGCCGCCGTTTCCGGGGCCGCTCTGGCCCTCGCCGCCCCTGGCGGGCTCGGGCTTCGGCAGGCAGTCCTTGCGGGAGAGGTTGATGCGCCCCTTCTCGTCGATCTCGACGACCTTGACCGTGATCTCGTCGCCCACCGACACCACGTCCTCGACCTTTTCAACCCGCTTGTGGTCCAGCTTGCTGATGTGGACCATGCCCTCCTTGCCGGGGGCGATCTCGACAAAGACGCCGAAGGTCATCAGGCGGGTGACCTTGCCGGTGAAGACGGCGCCGATCTCGGGGTCCTTGGCGATGGCCTCGATCATGGCCAGCGCCTTGGCGCCGGCCTCGGCGTCGACGGCGGCGATGAAGACGCTGCCGTCGTCCTCGATGTCGATCTTGCAGCCGGTTTCGGCCACGATCTTCTGGATCACCTTGCCGCCGGGGCCGATGACCTCGCGGATCTTGTCGGGGTCGATCAGCGTGCGGATCATCTTGGGCGCGTACTTGGAGAGCTCGGGGCGCGGCGCCGGGATGGCCTTGAGCATCACCTCGTCGAGGATGTGGATGCGGGCCTTTCGCGTGATCTCGAGCGCCGACTTGATGATGGGGGCGGTCAGCCCGTCGATCTTGAGGTCCATCTGGATGGCCGTGATGCCCTTGTGGGTGCCGGCCACCTTGAAGTCCATGTCGCCGAAGAAGTCCTCAACCCCCTGGATGTCGAGGAAGGTCATCCAGCGGTCGCCCTCGGTGATGAGGCCGGAGGAGATGCCGGCCACCGGCGCCTTGATGGGCACGCCGGCGTCCATCAGGGCCAGCGTCGAGCCGCAGATGGCGCCCTGCGAGGTGGAGCCGTTGGAGCTCAGCACCTCGCTGACCAGGCGGATGGTGTAGGGGAAGTCCTCCTCGCTGGGGATGACCGGCAACAACGCCTTTTCGGCCAGCGCGCCGTGCCCGATCTCCCGCCGGCCGGCGCCGCGGCTCGGACGGGCCTCGCCCACCGAGTAGCTCGGGAAGTTGTAGTGGTGGATATAGCGCTTGTACTCCTCCTGGTCGATGCCGTCGAGCAGCTGCGCCTCGCGGATGGTGCCCAGCGTGGCGGCCGTCAGCACCTGGGTCTGCCCGCGTGTGAACAGGCCGGAGCCGTGCACGCGCGGCAGCAGCGCCACCTCGGCCGCCAGCGGCCGCAGCTCCATCAGGCCCCGCTCGTCCACGCGGCGGCCCTCGTCCAGCAGCGCGCGGCGCACCACGTACTTCTGGGTCTGGTACAGCGCCTCGGCGATCAGCCCCTCGCCGCCCGGGTAGCGCTCGGCAAAGTGGGCCTGCGTCTCGCGCTCCACCTGCAGCATGCGCTCTTCGCGCAGGGTCTTCTCGTTGCCGAAGTAGGCCCAGCGCACGCGGTCGGCCGCAAAGTCTTTAATCTCCTGCAAAAAGCCCTCGTCCAGCGCCGTCGACGTAAAGGGGAGCTTGGGCTTGCCGATGGCGGCCACCAGCCCGTTGATGAAGGCCACCATCTTTTTGTTTTCCTCGTGGGCCAGCAGGATGGCCTCGTACATGAGGTCGTCCTCCACCTCATTGGCGCCGGCCTCAATCATGGCCACCTTGTCGTGGGTCGAGGAGACCGTGAGGATCAGGTCGCCGACCTCCCGCTGGTGCTCGCTCGGGTTGAGGACCAGCTGGCCCTCCACCAGGCCCACCATCAGGCTGGCGATGGGGCCGTTCCAGGGGATGTCCGAGATGGCCACCGCAATGGCGGCGCCGTTCATGGCCGCCACCTCGGGCGAGTTTTCGGGGTCGACCGACAGCACCGTGCACATGATGGCCACGTCGTTGCGCATGTCCTTGGGGAACAGCGGCCGCATGGGCCGGTCGATCACGCGGGAGGCCAGCACGGCCTTCTCGCTGGGGCGGCCCTCCCGCTTGAGGAAGGAGCCGGGGATCTTGCCGACGGCGTAGAGCTTTTCTTCAAAGTCGACCGAGAGCGGGAAGAAGTCGATGCCCTCGCGGGGCTTTTCGGCCATGGTGGCGGTGCAGAGCACCACGGTCTCGCCGTAGCGGATCAGGCAGGCGCCGTTGGCAAGGCCGGCCATCTTGCCGACCTCCACCTTGAAGGGGCGGCCGGCCAGGTCGGTCTCAAACAGCTTGTATTGTTCAAACATCGCAGCAGGTTCCTCTCTTTCGATAACGCGCAGGGCGCATTTGGGATGGCGGAGAGGATTCCAAGCTTACAGCGCTGCCGAAGGCGGCCCGTCGGCGGCCCTGTAAGCCAAAAATCGCTCTCCCGGAGCGGGGATCGGGGGGTTGGAAATTTTGACCGCTCTAAGCATATAGTATAGCCGGTTTTTCGCACAAATGCAATGGCGAGCGCAGGTACATTGATTTCCCGCGGCCATTGGCATATACTAAGCGCACAGACACCCCCCTGATTTTGGCAGTTTCAAAGCGGGGCGGACTTTTTTCAAGGGCAGGAGGCCTGTATGCAAAACTTTTTCTACGACATCGACACGCACGTCCACTTTGGCAAAGGCCAGATCGAGCAGCTGGGCCGGGCGGTGCGGCGGCAGGGCCGCCGCGCACTGCTGGTGTACGGCGGCGGCAGCATCAAAAAGAGCGGCCTGTACGACGAGGCCATGAAGAGCTTGTCGGAGGCCGGCGTCTCTGTGGCCGAGCTGTCCGGCGTGGAGCCCAACCCGCGCGTTGCCACGGTGGCAAAGGGCGTACAAATCTGCCGGGAGCAGGACGTCGAGGTGGTGGTGCCCATCGGCGGCGGCAGCAGCATCGACTGCGCCAAGGTCATCGCCGGCGCCGCCTTTTACGAGGGCGACCCCTGGGACCTCGTGACCGGCCAGGCGGCCTATACCGAGTTTTTGCCCATTGTCGCGGTGCTGACGCTGGCCGCCACCGGCAGCGAGATGGACGCCGTGGCCGTCATCTCCAACCCGGACAGCCGGGACAAGCTGGGCACCCGGCATCCGGCCATGCGCCCAAAGGCCGCCATCATGGACCCCAGCTACACCTTTTCGGTGTCGCCGTACCAGACGGCGGCCGGCACGGCCGACATCATGAGCCACGTGATGGAGAACTACTTCTGGCACGACGTGGGCGCCCACCTGCAGGACCGCATGGCCGAGGCGCTGCTGAAGACCTGCCTCAAGTACGGCGAGATCGCCTGCAGCCAGCCCGACAACTACGAGGCCAGGGCCAACTTGATGTGGGCCGGCAGCCACGCCATCAACGGCCTGATCTCGCTGGGCAAGGCCCACCCCTGGTCGGTACACCCGATCGAGCACCCGCTCTCGGCCTACTACGACATCACCCACGGCGCCGGCCTGGCCATCCTGACCCCGGCCTGGATGCGCCAGATTTTAAACGGGCACACCGTGGACAAGTTTGTCGACTTCGCCGTCAACGTCTTCGGCCTCGCGCCGGGTGGCGACAAGTTTGCGACGGCGCAGGCCGGCATCGACGCGCTGTACGGCTACTTTAAGAACAGGCTGCGCCTTCCGATGACGCTGAGCGAGGTGGGCATCGACGAGCGGCACTTCGACGCCATGGCCGAAAAGGCGGTGGCCGGCGGCCTCGACGAGGCCTACCAGAAGCTCGACGTCGCGGCCGTCAAGGCCATCTACACGGCCTGCAGGTGAGCATGGCATGGGGAAAAGCGCAAAAAAAGAGGGCCGGCAGGCCCTCTTTTTTGTTTAAAAATCCAGCGGGAAAATAGCTTATGCGCCCTCCCAGGAGACCGAGGGGGTGACCTTGCCGGAGTTGTACCAGACCAGCGAGAAGACCACACCGATGGCCATGACTGCGCAGTTGAGCAGGATGGTCTTCATGTCGGAGTTCCTGAGCATGCCCCAGACGTTGGAGGCCGAGGCCAGGAAGCAGACGACCATCAGCACGTTGAAGACCGGCACCGGAATGCGGAAGATCGAGCGCTCCCACTCCTCGGGGAACTTCTTGGGCAGCGTGCGCATGAAGAAGATGAACAGCGTGGTCTGCACATAGGAGCCCAGCAGCG
>JAAYBB010000043.1 GCA_012719075.1 Clostridiales bacterium | reverse complement strand
CTTGACACCCAGACCGTCGCGTACGGCTTGGGCGCAACTGCGCCGGACGCTCCGTCGAGGGAGCCCGACGCCCAGTACAGCTACGGCTTCACCGGCTGGGACAAGGCCTTTGACAACATCACGGGCGATCTGATCGTGACGGCCCAGTACAGCGAGACGACCAACAGCTATACGGTGACCTTCAAGGATTGGGACGGAGAGGTACTTGACACCCAGACCGTCGCGTACGGCTTGGGCGCAACTGCGCCGGACGCTCCGTCGAGGGAGCCCGACGCCCAGTACAGCTATGGCTTCACCGGCTGGGACAAGGCTTTTGACAACATCACAGGCGATCTGATCGTGACGGCCCAGTACAGCGAGACGACCAGAAGCTACACCGTGAAGTGGGTCGATGGCAACGGCAATACGATCTACACCGAAGATCTTGAGTTCGGGGCAACGCCGGTGTACGACGTCGAGACCTACGGCATTCCCGAGAAGGCTGCCACAACCCAGCACACCTACACCTTTGACGGCTGGAGCCCGCCTGTCGGCGAGGTCGGCAAAGCGGTGACCTACGTTGCGCAGTTCCTCCCGGTGCTGAGGTCCTACGAGATCAGCTGGGATACCGACGGCGACGGCATCGTGGACGACTCCGCCCCGGTCGCCTTCGGAACGGTTCCCACCCATGCCGACGGAGCCAAGGCCGCGGACGATGTGAACTTCTACAACTTCATCGGCTGGTTCCCGGATGTTGAGGCCGTGTCCGGCCCCGCCACCTACAAGGCGCTGTTTGATTCCGTGCCGAGGACATGGGCGGTAGACGTGGACGACGTGGACTTTGGCACCATCGACAAGGGAGACCTGCCGTCGACGTTGCCGGAGTATATCATCATTAAGAACAACGGCAACAGCCCGGTGGAAATTCTCAGCGTGACGGTTATCGCTGGCGGGAGCGAAGATGTTGCGTTTGAGATCGACGGACCGGAAGAGAGCGTTCCCATGGAGGCCGGCGACCCCTGCGACGCCTACTCGATCCGGCCGAAGGCGGGGCTTGCCGCAGGCAGCTACACGCAGACCATCGTCGTTGAGTTTGTGGGCGGAGAGACCCTGGAGGCCATGGCCAGCGTCACGATCGGCGTCAACGACCCCGCGCCCGTTGCGAATAACGACATCTACACTGTCAAGATGAACGGCACACTCGAAGGCAACGTGCTGGACAACGACACCGATGTGGACAATGACCCGCTGACCGCCATTATCGTGGACGGCCCGGCGCACGCTGCTGATGATGAGTTTGTCCTGAACGCCGACGGCAGCTTTACCTACGTGCCGGAGCGGAACTTTGTGGGGACGGATACCTTCACTTATAAGGCATACGACGGCAATTCGTATTCGAACGAGGCCACCGTGACCATCACCGTGTCCTCCCAGCCCTACACGACGCTGACCGGCCCGTCGCCGGCCATTGTCAGGCTCGGCAATGAGTTCACTGTGAAGTACGCGCTCCACAACGTGCTCAACGTCAACGCGCAGGACGTCACGCTGAGCTATGACCCGGCGATCTTCGCGTTCATGGGACTTGCAGCGGAAGACGGCATCTTCGCCGTGCTCGACCATGACGAGGATGCGGGCGAGATCAGGGTGATCCTCGCCAACGTGGATCCGCTGCTCGGCGACGCGCACGAGATCTTTACGGCCACCTTCAAGGCGATCGGCAAGGCGGAATCCTCCGAGATCGCCCTGACAGAGGCCGAGGTCGCAAGTGCCGAGGCCCCCGGTGCGATCCTGGAGCCCAAACTGTCCTCGCTGACCATCGGCACGGCCGACCCGTCGGCGCTGGAGGCTTTGATCGACGAGGCAGACGCGTTCGAGGACGGCACCACAGAGGGCATCGCTGCAGGTCAGTATCCGAAGGGTTCCAAGGCGGCGCTCCGCAATGCCATCGCGGCGGCCCAGAGCTGGTTCGATGACCTGTCGGCCACGCAGGCCCAGCTGGATGCGGCAGAAGCCGCGCTGCGGTCCGCACTGAATGCGTTCAAGGCGCTCGAGAGAACGGTCATGATCGGCGACTTCAACGGAAACGGCGTCTATGACATCGGAGACCTGGCTGTCTTCGTCGCCCACTACGGCGAAGAGGGAGCCGACGCATACCACTACGATCTCAATCAGGACGGCATTGTCGACATGGCCGACCTGACCCTGCTCATGACCTGGATCCTTGGATAATCCGAACAACTCGGGGCATCCGGCTGTAAAAACGCGAGACGAGAACGGTTAAAACGCAAGGCGGGGGAGAGAGGGTGGCGCTCACCCTCTCTCCCCCGATTACGGCAGCGGCGCACGGCCTGTCAACATGAGGAGAAAACCAATGAAAAAAATACTGGCCTGGCTCTTTATGCTCTCCATTTTAGGCACCTCTTTCGGGCTTGCCGAAACGGCTTACGCCGCCGAGACCGCCAGCTTCACGCTCAGCGCCTCGAGTACGCAGGTCAATGTCGGGGACAGCTTTGTGCTGTCGGTCGACGCCGAGAATATGCAGGACTTTTTCTCCTACGAGCTGTTTTTGGAGTTTGATTCCGCAAAGCTCGAGCTGGTGGGCTCTCCGAAGTCCGTGGTCCCCGGCTTTCCGGCCACAAAGGTCAAAGAGGGCTCGGTGCAGTTCGGCAGCGTCAAGACCGAAAAGAAGCTGCAGAGCGGCAAAAGCGTGGCGCTGTGCACCTTTACCTTCAAGGTCAAGGCCGCGGGCAGCTCCGACATCAAGCTGGCCTGGCTCAAAAGCTATGACCTCGATGTCAAGACGACCGAATACGCCGTCAACAACAAGATTACGGTCGAGGGGCTCAACAAGGGCAATGTCATCCTGCTGGACAAGCTGGTGCTGAACGCCGCGGGAACCGCGCAGGGCGCGGTCGCGGAGGCCGATCTCGCCGGGGGCTTTGGCGTCGCCTCGAATGTGATCGTCAACGTGTCGGCCGTCAGCGGCGCAAAGGCCTACGGCATCTCGCTGCCGTTCAAGGCGCTCAGCGAGCAGCAGGCCGCCGGCAGGACCATCGCCATCCACACCGAATACGGCACGGTGATCCTGCCCGTCCACATGCTCAGTGGCTATGCCGGCCCGGCCGCCGACCAGGTCGAGCTCAACATCTCGCGCATCGACGCCGCCTCGCTCAGCGCCGGGGCGCGGACGTTGGTGGGCAACCGGCCGGCCATCGGCCTGAGCCTTGTGATCAACGGGGCGGCCTACAGCTGGGACAACCCCGACGCTGCGGTCAGCATCTCCATCCCCTATGCGCCCTCGGCGCAGGAGCTTGGGAACCAGGATCACATCGTGCTGCTGTACCTGGACGGTGACGGCGAGCCCGAGGCCGTTCCCACCGGCAAATACGACGCCTCGGCCGGCGCGGTGACCTTTAAAACCACGCACTTCAGCCGCTTTGCCGTCTCGTATGTGGTCAAGACCTTTGACGACATTGCCGTCTACACCTGGGCGACCCGGGAGATCCAGGCGCTGGCCTCCAAGGGCATCATCAAGGGCGTCACCGCCACCGAGTTTGCGCCGCAGGCCAGCATCACCAGGGCGGACTTTGTGCTGCTGCTGACGAGGGCACTGGGCCTCAATGCGAAAACCGGGGACAACTTCTCGGATGTCAGCCCGGATGCCTACTACGCCTCTGCGGTGGCCGTTGCCAAGAAGCTGGGCATCATCACCGGAATCGGGGGCAACCAGTTTAAGCCGGCCGACCGCATTACCCGCCAGGACATGATCACCATCATGCACAGGGCCTGTGCCATCACGGGCATCCACCTGGAGGCGGCCGATCCCTCCGCGCTTGGCGGGTTCCCCGATGCGTCCAGCATCGCCCCGTATGCGGTGGACAGCTTTGCCGCCATGGTGACCAACAAGATTGTCTCGGGCAGCACGGTCGGCCTGGAGCCGCTGAAGTACACCACCAGGGCCGAAACCGCGGTTTTGCTCTACAGGCTGTACACCTTCGGCTGAGAAGTGCACATCAACAGCTGAAAAGGCGCCGAAACCCATGGGTTTCGGCGCCTTTTTTAACGGGGGAATTGGCGGTGGAGATGGATGGGTATGTGCGGGTGAAGCGCTCTCCCGGTCTCTTGCCATGGCTGCAACGTGCACATCAGGCAATTCTTTTGCGCTGTCGTCGCGGTTAAAGTGTGCCGCGAAGGGTCTCTTCCGTCTGCGGCGGCTAGGCCTCGTTCACGGCGGCTGAGACGCCGCGCTCGGCAAACCTGCGCTCCACATTGCCCCGCACCTGCTGCGTGTGCTGCACCGCGAGCTGGCCGGCCAGCTCGGCATCGTGATTCCGAATGGCCTCCAACATGGCGCGGTGCTCCTCCAGCGACTTGACGGGGCGGCCGGGGTTGGTCAGCGAGGCGTGGCGGGCCATCTTGATATAGTTGTGGAAGGAGCTCATCATGGCGCGCAGCGGACGGTTGTTGCTGGCCATACAGATGGTGTCGTGGAACCGGGAGTCCAGCTCCACCAGCTTGTCGAGGTCGCCCTTGCCGAGGTAGAATTCGGCCAGCTCAAGCGTCTCCTCCAACGCTGTGAGGGCCTCGTCGGAGATGCAGGTGGCGGCCAGCTGGGCCGCCAGCCCGTCCAGTGCGATCTTGATGGTGTAGATGTCGGAAATGTCCTTCGGGCTGATCCCCAGCACCACGGCGCCCTTGTTTGGAATGCACTCAACAAGGCCCTGCAGCTCAAGCTGGCACAGGGCTTCGCGCAGTGGCGTGCGGCTGACGCCGAACTCCTCGCAGAGGTCCTTTTCGGTCAGGCTGCTGCCGGCAGGGTATCGGCCGGTCAGGATGCTCTCTTCAAGCGCGCTGAAGATGCGGCTGCGTAGGTTGAGCCTCTGGGTACCCCCCTCAGAGGTGCGGATGGGCAGGCCAAGAGACATCGCGAGTCACCTCCTTTAAAAAGCAGACGATTCGGTCAAACGGTCGGTCAAAGGGACCCCGGGGGAACGGGTGGGCACAGCCCCCGCGAGGGTGCCCCTACACCTGTCAGTATACCCCATTGGAAGACAGTTCTCAAACGACAGTTTTAAATGAATGTCGGGGAACCCATCTGAAAAAAAGCGTTACCGCCCCAGCTCGGCCGCCACCGCCCGCGCAAACTCGTCGGTGCCGGCGCTGCCGCCGAGGTCGTAGGTCAGCGTCTTGCCCTCGCGGAACACGGCGATCAAAGCCTGCTCGACGGCGTCGGCCGCGGCCGGCTCGCCGATGTGGCGCAGCAGCATGACGCCCGAGAGGATCAGCGCCGTGGGGTTGGCCTTGTTCTGGCCGGCCACCCGCAGCGAGCTGCCGTGGATGGCCTCGAACACCGCGATGTCACGGCCGATGTTGGCGCCCGGCGCAACGCCAAGGCCGCCCACCAGGCCGGCGCAGAGGTCCGAGACGATGTCGCCGTACAGGTTGGGCAGCACCAGCAGATCGTAGCGCTGCGGCGTCTGCACCAGCTTCATGCAGAGGGCGTCGACGATCATGTCCTCAAACTCGAGCTGCGGGTATTCGGTCGCCATCTGCCGCGCGATGTCCAAAAACAGGCCGTCGGTGCACTTCATGATGTTGGCCTTGTGCACCGCCGTGACCTTGCGGCGGCCGTTTTGGACCGCGTAGTCAAAGGCGTAGCGCAGGATGCGCTCGCAGCCCTTGCGCGTGAAGATCTTGATGCTCTCGGCGGCATCCTCGCCCACCATATGTTCAATTCCGGCATAGAGGTCCTCGGTGTTCTCGCGCACCACCACGATGTCCACGCCGGTGAAGGGGGTGGCGATGTTCGGGTAGTTCTTGGCGGGGCGCAGGTTGCAGTAGAGGTCCAGCTCCTTGCGGATGGCGACGTTGACGCTGCGGAAGCCGGAGCCCTTGGGCGTGGTGATGGGGCCCTTGAGCGCGATGCCGGTGGCCCGGATGGCGTCCAGCGTCCGCTCGGGCAACGGCGTGCCGCAGGCGGCAATCTGGGCCTCGCCGGCCTGCTCCACCTGCCATTTGAAGGGAAGGCCGGTGGCGTCCAGCACCAGTCTGGCGGCCGCCGAGACCTCGGGACCGATGCCGTCGCCCGGAATCAGGGTGATCTCATACATTGGGGGGGTACCTCCTCGCGATGCGGTAAAATATGTACGGCCCGGATCACAGTCCGCAGATGGCCGCGTAGGCCTGCTCCAACTCGCGGTCGCTGATGGTGGTCACGCGCCCGCCCGCGTATTGGAGGTCGACCCACTCCTTCAATTTTACAACTGAATCATCGCTTTTGTCAAAGCGGATACCGCCCTTTATACGTCCATTGAGCCACATCGCCAGGCCGGCCAGCCCCGAGGTCTGGGTGATCGAGACGCCGGGCGGGCTGCCGAGGATGGAGCCCGTGTCGAAAATGTTGTAAATCTCCTCGTCCTTGAGCATGCCGTCGGCGTGGATGCCGGCCTGCGTGACGTTGAAGTTTTTGCCCACATAGGGGGTGTTGGGCGGGATCACATAGCCCAGCGCCCGCTCGTAGTAGTCGGCGATCTCGCGGATGACCGTGGTGTCCATGCCGTCCAGCGTGCCGCGGATCTGGGCGTACTCCATCACCATGCCCTCGAGCGGCGTGTTGCCGGTGCGCTCGCCGATGCCCAGCAGCGTGCAGTTGACGGCCGACGCGCCATACAGCCAGGCCGTCGTGGCGTTGTTTACGGCCTTGTAGAAGTCGTTGTGGCCGTGCCACTCGATCAGCTCGGAGGGGAAGTCGGCGTAGTTGCGCAGCCCGTAGATGATGCCGGGCACCGAGCGCGGCATCGAGGCGCCGGGGTAGGACACGCCAAAGCCCATCGTGTCGCAGGCGCGGATCTTGATCGGGATGCCGCTCTGCTCCATGAGCTTGCGCAGCTCGATGGCAAAGGGGATCACAAAGCCGTAAAAGTCGGCCCGCGTGAGGTCTTCAAAGTGGCAGCGGGGCCGGATGCCCACCTCCAGCGCCTGGCGGACCACGTCGAGGTAGCCCTCGAGCGCCTCGCGGCGGGTCTTTTTGAGCTTTTTGAAAATGTGGTAGTCGGAGCTGCTGACCAAAATGCCGCACTCCTTGAGGCCAAGGCCCTTGGCCAGCTGAAAGTCCTTGAGCGAGGCGCGGATCCAGCCGGTGATCTCGGGAAATTCATAGCCCAGCGCCTGGCACTTCTGCAGGGCCTCGCGGTCGCGTTCGCTGTAGAGGAAGAACTCGCACTGCCGAATCTTGCCCTTGGGGCCGCCGAGCCGGTGCAGCATCTGGTAGAGCGCGACCATCTGGTCTACGGTGTAGGGGGCGCGGCTCTGTTGCCCGTCGCGGAAGGTGGTGTCGGTGATCCAGATCTCGTCGGGCGGGTCCATCGGGGTGGTGCGCTGGTTGAAGGTGCACTTGGGCACCTCGGTGTAGGGAAACATGGCCCGAAACAGGTTGGGCTCCGCCACATCCTGCAGCTGATACTTGTACTCGCTCTCCATCAGAAGATTGCGGCGTCTGTTGAATCCGACCATCTCTTCGGCCTCCTCAAGGTTGATTGAATACTTGTGTCGTTGTATACAATGACGAAATCATACGATATGGAGGCCAGTTTGGCAAGGGGCGAGGTGCAAAATCGGCAAAGTAAATAAAAATAATCGATTTTTCTGTTTAAAGCTGACAAACCGGGTGTGGGCGTCGTCTGTCTGAGCGGTGAGGGGGAAAAGGGAAACGAAGGCGAGTATGGCGATTGGAGCGGAACGGGTTCTGTGCACTCGGGTAAAGATGGTAAGAAAAAAACCTGGTGATATGGCGTTGAAGCAGGGGGGGCCCGCATGCACACGGAAAGCAGATAAAAAGAGCCTGGGCGGTAAGTATTGAAGCGGCCAGTCCCCACATGTGTGCGTAAAACAGACAGCAAGGCCGCCAATGGGGTCCCTCCGGCTTTGAAACAGAACATCTGGGAGGTGGCGCCATTGACAGCAGGTCCTTTTGAACCCATTGACAAAGGGAATGGGCCCCTATGCCCGGTGTGCCCACAATGGACAGGTCGCGTGAAAAGAGGCGGGCGGGTTTCGACAGCATTGGGCTTTTGATTTTACGCCGCCTGTGGTACAATAAAGCTCTGACGTCATTTGACGATGGCGGGTGTCAACGGGTGGAAGGGCCCTCCCACAGGCGTCCGCGCCACCATGCCTAGATGGGTGCGGGCGTCCGCAGGAGAGCGGCCTTGCCGGTTGCCGGTAGCCATCCCGCCCATGTCGGGTTAGAGATGGGTGTCCGCAGAGGAGTTGCCTTGCAGGTGGCTGACGGCCACCTCATCCATATTGGGGTGGGGACGAGTGTGCTCAGGGAAGGTGCTTTGTAGGGACCGGTGGTCTGACTCGTCCATGCTCGTCCATGTCGGATTGGATGCAAAATTAAGAATAAAAATTTTGAAAGAGAAGACAGGGGGGCGGCAACTTGTCCTTTGGCGAGCTGCTCATCATTGCCGTTGGGCTCTCGATGGATGCCTTTGCGGTGGCCATCTGCACCGGGCTGACCATGCGGCGGGTCACGCTGCAAAAAATGCTGACCGTAGGGGGCTATTTTGGGTTTTTTCAGGCGCTGATGCCGCTGCTTGGCTACCTGCTCGGCACGCGCTTCGCGCAGAGCATCGAGGCCTTTGACCACTGGATCGCCTTTTTTCTGCTGGCGCTGATCGGCGGCAGGATGGCCGTCGGCAGCCTGAAAAAGGGGGAGGCCGACGCGCTGTGCTGCGGCGTGGAGGCCTCGCTGGCGGTGGGGGCCATGCTGCCGCTGGCCGTCGCCACGAGCATCGATGCGCTGGCCGTCGGCGTCTCCTTTGCGTGCCTGCATGTGCAGATCCTGCCGGCCGTCTGCCTGATCGGCCTGACCACGCTGGCCCTGTCGGCCTCCGGCGTTCAGATCGGGCAGGTGTTCGGCCTGCGGTACAAGGCCGGTGCCGAGCTGACGGGTGGCATTGTGCTGGTTCTGATGGGCGTGAAAATCCTGCTCGAGCACACCGGGATCCTGTAGGAGTGGGGCGGACGGGGCGCCCAGGTCATGCGCTGATTGGGCGCGATCCGACATAAGCGTCGCAAGTGCCGCCGCATTCGCTGTCTTTATAAGGTCGCGGCCACGGGCCGCAGGGAAAGGTCGTGCCTTTGAGCGGCAAAAGCACCAAAACCGCTCCTTTTGCGGCGCCCAAAAGTACGCTGCGGCCCACGGGCCACGAAACCTTCCTGTACTGTGGCCCACGGACCGCGGCCGTTAAAAGCGGCGACGAACAAGGTCGTGCCTGATCCGGTCAGGTCAGCCTGTCCGCTCAAGGGGCTGGGATGAGCCGGACGCCCGGCCGGGTCGCCTGCCCGCCGTCTCCCCGCTGTGCTTTCCCCGCAAAAAAGAGGCGGGGGGCCGTTTTCGGCCCCCCGCCTTTGCGTTTTGAGATTGGGTTCGCGGTCAGTCGTGCAGGATCACCAGCGCGTCGGCAATGGCGACGCCCTTGCCCTTGGGGTAGACAAAGAGCGGGTTGATGTCCAGCTCCTTGAGGCTGTCCTTGTGGCGCACGGCAAACTCGGACACCGCCACGATCGTGTCGATCAGGGCCTCGACGTCGGCCGGTTCGCCGCCGCGGTAGCCGGTCAGCAGCTTGTAGGCCTTGAGCGAGGTCAGCATCTGCTCGGCCTCCTTGCGGTCCAGCGGGCAGGGGTAGAGCGACGCGTCCTTGAAGACCTCGACAAATACGCCGCCAAGGCCCACCAGCAGCATGGGGCCAAACTGCGGGTCGCTGTTGACGCCGAGGATCATCTCGATCCCCTGGCTCAGCATCTTCTGCACCAGCACGCCGTTGATGCGGGCGCCCGGCATCTTCTGCTTGGCGCTGTCCAGGATGTCGGCATAGGCCTGCGCGACCTCGGCCTCGCTCTTGAGGTTCAGCTTGACGCCGCCCACGTCGGACTTGTGCAGGATGTCGTCCGACTCAATTTTGAGCACGACCGGGAAGCCAAAGCGCTTGGCCACCTCGACGGCCTGCTCGGCCGACTGCACGACCTCGCCGACGTCCACCGGAACGCCGGCCTCCTGCAGCAGCTTTTTGCTGGAGTACTCGCCCAGTGCGCGGGTCTTGCCGCTGGGGGCCTTTTCGGGGATGGCCAGCGACAGCGTGGGGGCGTCGGCGGCGTTGCAGTACTCGACAAAGTCGGCCAGGTGCCGCACGGCCCTAAAGCCGTAGGCCATCGTGGGCAGCACGGCAATGCCCATCTCTTGGAATGCGGCAACCACCTCGGGATTGCGGGGGCGCTCCATGATGTTGAGCAGCATCATGGGCTTGTCGGGGAACTTTTTGGCCAGCGCCGCAAACCCCTCCATGCGCTCGGCAGGGATCGGGTTGGGGCCGACCAGCATGCCGAGCAGTCCAGCCGAAACGTTCTCGTCGGCCATGCCGACCGCCAGTGTCTCGAAGTAGACGTTGAGGGGGGTGCCGGCGGTCATGTCGAGCGGGTTGCTCGGGGAGGCGTAGTCGGCCAGCAGCTCCTTCATGCGCTTTAAGGTCTGTTCGGAGAAGTCGGGGTACTCAACGCCGTGCATGTAGCCCAGGTCGGCCGCGAGGCCGCGCTCGCCGCCCGACTGGTTGAGCGAGGCAAAGGCCGCCGTCTTGGGCAGCGCCTTGAGCGTGCCGAACAGCGCGGCCGTGCTGCGCATATCCTGCATGTCGTCCACGCGGATGACGCCGTACTTCTTGAACACCGCGTCGAAGATCTGGTCGGCGCCCGACATGCTGCCGGTGTGGGAGGCGGCGGCCGCCTGGCCCTTGGGGCTGCGGCCCATCTTGAGGATCAGCACCGGCTTTTTGGCCTGTGCCGCGGCGCGCAGCGAGCGCTCAAACTTGATGGGGTTCTTGATGCCTTCGACATAGGCGGCCACGACCGAGGTGTCGGGGTCGTTGACTAAAAACTCGAAGTAGTCCTCCACCGTGGTCACGCGGCTGTTGCCGACCGAGAGGGCGTAGGAAAACCGAAGCTCGGGGCTGTTCATCATGTCGATGACGAACTTGCCGCTCTGCGACACGAAGCCGATGCCGCCGCGCTTGTTGGCATAGTCGCCGAGGAAGGCAAAGCTGTAGACGTCGTCCACATAGTTGACAAAGCCGCCGCAGTTGGGGCCCATGATGGACATGTTCAGCTCGGCCGCCAGGTCCTGCAGCTCCCGCTCGAGCGCGACGCCCTCGGGGCCGATTTCGGAGTAGCCGCTGGCATAGACCACGGCCGCCTCGCAGCCCTTGGCATGGGCCTCACGCAGCAGGCCAAGTACGGTGGGCTGGGGGGTGCAGATGACGGCGAGGTCGATCGTGTCGTCAACATCGTCCACCTTTTTGTAGCACTTATGGCCGTACACTTCCTCGCGCGTGGGGTGGATGAAGTACACGCGGGACAGGTCTTTGCGGTAGGTGAGGATGTTCTTGGTGGTCCCTCCGCCAAAGCCCGGTTTTTCGTTGGCGCCGATGATGGCGATCGACGCCGGTTTGAGCAGTTTTGTAAGGCTCAAAATGGTCACCTCCGTTTTTTTAAAAAACATTTTTTGTTCCATCCCCGCGAGGACAGGCGTTTACACCCTGCGCCGGTCGACAGCGGCTGGACAGATTTGTAGATAATATATCATGGCAAAGAACAGGCGTCAATTCCCCCATGACGGAAAACACGTGGGGTGCAGGACGGTCCATTTGGTGGAAAAAGCGCACCCTGAAAGGCCCATGCCGGCGGTGGAGCTTTGCTCACTTTTCCTCGAGCTGCTTCTCCACCTCGAGCATGCGGCCGCTCACCAGCGCCTCGGGGATGTAGACCTGGCCGCAGCCGGGGCAGCGTGGAAGCGTGACCGAAAATCCGTGGCCCATGTAGTTCAGGGTGGTCTTGCGCGGCTCCAGCGCGAGGTTGCAGGCGCAGCAGCGCAGGGTTGTCTCCTCGGCCATGTGGGTCCCCCCTATTCCTCAATGACCATGCGGTGGGCGTAGGCGTCGTACAGCCGGTAGACGCCCGCCCCCAGCGGCTCATACTCGGCCCAGAAGGTCACCCGGCCCTGCGCCGCGTGGGCCGTGTAGTGCCCCGTGGCGCCGTCCAGGACCTTTTTGCCACTGGCCTCGGCGGCGCCGATGACCGCCCGCAGGTTGTCCTCGTGGATCAGGCGCCGGTTCAGCGTGGCGCGCAGCGCCGGGTCGATCTCGAGGCGGATGTCCGGGCTGTCCATGTGTGGGCGCTCCTTTACCAGCTGATTTTTGAGCCGACGCCGGTTGTCCCGGCGCGCCGAGAGGTCGGGCGCCGGCCGCATAAAGCGCTCCTGCGCCGGGAAAAACAGTGCGTCGAGCAGGTGGATGGCCGGCTTGCCCTCGGCCGCAAAGCTGTCGCGGCAGTTGACGCAGTAGGTGAGGTAGGGCCGGTCTCCGGCGCCGGCCGCCCCGCTGCGCACCCGGCCGTACAGCTCGGCGCTGGTGGTGTAAATCAGCCCGCCGTGGCCGCAGCAGGCCGCGGTCTCGCGCGCCTGCGGCAGCTCCTCAAGCGCGTAGCCCAGGCCTTCGGCCAGCGCGCGCACCGCCTCCTGCGTGGCGGGGGCGTACTTGCTGGAGCAGGGGTCGAAGACCGAGACCACCCCGCGCGCCGGCGCCGGCGCGGGCCCCATGCGTTCAGCCATGAACGACCACAGCGAGAGGGCCGGGAGCTCTTTCAGGTGGAGCGAGAACATCTCGAGGCAGGTGGGGCAGGGCAGCAGCAGCGTCGGGCGGCCAAGCGCCTCCCAGGCGGCCCGGATGCGGGCAAGGGCGCCCTCGTGCAGCGCCCGGTCCCCGGCCCAGTAGGCCGGGGCGCCGCAGCAGCCGGTCAGCAGCGCGGCC
Source organism: Clostridiales bacterium (assembly GCA_012719075.1). GTDB lineage: Bacteria > Bacillota > Clostridia > Oscillospirales > Feifaniaceae > JAAYBB01. The sequence continues at coordinate 7,652 of JAAYBB010000043.1, read as the reverse complement.
GCCCCCGGCAGCTCGCCCTCGAGCCAGCCGTAGGCCGCGGTGACATAGCCGGGGTCGGAGGCGGCCAGCTGGCAGCCGGGGAAGAGCAGGTAGCGCGTATCGTCCGGGCGCGCGGGGGCCAACAGCAGCGCGGCCTCCTCGCCGTTTGAAAAGGCCATGTCCTCGAGCCAGTAGTCGTACAGCGCGCCCGGCAGCTGGCCGAGGCCCTGCAGCAGGCCGCGGCTCTCGAGGCAGACCGCCTTGAAGTCGATGCCGGCCGGGCAGACGTCTGAGCAGAGGCCGCACTGGGTGCAGGACATGATCTGCCGCAGCGCCGTCTTCTGCACCAGCGGCGTCTTGTTGAGCGTGTCGCTGAGGTCCTCGATGGTCTTCTTCGGGCTCTTGCCGTAAAATTGCAGCATTTCGCAGACGTCGACGCAGTTGGAGCAGGTGCAGCGCAGGCAGCGCGCGGCCTCGGCCGCGGCCTGCTCCGCCGTCGGGGCGGGCGCCCCGCGCTCAACGGCGGCCGGCGCCCGCTCCACGCCCGCGAGGCTGGGGCGGAAGGTGGCGACGGCCCCCCCCTCCGCGGCCGGCTCGGCGCGGCCGACCTTGATGAAGCCCTCGACCACGTGCAGCATGTCGTTTGCCTCGCGCAGGCAGGCCATGACGTCCTGCATGGGGTCGCGGGCGCCGCCCGTCGCGAAGAGGCCCCGCGCGGGGTCTGGCGCCAGCGGCGGCGTCCCGGGGCCGGTGCAGATCAGGGTGGCGTTGTAGCCCTCGACGGGGCCGGTGACCGGCCTGTTCAGTGCGAGCTCGATGAACCTGTGCGCCTCGAGCGCGGCAATGGCCTCCTGCAGCGCCTCGGTCGGCAGCCGGCCGTCCTCCACGGCCGCCCAGAGCGCGCCGCCCGCGCGGGGCGATTGCTCGGCCAGCGTGACAAAGTAGCCCCGCTGCGCCAGCTTGAGCGCGATGGCCATGCCGGCGAGGCCGGCGCCGATCACCAGCACCCGCTTTTTCTTGTCGGGGATGAAAAAGGGCCGCGGCGACTCCTGCTGCGACTGCCGCCACAGAAACTTTTCGAGCTCCAGCAGCCGGATGGACTGGTCCAGCTCCCCCCTCGGGCAGGCCTGCTCGCAGGGCCGAGGGCAGAGGTGGCAGACGATGCCGGGGAAGATGGCGCTCTTGGCGTAGACCTTATAGGCCGCCGAATGGGAGCCGATGCGGATGCGCTCCACGAGGTCGCGCACGTCGACGCCGATGGGGCAGGCGGCCGAGCAGGGGGGTGGCGCATCCATGATGCAGTCGCGGGCCAGCTTGTGGGGGTCGAGCACGGCGCATCCCTCCCTTCGCGGTGTGATTGCGCCCGGCGGGCAGCCTGCCCGCCGATCTGAGGGGCCGATGCAAGTACCCCGGCTCTCGTCGGGGTACTTGTAACCGGCCTTTGAAAGGGACCTGTGGACGTTACACGGGGTTGGCCTTCATGTAGTCGATGGCGTCGTAGAAGTCCTCGCCGAAGTAGTAGCGCTCCTGCACCAGGGGCTGGCCGGCCGCCGCGGCGTCGATGGCCGCCTTGACCTTGTCGGGCGTGGCCGGCAGCGTGAAGATGCGGGCGCCGGTGGCGTTGTAAATGGCGTTGATGACCGACATGTGCCCACCCGACTGGAAGCATTCGGAGGCGCCGCCCGAGTGCTGCGGGCCGTGGGGGCGCTCGGTCTGCTGGTACTCGATCGTGAAGTTCTCGCCGTCCGGCACCATGTCGATGTAGGGGAAGCCGGCGCCGGCCAGGCTGCCGTGCTTTTTGTGGTCGGTGTAGTCCTCCGAGAGCGCAAAGCCGATCACGTGCTCCATGCCGCCGTAGGCCTGCCCGTCGACGGCCAGGTAGTTGCCCACGACGCCGACGTCGGCCACGCCGTGCATGGCCACGACCTGCACCTTGCCGGTCTTGACCTCGACCGCCACCTCGGCCACATAGGCCGAGTAAGAGTATTCGATCGTGGGGTTGCCCTGCCCGGTGTTGGGGTCCATTCTCTTCAGGTTGAGCTCGGCGGGCGTGTCGTAGACGCCGAGGTACTTGGTGGGGATGCCCTCGGCCACCATCTCGTCATAGCTGCGGAAGCTGCCGTCCGGCTTGCGCATGGCGTCCATCAGCTTCTCGGCCGCGTCGAGGATGGCGTTGCCGGCGTAGAAGTGGGAGCGGCTGCCGGCCGCCAGGCCGGTGGGCGGGCAGATGGCGGTGTCGTTCATGACCAGCTTGATCTGTTCGGGTTTCAGGCCGAGCGGGCGCAGGGCCTCGTGCGTGTGTACCAGCGCGCCGACGTCGCCGCCCTGGCCGATGTCCTCCCAGGTGTTGTAGTTGGTCACCGAGCCGTCGGGGTTCAGCTCGAGCGCCACCTCGGCGTGGTCCCTGGCGCCGCCGACCTGGTAGGCGCCGCAAGCGACGCCCACGCCGTACTTGACCTCGTCGGTCGAGTGCTGCTCGGCGTGCTGCTTGAGGGCCAGGTACCGGGGGCGGAGCTTGTCGAAAATGCCCTCCATCGGGTAGACCGAGAAGGTGTGGCCGGCATTGGCCGTGTCGCCCGGGCGGAAGACGTTGAGGTATCGGAACTCAAAGGGGTCGATGCCGGCCTGCTCGGCCAGCATGTCCATGAGCCCCTCCGAGGAGGTCATGGTCTGGGGCGCGCCATAGCCGCGGTAGGCGGTCGAGAAGGGCTGGTTCGAGAAGGTGGTGCTGGCGACCCCCAGCATGTTCGGGATGGCGTAGGGGAAGCCGAAGAAGCGCAGGCCGGCCTCGGCCAGGCCGACGGCCATCTCGGAGTAGCAGCCCTTGTCGAAGGCGATCTCGACCTCGGCGGCGGTCAGCCTGCCGTGCTCGTCGCAGGCCAGCTTGCCGTTGGCGTAGGAGGCGGCCCGCTTTCCGGTGTACTGCTGGTGCTCGGCATAGGTAAAGGTCATCGAGACCGGGCGGCCGGTGGCCAGCGTGGCCACGCCCACCAGCGCCGCCATGCCGGGCGAGAGCGAGTAGCCAAAGCTGCCGCCGGTGGGGTTTTGGATCATGCGGATCTTCTCGACCGGCATGCCGACGCCCGCCGCGATGAGCCCGGCGGCCATGTGCAGGCCGTGGGTCTTGAGGTGGATGGTCAGCGTGCCGCCCTCGTCCACGTAGGCCTGCGCCACGTCGGGCTCGATGGGCAGGTGGGGCTGGCGGGTGGAGTAAAAGCTGCCCTCGACGACGTGGGCCGACTTCGGCAGGACCTCGCGGGTGTCCTCGCCCTTGATCAAGGGGATCTTGTAGAAGACGTTGGGCACGCCGGGGTGGATCTCCACCGCGTCCTCGGCCATGGCGTCCAGCGCCTCGAGGTACTCGGGCAGCGGCTCGAGCTCGAGCTTGACCAGCTTGGCGGCCTCCCTGGCCTGCCTGGGCGTGTCGGCCGCGATCAGCGCCACGATGTCGCCGCGGCGGAAGATCTTCTTGTCGACCAGGATGGGGCGCTCAAAGCCGTCGCCCTTGGCGCGCGGGTGCCCGAGCGGGAAGGTGATGCGGTTGATGCCCTTGACGTCGGCCGCCGTGATGATCTGCACCACGCCGGGGGCCCTTTCGGCCTCGCTGAAGTCCATGCTCAGGATGTTGGCGTGGGCGCTGTCGGGCATGACCGGCGCGAGGTAGAGGAAGCCGCGCCCCTTGACGGCGATGTCGTCGCCGTAGTCGGCGGCGCCCAGCACCTTGGCCAGCGCGGCCGGCCGCGGGATGTGGGTGTTGTAAATCTTGCCGTCGGCGGGCAGTTGCCACGCGAGCTGCTCCATGCTCAGCTCGCCGCGCAGCACCCGGGCGGCGTCCATCACGGCGTCGACCAGCGGCTTGTAGCCGGTGCAGCGGCAGGCGTTGCGGTGCTTGAGGAACCAGGCCCGCACCTCTTCACGGGTGGGACTTGGGTTCTTGTCCAGCAGCCCCTTGGCCGAGACGATGAAGCCGGGCGTGCAGAATCCGCACTGGACGCCGCCGTGCACCATCCAGGACAGCTGCAGCGGGTGGAGGTTGTCGGCCGTGCCGAGGCCCTCGATGGTCACCACGCGGCTGTAGTCCTTGACGGTCCTGATCTTCTTGACGCAGGAGCGCACAACCTCGCCGTCCAGGATGACCGAGCAGGCCCCGCACTGGCCGGTGCCGCAGCCCACCTTGGTGCCGGTGAGGCCAAGGCCGCGCAGGACGTCGGCCAGCGAGTCCTGCTCGGGGTCACAGAGGAACATGCGTTCGGCCCCATTGATGATCAGAATCTTTTTTTGGGTCGCCATGAATTCCCTCCTCGCAAAATGTTGCCCGCAAATCGCGGCCGCCGACGCAGGGGACAGGGTGGCCAGACCCGCGGACGGTCGGGGTTTTTTCTGGTTCCATCGGAACCGGAAAAGAGGTATACTATTACTGTAGACTGTATCTGATTTTCAAAGGACTGTCAATGATTTCGCCCGATTTGACCGCCCCTTACAGCAGCTCGAACCGGCTCCGGTCAACCCGCAGAAGTCCGTCCTGCTGCATCTTCGACAGCTCCTTCGACATGGCGCTGCGGTCGATCGCGAGGTACTCGGCCAGCTCCTGCCGGTTAAAGGGGATGGTAAAGCTGCTGCCGCCGGTCTGCTGCGCCTGCGCCGAGAGGTAGCGCAGCAGCTTTTCGCGGGTGCTGCGGCGGGTCAGGATCTCCATCTTCTGGGTCAGCCGCACGTTTTTTTCGGCCATGATGTGCAGCATGTTTCGGATCAGCCGCGCGTGGAACACGCAGGCCGAGGAGCAGGTGGTGATGATGCGGCGGTAGTCGACCAGCAGGATGTCGGAGGGCAGCACGGACATCACGCTCACGGGCAGGTGCTCCACCTCGGCGCAGGAAAAGGCCTCGCCGAACAGCCCGCCCGGGCCGATGTTGTCCAAAATGGCGCGATTGCCCCAAAAGTCCTCCTGCAGGATGCGGACGCCGCCCGACAGCACGATGCCGATCAGCGTGACGCGGTCGCCGGCCAGAAAGACAAACTCGTTTTTTTCGCAGCGGCGCCGCGTGGCCGAGAGGCAGTCGAGCAGCGTTTTGAGGTCGGCCGCATCAATGCCGTCAAACAGCGGACAGGCGTGCAGGACCGGTAAAATTTTCTCCATGACTCACCTCGTTTGTTGTAAAAACAACAGACTTCCCGTGCCCAGTATAGTAGGATGAAGGCGACAAGTCAAGGAGGTGAACCTGTGATTCGGAGAATGGTCAAAATCGATCGGGACAAGTGCAACGGCTGCGGCCTGTGTGTGCAGGCCTGCCACGAGGGCGCCATCGGCATGGTGGACGGCAAGGCACAGCTGCTGCGCGACGACTACTGTGACGGGCTGGGCGACTGCCTGCCGGCCTGCCCCGTCGGCGCCATCTCGTTTGAGGAGCGCGAGGCCGCCGCCTTCGATAAAGAGGCGGTCATGGCCAACATGGCGCGCCTTGGGCGCACGCCGCCGGCCGGCGGCTGCCCCGGTGCCGCCGCCCGCGCCATCCGGCAGGAGGCCCCTGCGGATGCACCGGCAACCCAGGGCGCCGAAAGCCGGCTGGGTCAGTGGCCGGTCCAGCTCAAGCTGGTGCCGATCCACGCGCCCTACTTTCAAAATGCCGACCTGCTGATTGCGGCCGACTGTGCGGCCTATGCCTACGGCGGCTTTCACGGGGACTTTATGCAGGGCAGGACCACGCTGATCGGCTGTCCCAAGCTGGACGGGGTGGACTACGCCGAAAAGCTCACGGCCATCCTCAGCCAGAACGACATCCGCTCGGTCACGGCCGTGCGCATGGAGGTGCCCTGCTGCGGCGGCCTGGAGCGGGCGGTCAAAACCGCCCTCGCCAACAGCGGCAAGAAAATTCCGCTGCAGGTGGTGACCCTCTCGGTCGACGGGCGGGTGCTCGACCGGCAGCCGGTCGAGGCGATGTGACCGGTGAGGACAGGGCCAGGACAAGGGCCATAAAGAATAGATAAGACAACCTGAGAAGGAGGCACATCAAATGGAGAACATGTTTTGCTACCAGTGTGAGCAGACGGCAAAGGGGATTGGCTGCACCGTGTCGGGGGTCTGCGGCAAGCGACCGGAGGTTGCCCATGAACAGGACGTGCTGACCTGCGAGATGATCGCGCTGGCCTGCGCCGCGCAGAGCGCGGGCGAGGCGAGCGAGACCGTGGTCGACCTGATCCAGGACGGGCTGTTCACCACCATCACCAACGTCAGCTTTGACGGCCCTCGGATCGCCGAGCTGAGCGATCGGATCCGCGCCGAGCGGGAGCGGCTTGGCGGGGCCGAGGTCATCGAGCCGCAGGCACTGTTCCACGGCGACGAGGACCTGATCTCGCTGCGCTCGACGCTGCTGTTCGGCATGCGCGGCATGGCGGCCTACGCCCACCACGCGCGCGTGCTGGGGTATCGGGACCCCGAGGTCGACGCCTGGTTTGTCAAGGGCATGGCCGCGATGGCCGAAGAGCACAGCGTCGAGGCGTGGCTGGCACTGCTGATGGAGTTCGGCGGCGTCAACCTCCAGTGCATGGCGCTGCTGGACGAGGCCAACACCTCGGTCTACGGCAACCCCGTGCCGGTCGAGGTGCCGCTCAAGATCGAAAAGGGCCCCTTCATCGTGGTGACCGGGCACGACCTGGTCGACCTCAAGATGCTGCTCGAGCAGACCGAGGGCAAGGGCGTCAACATCTACACCCACGGCGAGATGCTGCCGGCCCACGGCTACCCCGAGCTCAAGAAGTACACGCAGCTGAGGGGCAACTTCGGCACGGCGTGGCAGAACCAGCAGCGCGAGTTTGACAACATCCCCGCGCCGGTCCTGTTCACCACCAACTGCATCATGCCGGTGGGCTCCAGCTACAGCGACCGCGTGTACACCACCTCGGTGGTGGCCTATCCGGCCATGAAGCACATCGAGGCCGACGAAAACGGCCACAAGGACTTCTCGGCCATGATCGCGCAGGCCATTGAGCTGGGCGGCTATGCCGAGGATAAGCAGCTGACCGGCATCAACGGCGGCAAGACCGTCATGACCGGCTTTGGGCGGCAGACGGTGCTGGACAGCGCCCCCGTCATCATCGACGCGGTCAAGGCCGGCGCGATCAGGCACTTCTTCCTGGTGGGCGGCTGCGACGGCGCAAAGCCCGGCCGCAACTACTACACCGAGTTTGTCAAGCAGATGCCGGCCGACACCGTCGCGCTGACGCTGGCCTGCGGCAAGTACCGCATCAACGACCTCGACATCGGCACGATCGGGCCCTTCCCGCGCATCCTGGACATGGGGCAGTGCAACGACGCCTACGGCGCCATTCAGGTGGCTGTCGCGCTGGCCGGCGCCTTTGACTGCGGCGTCAACGACCTGCCGCTGACGCTGGTGCTCTCGTGGTACGAGCAGAAGGCGGTCTGCATCCTGCTGACGCTGCTGTCGCTGGGCATCAAGAACATCTACATCGGGCCCAGCATCCCGGCCTTCTTCTCGAGCGCGGTGCTCAAGGTGCTGGTGGAGCAGTTTGACCTGCACCCCATCACCACGCCGGAGCAGGACCTGAGGGCGATCCTGGGCGAATAGTGCCCGCCCACGGGGGTTGGAGCCCGGACACCGGGCTGGCCCTGCGGACCTGTAGGAATAAAAAGAGAGGGCGGAGGCTCAAGGCCTCCG
>JAAYBB010000007.1 GCA_012719075.1 Clostridiales bacterium | reverse complement strand
TATGGCGCCATAGCCAAGTGGTAAGGCAAGGGTCTGCAAAACCCTTATGCCCCGGTTCAAATCCGGGTGGCGCCTCCACATGAAAAAAGCATTGCCTGGGCAATGCTTTTTTCATGTGGATTGTCTGTTTTAGCGCAGGGAAGCGGCCGCTGTTCTGTAAGGCGGTCCATTTTAGCAAAAAAGCCGCTGTGCTGTAACGCAGTTCGCCGTGCTTCAGGCGAGGACAGCCGGCCGGCCCCAGACGGGCCGGACAAAGCCAAGACCCGCCTCAACGCCGTAAGCGCGGCGGGCCTGCGCCGCCCCTAAAGGCGCGGGGGACGAGGTTGCGAAAGCCGGCCCCTGCAGCTGTGCAAAAATGGTCGAGAAGTCTCCCTGCACGCCCCCGTATACTTGACCTTGAGAGGAAGTGAAAAGCATGCAGAAGCACGCCGAAGCCGTCCAGCGGATGCAGGCGCACATCGCCGAGCACCTGTTTGAAAAAATAACCCTTGCAGACCTCGCACGGGCATCCCGGTTCTCGCCGTGGTATGCCCACAGGCTGTTTAGCCAACGGGTGGGGCGAACACCGGCCGACTACATCCGCAGGCTGCGGCTTTCCAAATCGGCGCTCAGACTGCGGGACGAGCCCGGCAAGATCGCAGACATCGCCTTTGAGATGGGCTTTGAAAGCGTGGACGGCTACCAGCGGGCCTTTGCCCGCGCGTTCGGCTGCAACCCCCGGACGTATGCCATGAGCCCGGTTCCGCTGTATCTTTTCACGCCTTATCCGGTCCCTTCAACAGTCGAAAGGAGCGTTTCGACGGTGTACATCCAGCTCATTGAAAAGCCGGCCCGCAAGGCGCTGATCAAGCGGGGCGTAAACGCCACGGAGTACTTTGCCTATTGTGAGGAAGTGGGCTGCGATGTGTGGGGCCTGCTCACCAGCATGAAATCGCTGGACGGCGAGCCGGCCGGCCTCTGGCTTCCGCCAGCGCACATCCGGCCCAGCACCTCGGCCTATGTGCAGGGCGTAGAGGTACCGGCCGACTACGACGGCGCGGTGCCGGAAGACTTTGATGCCCTGGCACTGCCCGCCGCAAAATACCTGATGTTCAAAGGGGAGCCCTTTACCGAAGAGGCGTATGCACAGGCCATCACGGAGGTTCAGGCGGCCATCGCCAACTATGACCCTGCGGTTGTGGGGCTTGCGTGGGACAACGCCAATCCCCGCATGCAGCTCGAGCCCATTGGGACTCGGGGATACATCGAGCTCGTGCCGGTTAAATCGCCAACCGAATAAAATATACCCTTTCTCAGCCCGTCAAAAAAGGCGGTCTTATGCAAGGCGGGTGGCAAAAGCAGCCTCGACATCAAATCCGTAAGAACGGCGGACATGTGCCGACGTTCTTACTCCTAAGCCGGCCTGCGAGTTTCGAGCCCCAAAGGGCGAGGAACGAAGGCGCGAGCGCACAGGCCCTCTTGTCAAAAAACTGAAGGTTTTTTGACAGTCTCCCAAAGGGTGAGGACATTGTCCTCACCCTTTCTGTTTTGGGCTTTCCCCGGCACCGCGCATTTGCAGGAGGGGACAGGGCAGCTAAGGCAGGTCATACCGGCCGTCCCGTTCCCCTAGTCTCCCAGAAACCTGGCTAGCTTCCGGAACAGCTCGTCCACATCCAGCGGCTTGCCGAGGTGGTCGTCCATGCCGGCCGCCAGGCACTTTGCAACATCCTCCTGAAAGACGTTGGCGGTCATGGCGATGATGGGCACCTGCCTGGCCTTTTGGCAGGGCAGCGCGCGGATTTCGCGCGTGGCGTCGTACCCGTCCTTTTCCGGCATGTGGATGTCCATCATCAGGAGGTCATAGGCCTCCGGGTCCTCCCGGAACATGGCGACGGCCTGATTGCCGTCGCAGGCGCAGCGCACCTCCATGCCGGTGGGCTCGAGCAGCGCAATCAAAATTTCCCGGTTGATCTCGATGTCCTCGGCCAATAGAAGACACCTCCCGGCAAGCTGCGGGATGCGGCTTCCGAGCTGTGGCTGGCCGGCCGGCTCCTGCGGGTCAACGTAGCGGGCGACGGCGTCGGCAATGGTGCAGGAGAACAGCGGAAGCGGCAGGTTGCCGTCGATGCCGGCGCGCCCGGCCTCCTCCTGCACCTGGCTCCACACAAGGTCGGGGGCGATCAGGAAAAATCGGCTCTCCCCGGCAAGGCTGCGCAGGTCACAGGCCAGCTGAACATCCGCCGGCGCGCAGAGGTCGAGGTGGGCGAATATGAGGTCGTAGGGGCAGGCTGCCGCACGCTCGAGCAGCGTACAGGCCTGCTTGCCGCTGCGGGCAACCACGAGTTGAAGGCCAAACTCCGCGGCCACCGCCTCAACCTGCACAGCCAGCGCCCCGCCGCGGTCGAGCAGCAGCAGCTTCAGGCCGTGCCGGCGGGGCTCGGCGTACAGCGGGTGTTGCGCGGTGCCGGGTATGGCCGGGACGCAAAACGAAAAGCAGGACCCCACGCCCGGCTCCGACTCCACCTGGATGCTGCCGCCCATCAGCTCCACGAGCTGCTTTGAAATGGTCAGCCCAAGGCCGGTTCCGCCATACCGGTGGGAGATGCTGCCGTTGGCCTGCTCAAAGGCCTGAAACAGCCGGTCCCGCTGATGCGGCAAAATGCCGATGCCGGAATCGGCGACCTCGATCCGCAGGGAGCGCCGTCCGTCTTCGCGCGCGGGACCGAGGCGGGCGCCCAGCACCACCCGGCCGCCCTCCGGCGTGAACTTGACGGCATTGCCCAGCAGGTTGGTGATGACCTGGATCAGGCGCTGCTCGTCGGCCACCAGCGCATAGGGGAGATTGCCGTCGAGCTCGAGGCGGAAGTCCAGCGCCTTCTCCTCAATCCGAAAGGCCAGCACATTGACCGCCTTGAGCAGCATGTGTTCGAAGACAAACTCGTCGCTGTGCAGCTCCATCTTGCCCGATTCGATTTTGCTCATGTCCAGGATGTCGTTGAGGATGGAGAGCAGGTGGTTTGAGGCCTCCTCGATCCTGGTCAGGCAGTATGCCTTTTTGGCCGGGTCATTGGCATCCTGCGCAATGCGGATCATGCCGGTGATGGCGTTCATCGGGGTTCTGATCTCGTGGGACATGTTGGCCAGGAAATCCGACTTGGCCATGTTGGCCCGCTCGGCCTCCTGCTTGGCGTGCAGCACCTCGGTGATGTCGTGAAACAGGGCCATGCAGCCCTCGAGCGCAAAGGCGTCGTCGAACATCGGGGAGAGGTGGATCCGATAGCTGCGCAGGTTGCCCTCGCGGCCGAAGTCGATCTCCTTTTCCAGTACGATGGTCTTCCGCTCAAGTGCGGACAGCGCCAGCATCTCGTCGATCCCCTCCAAAAACGCCTCTGAAGAAAAGGGGGCAAAGACGCTCTTGTAGTGGACGCCGTCGATCAGGCCAAAATGTTTGATTTTGGCCTTCACCAGAAAGGAGTCGGTACAGTAGATAAAGCGGCCGTACTCGTCCAGCAGCACGATGATATCCGGGCAGTTCTCCAGCAGCAGGTTCATAAAGCGGCCCTGCTTGACCTGGTCCTGCGAAATGACGTTTCCGATGTTTGCGCGCACCGCGTCGACCACCCTGTTGCGCTCAATCAGGCCCTGCGCATAGCGCAGCTGCCGTGCCAGTTGGCGGTTTTCCCTGCTCAGCCGCTCAATCTGTTCTTCGGCCGTGGACAAGGGAATTCCATCCGGCGATTCCCGCATGGTCTCACCATCCATTTCAAAGGAGGGTCGGCGGATGTCCCGCCCGGGTCAAAAGATACAGGCCGTCAGCGTGAAGTTGTGAATGCGGTTGACCAGGCCCCCGCCCTCCTCCTGAATCGGGCAGCATTCGCCCCCCGAGTAGCTGACGGCAAAGGGCACCCCCGCCAGCCGCTGCATAAAGATGCTGAGCTCGGCCTCCATCCGGGTTTTGAGGGCCATGTTGCGCGAGAGGCAGGAAAAGAGCAGGGCGCCGCTTTGGGCGCCCACCTTTAAAATGGTCTCCGTCATCTGCTGCGCCGTGTGGATGACGTTGTCGTGGTCGAGCGAGCTGATGGCCAGGGTGGCCCCCTCCGGCATCTCCCCGCCGCAGACCGCTTCGCCCTCCCCGTTGAGCATGTAGATGACGCGGGCCGCCGGCCGGGTGCCGCTGCTGTAGTCGAGGACAAAGGGAATGGCACTGATGCCGGCAAAGCCGTTGCCGGCCGACAGGCCGAGCGTGAGCAGGTACTGCTCGACCGGCAGGTTGTTGACCGTCTTGACGAGGTTGCCGCAGGAGGCGGTGATGACGGCCGCCTGCTTTTGAATGCCCTCCTTCGGAATGGAGGCGACCAGAAACGTCGGCGAAATGCTGCCGTAAATCAACGCCATCGAGAGGCTGCTGCGAAAGCCCTCCCCATTGTTCAGCGTGTACGCCTCACGGTAGTCGAGGTTGTGGTCACAGGCCACGGTCCCGTAGATGGGCACCTCGCCGGTCGCCCTGCGCAGGCATTCGAGCAGGAGCTCACCGCCCATGTCCTGGATGAACGGGAAGTAGGCGAGGATCAGTGAGGGCCGGCCGGGCAGCCTGGCAACGGCCGCGTGGTAGGCTTCGTCCATTGCCTGCTGCGGATTCTCCAGCAGACTTGCGGTGTGGGTGGTGGCAAAGCGCAGGTGGTCGTCAGTCAGGACGGTCAGCGACAGCATGAGCATGCCGCAGCCGCCGTTGGTTGCATTTCCAAGCGTCGTGCTGCCCACCACCTCAAACGGGAGGGCTCTGCAGAGGGCGTCCACCACCCCCGTATCGACAAACTCGGCATAACAGGACAGGATGCCAACTGCATTTTTCCGCAGGTTTTGCTTTAAGTTGAGCTGCTCTTTGATCTCCGCGACGGCCAGCTCAACATCGTCCAGTTCATACGTAAATGCAGTTAACATCTTCAATAGAGACACCCCCATGCCGAACATGCATCCTCATAGCAGAAGGTAACAAAACCAAATGAATTGAATTCAGTTTATCTGAATGTGTAAGAAAAATCAATAGTCTACAGAAAAATACCGTTACCAACAGAATTCGCCTGGAATTGGCGCATAAAATAGGCCGGCTTGCATAGCCGGCCTGAAAGAGTCACAAAATGAAAGTTGAGCTGCAGGTGTGCTTTTTGTGGACACCGCGCCTGTCCGCGCCCGTGGGCAGGCCGGCCAACCTCACTCCAGTGCCTTCTTATAGGCGCGGTCAAAGGCGTCGAAGGCGGCCTTGCTGGTCACAGTCGCGCCCGAAACGATGTCGATCTCTTTGGTGTGCCCGCTCTCCTGAAGGCGCTTCGACAGGACGGGCCCGGCAACTGCGCCGACGTTTGGGGATTCGCCGTTGGAGTTGACGATCACCTGTGCCAGCCGGTGATCCTCAATGACCAGCGTCACATAGACCGGCTCCCTGGTGTACCCCAGCTCGGAGGTGGTGTAGATGCCGTTTTTGAGCAGCTTCCTTTTGGCGCAGCCGGAGAGCAGCAGCGCGACCGCCAGCCATAAAAACACCCGTCGCCCACCCCGCATGACCGTCCCCCCAACAGGACAGGCCGGCTTGGCGCCGGCCTGTTGATTTCAGCACCTGTCTGCAGTTTGCACAAATTTTGTGTAATCATTCACCGCCGCTCAATATCGGCTGCCGCAGCGCAGACGGTCGAGTCCGGGGCATCCGCAGCGGGATTTTCTGCAGCGGCAGCAGCAAGTGATGGGCGGGCACCACGGGAGGCCCAGCAGGCAGGCCGTCACGGGAGAATCGTCGCGCAGCAGGTAGTAGAGCAGGGACCCTGGGCCAAATTTCACAAAAAAACCTCCTTTTTCTCCCATCATATGCACCAATTGCGTTTGGCGGCAATCTCTGCTACAATGGCAAGGTGGGTGCCTGGTTTTGCACCTGCTGAATTGTTCGGCGCCGATCCTGTGAAAGGGGAGGCCCCGGAGAGGGGGACCGCCCGTGGACCTGTTCACCCGGATCGGCCACGAGTTCTACGTGCTCTTTACGGCGGCGCTGCCGGTGCTGGAG
>JAAYBB010000042.1 GCA_012719075.1 Clostridiales bacterium | reverse complement strand
GCCTCTTCGGTCGGGGAGGGCTTTATGCGCAACTACGACGACATCGTCATGAGCGAGCTGCGCTTTCCGGCCACTGAGGGCTGCTATGTGATCCTGAAGCCGGGCGAGGACGAGCTGTTCGAGCGGGTGCAGGCCATCGTGACCGAGGCCGAGTCCTCGGGCAAGTTCGCCGCCTGGCGGGTCGAGGCCGAGGCGCTGGCCGAGAGCCTTGGCGTGAGCTGAGGCCGCCCGACCCCCGGCCCCGGAGCGATCCGAGTTCATCCAAGAGCCAGTTGACCTGCCCTGGAGCCGCCCGGCGCAGCCTCCGGACCCGCCCGGTCCGGCCGCACGCCACCTGAGTTGATCCGAAAAGCAATTGAAATGGGGGAAGGTTCATGACCGCCAACATCATCCGGCTGCTCGGCGCCTACGGTCTGAAGTTTCTCGGCGGCCTTCGGGTCACGCTGATGCTCTCGGCCCTGACCATCGTGGCCAGCCTGCCGCTGGGCGGGTTGATCTGCATGCTGCGCATGTCCCGCCTGCGGGCGGTGCGCCTGCTGGCCTCGTCCTACATCGAGGTGGTGCGCGGACTGCCGCTGCTGCTGCAGCTCTACTGCTTTGTCTTTCTGCTGCCGCGGGCGCTGCCGCTGCAACTGACCCGCCTTCAGAACGTCTCGCTCTCGCTGGCGCTGTTTTCGGCCGCCTATGTCGCCGAGCTCTTCCGCTCGGGCATCCAGGCCGTGGACAGCGGCCAGATGGAGGCCGCCCGCAGCCTCGGGCTGTCCAAGGCGCAGGCCATGATGGCGGTGGTGCTGCCTCAGGCCGTGCGCAACATCCTGCCCGGCCTTGGCAACCAGTTTGTCATCATCATCAAGGACACCTCGCTGGCCTCGGTCTTCTTTGTCGACGACCTCATGACGGTGCAAAAGGTGCTGACCGGCACCCTCTACACCACGATGGAGCCCATGATCATCGCCGGCGTCATTTACTTTGCGCTGACCTTCTCGCTCTCCAAGCTGGTGTCGCTGTATGAAAAGCGGGTGAGCCTGGCATGATCCGAACCCTGGGCCTCACCAAGCGCTTCGGCGAGCTGACGGTGCTCCACGGCATCAGCGAGGAGATCCGCGAGGGGGAGGTGGTCTCGATCATCGGTCCGTCGGGCGGCGGCAAGTCCACCTTTCTGCGCTGCCTCAACCTGCTGGAGCGGCCCACCGCCGGGCAGGTCTTCTTCGAGGGGGTGGACCTCACGCAGAAAGGGGTCGACCTCAACCGCTACCGCGCCAAAATGGGCATGGTGTTTCAGCACTTCAACGTCTTTCCGCACCTCTCGGTGCTCGAGAACGTCACGCTGGCTCCCACTCGGCTGAGAAAGTGCGACAAGGCGGAGGCGCAGCGGCGCGCCCGGGCGCTGCTGAAGCGGGTCGGGCTGCTGGACAAGGAGCAGGAGCGGCCAAACCGGCTGTCGGGCGGGCAGAAGCAGCGCCTGGCCATCGTGCGGGCGCTGGCCATGGAGCCGGCGGTCATGCTGTTTGACGAGCCCACCTCGGCGCTGGACCCCGAGATGGTCAGCGAGGTGCTGGCCGTGATCCGCGACCTGGCCAAAGAGGGCATGGCGACCGTGCTGGTGACCCACGAGATGGGCTTTGCCCGCGAGATCAGCGACCGGGTGCTGTTCATGGATGCCGGCGTCATCGTGGAGCAGGGCCCGCCGGGGCCGTTTTTTGACCACCCACAGCAGGCGCGCACCCGCGCCTTTTTGGAAAAGGTGCTGCCCCTGTAGCCGTGGGGATTGGAACCGACAGTCGACAACGGCTTCCCGGTAGACGAGATGGTCGCACCCCCTATGGGGCGCGGGGGTTGAAACCAACATGCCCTCCGGGAGGCCGTGACCATCGCCGGCCTCACCGTACGCCCTGCTCTTGGCCCTTTGCCCTAGTCCTTATCCTTGGTCCTTTGTCTTCGCCCTTGTGCCATGGCAGGTCCCGCTCGGCCCACCGGCTTTTTACGGTCGCCGGTGCGAGACTTGGCTACAGAAGCGCTGCCTCCTTATCCAGCCGCCTTTGAAAGACTGCTGGTACAGGGTTTGTCCAGGCGCACTGCTACCGGCCGATTATTCGCTCCCAATAAAGGTCGCGGCCCAAGGCCGCGACCTTTATTGGGATAACGGGCAAGGTAGTACCTTAATAAGGGAAAAGGACCCCCCTCAAGGGCCCCCTTCGCCGCCCTACAAAACGCCGCCTTCAACGCCGAGGACCTGTCCGGTCAAAAAGCCGGCGTCCGGGCCGGCCAGCCACAGCGCGGCGGCGGCGACATCCTCGGGACGGCCGAGCCGGCCCAGCGGCGTGCGGCGCACAAAATCCTCGCGGTCGCCCTGGGAGAGGCCGTCGAGCATCGCGGTGTCGATCATGCCGGGGGCGATGCAGTTGACCCTGACGCCGGCCGGGCCGACCTCCTTGGCCAGCGCGCGGGTAAAGCCGATCAGCGCGGCCTTGGTGGTGGAGTAGGCCACCTCGCAGGAGGCGCCGCACAGGCCCCAGATCGAGGAGATGTTGAGGATGCAGCCCCGCCCGCGCGCGATCATGCCGGGCAGCGCCGCCCGGCTGCAGGCGATGGCGCCGCCCACGTTGATGTGCCAGAGGCGGTCCCACTCGGCCATGTCGAGGTCGGGAAACAGGCCGTAGAGCGGCCGGCCGGCGTTGTTGACCAGCACCTCCAGCGAGCCGAGGCCGGCCTCGGCCTCGGCCACCATGGCCGCCGCCTGGCCGGGGTCCGCGAGGTCGGCGCAAAAGGCCTCGGCCACCAGCCCCTCGGCCGAGAGCCGGCCCACCAGCGCGGCGGCCTCGGCGCAGCTGTTCAGGTAGTGGATGCCCACGGCATAGCCGGCCCTGGCAAAGGCGGTCGCCGTGGCGGCGCCGATGCCGCGGGCACCGCCGGTGATCAGTGCGGTTTTCAAGGTAAACGCCTCCAGACAAAGGTGGGTTGTGCAGACCGGCAGGGCGGCCCCCGGAAACAGCGGCCCTCGGAAACAGACCGCCCCTCACCGGCGGGCGCAGCGCCCTTGTGGGAACAGCGCCCCCCCGGAAACAGCGGCCCTCGGAAACAGACCGCCCCTCACCGGCGGGCGCAGCGCCCTCACGGGAACAGGGGTCCCTTGGGAACAGACGGCCCTCGGAAACAGGTGACCCCTCGCCGGCCGGGACAGCGCACTCCCGCCAAAATCGTGACCCGCACGGCTGGCGCGTGGCGGCAGGGCTTCCCGGATGCCGATATCTTTATAAATAGTAAGAACATTATAAGAGCACACACAGACAAAAGCAACCGCCCCGCCCGCCGTGGCCTGCCTTGCCCCCCGGGTCACGCCCAAAAAAGCGCCCCGCGCGGTGGCGCCCTGCCCCATAAGAGCACACACAGACAAAAGCAACCGCCGCCCGGCCCGCCGTGGCCTGCCTTGCCCCCAGGTCACGCCCCAAAAAGCGCACCGCGCGGTGGCGCCCCCGCCCCATAAGAGCACACACAGACAAAAGCAACCGCCCGGCCCGCCGTGGCCTGCCGTGCCCCCAGGTCACGCCCGCAAAAGCGGTCCGCCCTGCGGCCCGCCGCCTTGTATTTAAACCTGAGGTTTGATACAATATCTTCCGTGCACCGTCCGCAGGGCGGCAATTTGAAAAAAAGCACCGATGGGAGACAACATGAGGCAGGTCTATCCGAACATCTTTCAGATCAAAATTCCGCTGCGCGGCAATCCGCTCAAGGAGCTCAACTGCCACATCGTCAAGGGGGAGCGCCGCAACCTGATCATCGACACCGGCTTCAACCAGCCGGAGGGCCGGGCGCTGCTGCTGGCGGCGCTCGAGCAGGCCGGCTGCGCGCCCGACGACACCGACATCTTCATCACCCACCTGCACGTCGACCACTCGGGGCTGGTGGGCGCCGTCAAGACCGAGCGCAACCGGGCCTATGCCAGCGCCTATGACGCCGCCGCCATCAACGGCACCTTTCACCTCGTGCCCGAGGCCGGCGAGGCGCTCAAAAAGAACCCCCGCTACGAGATGATGGGCTTCACCGAGCAGGACGGCGACGTGGGCGGCTCCCACCCCGCGCTGCGCAACCGCGTGGAGCGGGAGATCGACTTCACCGCCGTGGCCGAGGGCGACCGCATCGACCTGGGCGGCTTTTGCTTCGAGGTGGTCGAGTTTCCGGGCCACACGCCGGGGCTGGTGGGGCTCTACGAGCGCAGCCGGAAAATCCTGTTCCCCGGCGACCACATCCTGGGCAAGATCACGCCGAACATCACCTTTTGGAACTTCGACTTCGACGCGCTCGGGGTCTACATTCAAAGCCTGCGCAAGGCGCGGGCCATGGCCGTGGACTACCTGTTTGCGGCCCACCGCTTCTATGTCGAGGACCACGTGGTGCGCGTCAACCAGCTGCTGGCCCACCACGACCGCCGCCTGCTCGAGGTGCGCGAGCTCATCAAGCGGGAGGCAAAGACGGCCTACGAGGTGGCGGCCGGCATGCAGTGGGACTTCGGCGGCGGCAACTTCCTCGACTTTCCGGTCGCGCAGAAGTTCTTTGCCGCCGGCGAGGCCATGGCCCACCTCGAGCACCTGGTCTTCCTCTGCGAGGCCGAGCGGCTGCAGCAGGGGCAGATCCTATATTACAAAATGTTATAAACAAGCAAAAATCAACAAGAGCGACAGCGCTTATTTTGCCACGCCGGAGCGCCCCCGGCCCCCGGTGTGGAGGGAGGTTTGAGATGAAACTGACCTTTTACGGTGCTGCGCGCACCGTCACCGGGAGCTGCCACTGCCTCGAGGCCTGCGGCCGGCGCATCCTGATCGACTGCGGCCTGCAGCAGGGCAGCGGGGAGATCGACAACGCCGAGCTGCCCTTCCACCCGGGCGAGCTGGACCTGGTCATCCTGACCCACGCCCACATCGACCACTCGGGCCGGGTGCCGCTGCTCTACAAGCGGGGCTACGAGGGCCGGGTCATCACCACCCACCTGACCAAGCAGCTGCTGGCCATCATGCTGATGGACAGCGCCCACATCCAGGAGAGCGAGGCCGAGTGGGCCAACCAGAAGGGCAAGCGGGCGGGCCGGCCGGTCGAGGAGCCGCTCTACACGCAGGCCGACGCGCTGGTCGCACTTGAGCAGATCGACGGCGTGGCCTACGGCGAGCGCATCCCGCTGTTTGAGGGCATCGAGCTGAACATGGTGGACGCCGGACACCTGCTGGGCTCGGCCTTTGTCGAGCTGTTTGTCGAGGAGGCGGGCGAGCGGCGCAAGCTGGTCTTCTCGGGGGACATCGGCAACCTGGACCAGCCCATCATCCGCGACCCCTCGATGATCGACGAGGCCGACTATGTGGTCATGGAGAGCACCTACGGCACCCGCCTGCACGAAGGAGAGGGCGACTACACCAAGGCGCTGGCCGAGGTGCTGGACGAGACCTTTGAGCGGGGCGGCAACGTGATCATCCCGGCCTTTGCGGTGGGGCGCACGCAGGAGCTGCTCTACTTCCTGCGCGAGATCAAGCTGCGCGGGCTGGTCAGATCGCTGCCCGACTTTCCGGTCTATGTCGACAGCCCGCTGGCCCGCCAGGCCACGCAGATTTTTGCCGGCGACCTGACCGGCTGCCTCGACCAGGAGGCACGGGACCTGCTGGCCAGCGGCAGTGCGCTGATGAACTTTCCCGGACTGTGCCTCTGCGAGAGCGTCGAGGAGTCCAAGTGGCTCAACCAGGACCCCAACCCAAAGGTCGTGATCTCGGCCTCGGGCATGTGCGACGCCGGGCGCATCCGCCACCACCTCAAGCACAACCTGTGGCGGCCCGAGTGCGCGATCGTCTTTGTGGGCTTTCAGGCCGAGGGCAGCTTTGGGCGGCACCTGCTGAGCGGCGCCGAGCGCGTACGCATGTTTGGCGAGGAGATCCGGGTGGCGGCGCGCATTGTCAACCTGCCCGGCATGTCCTCCCACGCCGACCGCGACTTTCTGCTCAAGTGGGCGCGGCACTTCAGCCCCACGCCCCGCCACATCTTTGTGGTGCACGGCGAGGAGCAGGGCGCCGAGGCTCTGGCGGCCGAGCTCAACCGCTACGGCATCCCCGCCCACGCCCCCTTTTACTTAGAGGAGTTCGACCTGATCCGCAACCTGGTCAGCTCGCCCGGCATCCCGCTGCCCGCCAAGGCGCGCAAGTCCGCGCACGAGTCGCAGGCCTACGCCGAGCTGCTGGGCTCGGCCGAGCAGCTGCTGGAGCTGGTCAAGACCAGCCGGCAGGGCGCCAACCGGGAGCTGCGCGCCATGAACCGGCAGCTGACCGAGCTGCTGGCGGGCTGGGGCGAAAAGTAGCCCGCCAAGGCCCTGACAGCACCCGCGGGCCGGCAGAGGGGAGACGAGATGTACCTATCCGACTTATTCAAACAAAAGGCCTGTCCGTTTGCCATCGAGGTGTTCCCGCCCAAGCGCAAGAGCGGCATCGAGGCCGTCTACGGCGCGCTGCATGACCTGTGCGCGATCGGCGCAGACTATATCAGTGTGACCTACAGCGCCGGCGGCAGCGGGGCGCGGGAGTACACGGGCCAGATTTCGCGGCGCCTCAAGCAGCAGTACGGCGTGGAGCCGCTCTCGCACCTCACCTGCGTGCACGCGCGGCCCGGCGAGGTCGAGCAGGAGCTGGCCGAGCTGCAGGCGGCCGGCGTGCAAAACATTCTGGCGCTGCGCGGCGACCTGCCCCCGGGCGGGGGCCCGCCGCCGGCCTATGCCCACGCCAGCGACCTGATGCAAGAAATCGCGCGCGTGGGCGGCTTTTACCTCGTGGGGGCCTGCTATCCCGAGGGGCACCCCGAGAGCCAGGGCCTCGAGGCGGACATCGACGCGCTGCACCACAAGCTGGAGGCCGGCTGCGGACACCTGGTCACGCAGCTGTTTTTCGACAACGCCAAGTTCGACCGCTTTTTGTCGCTGGCCCGGCAAAAGGGCATCGACTGCCCGATCGAGGCCGGCGTCATGCCCATTGTCAAGTACGAGCAGCTTGCGCGCACGGTGTCGCTGTCTTCGGCCAGCCTGCCGAGTGCGTTTACGCGCTGGGTCAGCCGCTTTGCCGACGACGCCGGGGCCTTTTACGAGGCCGGCATCGACTACGCGGTGCGGCAGATCCGCGCGCTGATTGAAAACGGGGCCGACGGCATCCACCTGTATGCCATGAACAACGCCGAGGTGGCAAGGCGGATCCACAGCGGCATCCGGGATCTGCTGTAGGGCCGGCCGCGCCGGGCGGAGGGGAGCGCGAGGACATGCGGTTTGACCGGGCTTTGCGGGTGGACATCCCGCAGGCGCTGCGGGCGCTGGGCTACGGGGGGACAGGCCCCGGCGCGCAGGTCGGCGCGCAGCTGGCGCAGGCGGCCCTACAGATCGAGCGGCAGGCCGACGCGCACTGGACCTTCCGGCCCTTTGTGCTGGAGGCGCCGCCGCGGCTGCCGGAGGCGCAGCTCTCCCTGCCCGGCCGCGACATTGCGCTGCACCTTGCGGGGTGCGGCGCATGCCTGCTTTTGGCGGTGACGCTGGGGGGCGGCATCGAGCGCCACATCCGCGCGGCCGAGGCCTGCGACATGGCCGCCGCGCTGCTGCTGGACGTGGCGGCCTCGACGCTGGTCGAGCAGTACGCCGACGAGGCCGAGCGCCTGCTGCGCCTGCAGTACCGGGGACAGGGCGCCCACCTGACCGGGCGCTTTTCGCCGGGGTACGGCGACCTGCCGCTGGCGCTGCAGGGCGATTTGCTGCGGCTGCTGAACGCCCAGCGCCAGATCGGCCTGACCGTCAGCGCGGGCGGCATCCTGCTGCCCCGCAAGAGCATCACCGCACTGCTTGGCGTGGCCGACCGGCCGGTGTCCGGCCGGCCCGCCGGCTGCGAAACCTGTGCGCTGCGCGCGCGCTGCGCCGACAGAAAAGAGGGGAGACACTGTGGCGACAACATCCATCTTTAACCCCGATCGCTTCACGATCCTGGACGGCGGCATGGGCACCATGCTGCAGGCGGCGGGCCTGGCGCCCGGCGCCTGCCCCGAGCAGTTCAACCTCCACGCGCCCGACAAGCTCTGCGACATCCAGCGCGCCTATGTGGAGGCCGGGGCCGACATCCTGCTGACCAACACCTTTGGCACCAACGCCAGAAAGCTGCAGGGCACCGGCATCTCGGTGGCGCAGGCCGTGTCGGCCGGCATCGCCTGCGCAAGGCGGGCCGCGGACGGCCGGGCGCTGGTGGCGCTGGACATCGGCCCGCTCGGCGAGCTGCTGGAGCCAAACGGCACCCTGACCTTCGAGCAGGCCTACGACCTGTTTGCCGAGGTGGTGCGGGCCGGAAGGGGGGCCGACCTGGTGCTGATCGAGACCATGGCCGACCTGTACGAGGTCAAGGCGGCGGTGCTGGCCGCGCTGGAGTGCTGCGACCTGCCGGTGCTGGCCTCGATGACCTTTGAGCGGCAGGGGCGCAGCTTTGCGGGCGTCCCGGTCGAGGGCTTTGCCACCGCGATCGGCGCGCTGCCGGTGGCGGGGCTGGGCATCAACTGCTCGCTGGGGCCGGCCGAGGTCATGCCGCTGCTGCAGCGCCTGTGCGCGGCCACCGAGCTGCCGGTCTTCGCGATGCCCAACGCCGGGCTGCCCAACCCGGTCACGGGGGCGCACGACCTCTCGCCCGAGGCCTTTTGCGCCGCCATGGCCCCCTGCCTCGACATGGGCGTGGCGGCGGTGGGGGGCTGTTGCGGCACCACGCCGGCCACCATCGCGCTGCTGTCGAAGCAGTTCAAGGACAAAAAGCCGGCGCCGCGCCGCCCGGCCCTGCCGGCCCGGGTGTGCGGCAGCACCCACGTGGCCGAGGTCAGCCGCCCGCTGGCCGTCGGCGAGCGCATCAACCCCACCGGCAAAAAGCGGCTGCGCGAGGCGCTGCAGGTCGGCGACCTCTCGCCGGTGCAGACGCTGGCCGTGGAGCAGCAGCAGGCCGGCGCCGAGATCCTCGACGTCAACGTCGGCACGCCGGGCGTCGACGAGGTGAGGCTGCTGCCGCGGGCGGTCAAGGCCGTGCAGGCCGTCAGCGGCCTGCCGCTGCAAATCGACTCCTCCGACCCTGCGGCGCTCGAGGCGGCGCTGCGGGTCTGCTGCGGCAAGCCCATCGTCAACTCCACGAGTGCTGAAGAGGGCAGGCTGCAGGCCATCCTGCCGCTCTGCCGGCGCTACGGCGCCGCGGTGGTGGGCCTGACGCTCGACGAGGCCAGCGTCCCCGAGCGCGCCGAGGCGCGGGTGGCGCTGGCGCAGAAGATTGTCGACCGCGCGCTTGCGGCCGGCCTTCCGAAGCGGGACCTCTATATCGACTGCCTGACGCTGTCGGTGGGGGCGCAGCCCGAGGCGGCGGCCGAGACGCTGCGCGCGCTGCGGACGGTCAAGCAGCAGCTCGGGGTCGGGACGGTGCTGGGCGTCAGCAACGTTAGCTTCGGGCTGCCCGACCGCCCGCTGCTCAACCGCACCTTTTTGGCCATGGCGCTGGAGGCCGGGCTGGACCTGGCCATTGTCAACCCCTCGGATGAAGAACTCATGGACACGCTGTCCGCCCACCGGCTGCTGGCCGGCCATGAAGGCGCGGCCGACGCCTATGTCGCGCGCCGCGGCGGGCAGGCCGCGCGGCCGCAGGCGCCAGCGGACAAGACGCAGGGCCTGCCGCTCGACCTGGCCATTGAGCGGGGGCTGAGGGCCGAGGCCGCCGAGGCCGCACGGGCACTGCTGCAGGACCCCGGCGCCGACCCGCTGGCGCTGGTGAACGACTACCTGATCCCGGCGCTCGACCGCGTGGGCGAGGGCTTTGAGCAAAAGACGGTGTTTTTGCCGCAGCTGCTGATGGCGGCGGGCGCGGCGCAGGCCGCCTTCGAGGTCATCCGCGCCGGCATGGGCGCCGCCGGGCTGCCCACCGGCCCGACGGTGGTGGTGGCCACCGTGCAGGGGGACATCCACGACATCGGCAAGAACATCGCCAAGGCGCTGCTGGAGAACTACGGCTTTGCGGTCATCGACCTGGGGCGGGACGTGCCGCCCGAGGCGGTGGTCGAGGCGGCCGAGCAAAACGGCGCCGCGCTGGTGGGCCTGTCGGCGCTGATGACCACGACGCTGCCGGCCATGGAGCGCACGATCGCGCTGCTGCGGCGGCGGCTGCCCGACTGCAGGATTTTGGTGGGCGGCGCCGTGCTCAACGAGGCCTACGCGCGGCAGATCGGGGCCGACTTCTTTGCGCGGGACGCCAAGGCCTCGGCCGACTACGCGCGCAGCCTGACGAAATAGACGAGGGGCGTGGAAGGAATCGGGAAGGGGAGCACGGTCAGGCAGGAGGGTGTGCCCCAATCGCGGCCGCCCAGCGGGGGCGGGGTGCCCCGCCCCCGCTGCTGCCGACCCCGGCAGGGCCCTTTGGGCCCCCCATCCGGCGGGGTGCCCGCCGGATGGCGCGCCTTCGGCGCGGCCGGGCACGGCGGCGCAGGCACAGCCTGCGGGCGGCCGCGTTGCCCGCACCCACCAAAGCGTCGGCAGCCCCGGCGCATAGCTGCCGGCCCACCGCGGCCGGCGCCCAGCCCGCAGCACCCTGCCTGAACAAGCCCCGGCGGCCTATGCCCAGAACCAATAAAGACGGACAGTGCAGAAAAGCCCCCTGTCGCAGGGCAATAACCACGGCAGGGGGTTTTTGCGTCTGTAAAAAGAGAAGGAAGGCTCCCCCCCGTTTAAACGGAGAAGGCAGCCCGGATGGACAACACATGGGGGCACGGTCATGTGTCACTATTCTCATCCTCAACAAGCGGCGGTGTCCAGCCCGCCCCCACCGTCACCGCTCCCATCCTCAACAAACGGCGGTGTCCAGCCCGCCCACCACCGTCACTGTTCCCATTCTCAACAAACGACGGTGTCCAGCCCGCCCACCACCGTCCCCCCTGCATCGACAAGCCCCCCGGCGGCCAAGTGGCCGCCGGGGGGCTGTTCAATTTCCATCTCCGCGCCGGCAGCGGCCGGCACACGTCAAGGCGCCCCGGATGCGCGCCCATGGAGCACCCTCCATGGGCTCTTCAGAAAGCCTTCAACAGCGCCCTCAACAGCGCCTTCAACAGCGCCCCTTAATGGGTGTAGTCCAAAATGCGGATGTCCTCGCCGACGTCCGCGGACACCGCGCGGATCATGGCCTTTGCAAAGGGACAGGGAAAGCCGATCGGGTTGCCCCGCGTGATGCAGGAGGCAAAGGCCAGCGTGTCGGCCCCGCGGCGGACCATCTCCCTGGCGCGCAGCACCGCCCGCTTGCCGGGGCAGCCCCCGCAGGTGCTGACCCCGATCAGCTCGATGTCCTCGTCAATCCCCTCAAATGCGCCGCCGTGCTGCCGCATCATGGCCAGATCGGTGGTGGCCGGGCAAAAGTCCTCAGTCTGCAGACAGCGGATCAAACCCACCTTCATGGTCATCGCCCCCTTTTGCGCCCAGTATACCACGGGGGACGACGGCGGTAAAGGGGGTATCCGCCACCCGCCCGGCCCCAGTGTCCGCAGGCACCCCGCTTTTCTTTGTCACAGTAGGCCGCGGAAAAGAGCGGCATGCGGCAGCGCCCCCCGGCCCAATCGGCCGCGCGCACGCCACGGAAATTGGCTGCGGGGAAGAGGACGCACATCTCCTCCTGCCCAACGCCCCGGCCCAGTCGGCCGCGCGCACGCCACGGGAGTTGGCTGCGGGGAAGAGGACGCACATCTCCTCCTGCCCAACGCCCCCGGCCCAATCGGCCGCGCGCACGCCACGGGAGTTGGCTGCGGTGCAGAGGACGCACACCTCCTCCGGCCCAATGGCCCCCCCCCCAATCGGCCGCGCGCATGCCACGGGAATTGGCTGAGGTGCAGCGGACGCACACCTCCTCCGGCCCAATGGCCCCTCCCCCGGCGCCACCGTCCACAGGCACACCACGTGCTCCCCGCCCCGACCTCTGTCACCCGCGCGGCCGCCGGCATAGGATGGAGGGTCCACAGACAAAACAATCCGCGCC
Source organism: Clostridiales bacterium (assembly GCA_012719075.1). Classification (GTDB taxonomy): domain Bacteria; phylum Bacillota; class Clostridia; order Oscillospirales; family Feifaniaceae; genus JAAYBB01. The sequence goes on along the minus strand of JAAYBB010000042.1, from coordinate 6,502 downwards.
CCGGCGCGCCAAATCACCGGGGGAAATCCCCCAAAAGGAGGAAACCTGTGCCCAGTATTTTTCTCAGCCCCTCAACGCAGGACTGGAACCCATACCTCACCACCGGAAACGAGCAGTACTGGATGAACCGCATTGCCGACGCGATGGAGCCCTATCTGCGCGCCTCCGGCATCGACTTCACCCGCAACGACCCCGATCGGCCGCTGAGCCAGGCCATTGCCGACTCCAACGCCGGCAACTACGACCTGCACCTGGCGCTGCACTCCAACGCCGCGCCCGAGAGCCTGGCCGGCCAGCTGCGCGGCGCCGACTTTTACTACCGGCAGGGCAGCTACTGGGGCCGGCGCGCGGCCGAGATCCTGGCCGAACAGTACCGGCAGATCTACCCCAACCCGTCGCTGGTCAGGGCGCTGCCCAACACCACCTTTGCCGAGCTGCGGCAGACCAGGGCCCCCGCCGTGCTGGCCGAGCTGGCCTACCACGACAACCTCGAGGACGAGGCCTTCATCATGAACAACGTCGAGGCCATTGCCCGCAACCTGGTGCAGGGCCTGACCATCTACTTCGGCATTCCGTTTGTGGAGCCCATGCCGCCAAGGCAGGGCGTCGTGATCACCGAGTACACGCCGCTGATGCTGCGCGACCGCCCCAGCCTGACCGGCAACATCCTGGCCCGCATTCCGCGCGGCAGCGAGGTGACCGTGACCGGCCAGGTGGGGGACTGGTATGTGACGACCTACGGCGGCCAAACCGGCTACGCCAGCCGGAGGTACATACGCCTGATCTGAGGGCGCCGGCCTAGGGGAGCGTGCGGATCTGGCAGTTGTCCCGCAGGTCCTGCTGCATGGCGTCGAGGTGCTCCCTGGTCCACAGCGCAACGGCGCCGCCGGTGTGCAGGAAGATGACCTCCTCGCCCGCACCGCCCAGCTCGCCGCGCTGCAGCAGGTCCAGCATGCCGCGGAAGGCCTTGCCGGTGTAGACGGGGTCGAGCAGGATGCCCTCGCTGCGGGCCAGCTCGAACATGGCCGCCCGTGTCAGCGGGTCGGGCTGGTTGTAGGCCGCGCCCGAGTAGGGGGCGTCGGCCGGGCCGTTCTCGATGCGCAGGTCGCGCTCATCCACCCGAACCGCAAGGCCGTAGTGGGCGCTGCAGTCGTTGATGAGCGCGGCGGCCCGCGCCTTGAAGTCGGCGGCCGGCGGCGAGACTGGGATGCCGACCACCTCGAAGGGCGCCTTGAAGTGGCGCGCCCCCAGCACCAGGCCGCAGTAGGTGCCCAGCGAGCCGGCCGCGCAGACCAGCGCCGAGGGGCGCAGGCCCATCTGCTCAATCTGGCGCAGCAGCTCGGGCACCGCCATGATGTAGCCCAGCATGCCGACATAACCGGTGCCGCCCAGCGGCAGGAAGTAGACCCGGTCGCCGGCCCGCTCGTACCGCTCGATGGTGGCGGCCACGGCGCCCTCCATGTCGTCGCCGGCAAAGACCAGGTCGGTGCCCATCATGGCGTCGAGCACCAGGTTGCCCGAGAGGGTCTCGGGCGGGGGGCCGCCCAGCACCAGAATGGGCTTGAGGCCGAGCTGCACCGCCGCCGCAACGGTGGTGCGCCCGTGGTTGGTCTGGGGGCCGCCCACCGTCAGCATGGCGGTGTAGCCGCCCGCCAGCGCCTCCTGCATGACATACTCCAGCTTGCGGGTCTTGTTGCCGCCAAAGGCGGGGCCGGTCGCGTCGTCGCGCTTGATGTAGAGGGTGCCCCTGCCCAGCTTTTCCGACAGCCGCGCCATCTTTTCAAGCGGGGTCGGATAGGCGCCCAGGGAGACCTTGCCCATCTGCTCCAGGTTCACGCTGTTCACGTCCTTTCACTGCGGTTTGGGGTTCATGCCGTGTTGCAAAACGGCCGTAGAGCTGCAGGCTGCAAAAACCGGACGTCGTGGGTCGGCGCTTTACTGCGGGGGCTCCACATAGCGTTCAAAGTGCGGGTCCCACTTGGACGGCGTGAACGCATAGAAGGCGTACTCCGCCAAGCCCCTTGTGTAATAGGGGTCCTCCTCGACAATCGCTCTTGCCGCCGCCTCCGAATCGGACCTCATGAGAATGACGCCGCCCGCATTCGCCTCGCAGCGGCCGGAACAGATGAAGGTGTTTTGGGCATAATACCGGTCAAGAAAAGCCCGGTGTTCGGACAACGACTCGTTGATTTGCTCAAGGGGCACCTTAAAGGTCAAAACAGCGACAATCACAACGCATCCCTCCCCGGATAAACTTCACGCGCAACCTCCCCGCCGGCGATCCAAACGGCAGGCCGGACGGGCCCTTGAGATAAATCGTATCAAATCTGTTTTTGAAACGCAACTGCCTGGCGAAAAAATACAGTCGAGATGAACCCGGTGGGCAGGCCACTCTCCCGCCGTGCCGCAGAGGAGATCGGGCGCCGCGTTGCCGGCGCCGCCCCTCGCCGACGGGGGCAATGACCGTTGCACGCCGTTTTTCACACAAAAAAAGAGCCGGCAAACAAACCGGCGCGCTAAAAACCGACGCAGTTTTATGGACAGCAGACGTCTGCCTGCGCAAAATGGCGCAGCCCGGCTGCTGTTGTTGACCGCCTGTTTTTAAAGGGCGTCAACCCGCTTTGCGTGCGCTGTTGCCCCCCGCCTTTACAAACTCCACGCGTGTGCGGTGCGCCGCGCCGCGCAAAGGCCCGCCCCAACATCAGCCCCCGTCCTCGCCGTTTCGGTACACCCGAATCAGCTCGGCCAGCTCCCGCTGGCGCTGCTTGGCCTCTTCGCTCTTGCCCTCGAGCAGGCGGCGGGTGTCCTCGTCGTGTACGCCCTCCCGCAGCAGGTGCTCGGCCGACTCGATGGCCGCCGTCTCGTTGTAGTGGGCCGACAGCAGCAGCCCCAGCGCGTCGTCGGGCGCCAGGCCGCGCAGGCGGTAGGTCAGCCGCGCCATCATGCCGTCCAGGCCGCTGCCGTGGCGCGGCTCGCCGCCCAGCGACGTCACCCGCCCCGACAGCTGCTTGACCGTGTGGACCTGCGCCTGCGCATACTGCTCAAAGCGATCCCGCAGCGCCGTGCTGTCGGTCGTGTCGGCATAGCGGCGGTAGCCCTCGGCCCCCACCTCGCAGCTGCGCAGCATGGCATTGAGCTGGCGAATGGCCTGCTTTCGCGTCAATGAAACCGCCCCCCGAATGATGTTTTTCCAGTCCTGCTGTCTTTTAGTATGGGTGGCGCGGCGCGGGACATGCAGCGGCCTTTTGGGCCAAAATTTGCATGCCGCCAAAGGGCTTCGCCCATCAAAAAAAGGCGCTCTGCGGAGCGCCTTTTTTTGATGGGGCCGTCAGTACTGGAAGATGCTCGAGCCGGTGACCTCCCGCACGATGGAGTTGGGCGTCGAGATCGGCAAATCCAGCGGCAGGATGCGGCTGAGGAAGCTGGCGATGTCCTCGGGCAGCTGGTTGGCGCTGTCCTCGAGCAGCGGGCGGTAGACCCCCATCTCGTAGGCCAGAAAGGTGTCGACCGACTCGGTGGCGGCCTCGCGGTAGGGCAGGATGTGGGCGGCCTCGCCGCGCAGCACGCTCTCGTAGCGGTCCAGCGTCGACTGCAGGTTGCAGCCGCGGAACAGGCGGTCGCGCACCAGGCGCCGCATCAGGCGGAAGCGCGGGGGCGGCAGCAGGTCCCCGCGGTCGGCCAGCGCCGTCTCGACGTCGACAAAGATGCTGGTGGCCACCGGCTGGGCAATGCCGGTCACCAGCGGGTTGAGCGTGTGGATGCCCTCCATCAGGACCAGCTCCCGCTCGCCCCGGTGGAGCGTATACCCGGGGCGGCGGGCCTGCTCGGCAAAGTTGAAGGCCGGGACCTCCACCGGCACCCCCTCAAACAGCAGCTCAAAGTGCCGGCGGATCAGCTCGAGGTCCAGCCGGTAGGGGGACTCGTAGTCCGGCTTGCCGCTGGCGTCCACCGGCAGGTCGGGCGCCTGCTTCGGCAAAAAGTAGTTGTCCAGCGAGATGGTGTGCGTGTCGTAGCCCCACTCGTCCAGCAGCGCCTCGATGCGCAGCGCGGTGGTGGTCTTGCCGGCGCCCGACGGCCCCGACAGCAGGATAAAGGGCCTCTCGCGCGCGTGGTCGGCAATCCGGTGGGCCAGCGCGGTCAGCTGCTCGGTGTAGCGGCGCTCGCAGCGCAGCGCAAAGTCCCGCGCGTCCCGACGGAGCTCGGCGTTGACCAGGGCCAGGTCACAGGTGTTTTCGTCCAGGCGGCACATGCAAAAAAACCTCCAGACAGCGGGTGGGATGGGCCGCTCCCGGCGCGCCGTTTGTGTCGCAAAAGGGGAGCGATGTAAGCAGTATACCACAAAACGGCGTCGGGCAAAGGACTTTTTTTGTGGCCGGGGCGCAAAAGAGGGCCTGCGCCGCCGGGCAGAGAATAAAGCCGGACAATGCGAAGCGGGCGATTGTTTTCTCCGCACGGAGGTGTTAAAATAGGGGATAACTGTGGGGCGGGCACCCTCCGGCCCCCCACGGAACAACGAAAAGGCGGTGCACGTAGATGGCAAGACGGGCAGTGCTGATTGTCCTGGACTCGGTCGGCTGCGGCGCGGCGCCCGACGCGGCCGAGTACGGCGACGCCGGCAGCAACACGCTGTCGGGCGTCATCCGCGCCACCGGCGGGCTGGACGCCCCCAACCTGATCGCGCTGGGCCTGGCCCACATCGAGGGGGTGGAGGGGCTTGCGCGCCCCGCGGCGCCGCGGGCGGCCCACGGGCGCATGCTGGAGCTCTCGAAGGGCAAGGACACCACGACCGGGCACTGGGAGCTCTGCGGCCTGCTGCTGGACCGGCCCTTCCCCACCTATCCCGACGGCTTTCCGCCCGAGGTGGTCGGGGCCATCGCGCAGGGCATCGGGCGGGGGCTGCTGGGCAACCGGGCGGCCAGCGGCACCGCCATCCTCGAGGCGCTGGGGCCCCGCCACCTCGAGACCGGCGAGCCCATCCTCTACACCTCGGCCGACAGCGTGCTGCAGCTGGCCGCGCACGAGGCGCTTGTGCCGCGCGGGCAGCTCTACGAATTCTGCCGGGTTGCGCGCGGCGTCCTGACCGGCGAGCACGCGGTGGGCCGCGTCATCGCCCGCCCCTTTGTCGGGCGGCCGGGCGAGTTCAGGCGCACGGGCGGCCGGCGGGACTTCTCGCTCGAGCCGACCGGCGAGACCCTGCTCGACCTGCTGGTCCGCAGCGGGCAGGAGGTCACGGGGGTGGGCAAGATCGGCGACATCTTTGCCCACCGGGGGCTGACGCTGGAGCTGCCGGCCTCGGGCAACGCGGCCTGCATCGAGGCCACGCTGACCCGCCTGGCACAGCAGCCGGGCGGCCTGATCTTTGCCAACCTCAACGACTTCGATTCGGTGTACGGGCACCGCAACGACCCCGCCGGCTACCGCCGCGCGCTCGAGGACTTTGACCGTGCGCTGCCCGCCATCCTGGCGGCGCTGGGGCCCGAGGATCTGCTGATCCTCACGGCCGACCACGGCTGCGACCCCACCACCGAGAGCACCGACCACTCGCGCGAGTACGTGCCGCTGCTGCTCTGGTCGCCGGCGATGGACGGCGGGGCGGCGCTGGGCACGCTGCGCGGCTTTTCGACCGTGGCCGCCACGGTGGCCGAGTGGCTGGGCGTGGCGCCACAGGCGCCCTACGAGGGCGAAAGCGTGCTGGACCGCTGCCGTTTCGGCGGCGCAGGATAGAGGGGAGCGCCGATTTTGGCGCCCCCGCGATCACGAGAGGAGCGAAGGACCCATGACACCACACAACAGCGCAAAGAAGGGCGACATTGCACCGACGGTGCTGATGCCGGGCGACCCGCTGCGGGCAAAGCACATCGCCGAGACCTATTTTGAAAACCCGGTCTGCTTTAACGAGGTGCGGGGCATGCTGGGCTACACCGGCACCTACAAGGGCGTGCGGCTGTCGGTGATGGGGCACGGCATGGGCATGCCGTCGGTGGCCATCTACGCCACCGAGCTCATGCGCTTTTACGAGGTCAAGACCCTGATCCGCGTGGGCTCCTGCGGCGGCTTTCCGCCGCTGCGGCTGCGCGACATCGTCATCGCCATGTCGGCCTCGACCGACAGCGCCATGTTCGACGCCACCTTCAAGGGCGCGCACTACGCGCCGACGGCCGACTTCGCCCTGCTGCGCAGGGCGGTCGCGGCGGCCGAGGCCAAGGGCATCCAGCCGCATGTCGGCCCGGTGTTCTGTTCCGACACCTTCTACCACACCGAGCCCGACATCCCGATGGCGCTGCAGGCCCACGGCTGCCTCGCCGCCGAGATGGAGTCGGCCGCGCTGTACACGCTGGCCGCCCGCCACGGCTGCCGCGCGCTGGCCATGATGACGGTCAGCGACCTCGTGGAGGGCAACCAGGTGGGCGAGGAGACCACGCCCGAGGAGCGGCAGCGCACCTTTGGCGACATGATGGAAATTGCGCTGGAGACCGCGATCTCGGTCTGATTGGGTGGCGGC
>JAAYBB010000041.1 GCA_012719075.1 Clostridiales bacterium | reverse complement strand
TTGGACCGGTGCGAGCGGCCGGTCAGCGCAGCATCGAGCGCTGCCACCGTCCACCCGGGACGCTTGGCACAGGGGCCTGACGAAAAATTCGGATTCGCCGGTTTCACCGCCGGCGCGGTCAGGGGCATATCAGCCATGAGCGACCCTCCCAGGTCGAAAGTCTTGCGTTAGGGCAAGATGTCCTGAGGCGGGGATTATCGAAGTCCGTGACAAAGCGCAAGGGACTCTCGAAGCGCTGGGCACGACGCTGGGCTGGCGATGCCCCTTTGTGGCGCAGTGCCCTTCCTCCCCCACGGCCGCCATCCCCGGCGGGGCGCGCAGCGCCGAGACCTCGGGGACCCTTTCGAGGCAAGTGCATGGGCACGGCAGCGTAGCTGCTATGCGAAAGCACCCATGCGCGGTAACTTCAGCCCCCAAGCCGGGCCTTTTTATTGCCCGTCCACTTCTCCCTGGCGTCAGCACCGTGCAAACTCCATCATCGAAACCTCGTCTTCTGACGCTGATCCTGTTGTCGGCACTCGCCATTCTGCCGATCAATTTCTTTCTCCCGTCACTGCCGGGCATGGCCACCGAGTTCGACGTCGCCTACGGCATCATGGGCCTTTCCCTGGCGGCCTATGCTGGGGTATCGGCATGCCTCCAACTTGTTCTTGGTCCCCTTTCCGACCGGTTCGGTCGCCGCCCCGTGATCCTTTGGGCACTGGCGATCTTCATCGTCGCGACGATTGGCTGCGCCATGGCTCCCGATGCGTGGACCTTCCTCGCCTGCCGTATGGTCCAGGCCATAATTGCCCCCACATATGCGGTAGCACTTGCCACGATCCGCGACACCACCAGCAGGGAGCAGGCAGCAGGTCAGTTCGGCTATCTGGCCATGGCGTGGGCCATAGCGCCGATGCTCGGGCCAACAATTGGTGGACTATTGGATCAGGTGCTCGATTGGAGAGCCGGCTTCTATGGGCTCGCATTCTTCGGGGCTGCGGTTCTGGTCTTGTGCTGGATTGATCTGAACGAAACGAACCGCACGCCATCGAACACAATAGCCGAACAGTACCGGGCCTATCCTGAACTCCTCGGCTCGAAGCGCTTCTGGGCGTATTGCGTCTGCATGGCCTTCTCGGTTGGTGCCTTCTACGCCTTCCTTGCCGGTGCCCCGCTGGCTGCTACGGCCTTTGACATGTCGCCAGCGGTTCTAGGTCTCTACATGGGCTCGATTACCGGTGGCTTCATGGTCGGCAGCTTTCTGGCCGGGCGGCTTGCCGGCAGGATACCCGTGATCACCATATTGGTTGCCGGACGAATCGTAGCCTGCGCCGGTCTTCTGTTCGGTCTCGTCCTGTATTTTGCGGGCATCGGTCATGTGCTGGCATTGTTCGGGCCTTGCCTGTTTGTTGGCGTGTCGAACGGCCTTACGCAACCAAGCGCCAACGTTGGTGCGATTTCTGTGCGTTCGAAACAGACGGGAAGTGCGGCCGGTTTGGCCGCTGCGATTACGGTCGCTGGGGCCTCCATCATGGCTGCGTTCGCGGGTGCGGTTTTGACTGAGGAGAATGCCCGGCCCGGCCTGTTGCTTGTGATGTTGGTCTCAGCGGCTATTGCCCTAAGTGCAGCCCTCCTCGCCCGCCGGCTCGAAGGCGCCACGCCCAAAACGACATAATCGAGGAAGAACCCGCCTATGTCTGTCCAGTCTTCTGCACATCCTGCCGCTTCGGTTCTCGGCGTGGTCGTCCATGCGTGGGTGACGTCGGCTGGGAGGCCCGGTGTTCGGGGCCCGCAGGCCTTCTCGTAACGTATCCCGCATGTGGGCCGCTGTCCCTCCTCCCCACCGGCCGTCCTCCCGGCGAAAGCCGGGATCCAGGCTTGGGCGGCGGAGTTGATGTGTGCGGA
>JAAYBB010000006.1 GCA_012719075.1 Clostridiales bacterium | reverse complement strand
TTCAAACATTTTTTGACCTCCATGCATGTATTTGTCTCGCGAAGACAAGGTAAGGGTACCTCTTTTTCGGCTCATTTTCAATGGTATTTGTTGCCGAGGCCAAATCAAAACGCGGCTCCGTGACGCACCCGACCCCATCCCCTGCCCCGTCAGGCGCCTCTGGCGCGGCGGACTCATCTGTTGCAGCCACACCCCATTCGCCCCCCTTCCCGCTTCGGAAGGCGCTCAAATGGCGCGCCTGCACACTGCCGCTCAGCCCGTGCACCTGGCAGCGGCGGGATGATTGTGCGGAAGTGTTTGAGGAGGTGTGCAGGCGCTTTCCTGCCTGCGGCGGAGGCGTCGGCGCAGGATCGGCGCTGTCGGACACGCGAACACCGCGCAAGCGGTTATTTGTTGGCCTGGGCAGAAAAGGGATCCCCGCCACACATCGACGCCACACAGCGCATCCCTTTTTTGCCGGTCGCCCGCGCCCTTTTGCCGATCGCAGCGTGCCTTCCCCGAAGTATCCCCACAGCTCTTCCCGGATGCCGCAGCGCAGCTTTCTTCCTGACGACCGCACGCGAAGCCGCCTGCCCGGCAATAAAAAAGCCCTGCCTTGACGGCAGGGCTCGTTTATCTTTGTAAAGCGGCGACGGAGATTGTTTTAAGAATAGGGGTTGGAGATGGGCTTGCGCATTTGCACGGTGGATGCCGGCCTACTTGAATTTTCGCTTCCTGGCCGCCTCCGACTTCTTCTTTCTCTTCACACTGGGTTTTTCATAGTGTTCCCTCTTCCGAACTTCCGAAAGCACACCAGCCTTGGCGCAGGAGCGCTTGAATCTTCGCAGCGCACTGTCCAGCGATTCATTGTCCTTGATTCTGATTTCCGACATCGTATCCCTCCCCTCGTGGTACAAACAATCCCCATATCCGTCTTTCAAATCATTATACAGCCCGCAATTGTGTGCTGTCAAGACCTACAGTACAACCAGGTTGACCAGTTTGTCCGGCACGTAAATCTCCTTGACCCACTCCTTGTCCACGAGGTGTCCCGACACCCGCTCCCTGGCCTTTGCGATCACCGACTCTTTGTCCTCTCCGCGCTCAATCATGATGGTGCCGCGCAGGCGTCCGGACACCTGAACCGGGATTTCGATCACGAGTTCCAGCGTCAGCGCCTCCTCATAGGTCGGCCAGGCCTGCTCGGCGACGATGCCCTCAAAGCCGCAGATCTGCCAGACCTCCTCGGTCAGGTGGGGGGCGATCGGGTTGAGCAGCACCAGGAAGGTCCGCAGCTCCCCCTCGGTGATGGACTTCTTCTGCTCGATGTCGTTGAGGTAGGTCATCAGCGCGGCAATGGCGGTGTTGCCCTTGAGGTTGGCGATGTCGTAGCTGCACTTTTTGACCAGCGCGTGGGTGCGCACCTTCATGTCCTCGGAGTAGCCCTTGTCCGGCACCATGATGCCGGGCAGGTCGGCCACCCGCTCCAAAAAGCGCTTGCAGCCGCGGATGCCGGCCGAGGACCAGGGGGCCGACTTTTCAAAGTCGCCGATGAACATCTCGTACATGCGCATGGTGTCGGCGCCGTACTCCTCCACAATCTCGTCGGGGTTGATGACGTTGCCGCGCGACTTGCTCATCTTGACGCCGTCCTCGCCCAGGATCATGCCGTGGGAGGTGCGCTTCTGATAGGGCTCCTTGGTCGGCACATAGCCGCAGTCGTAGAGGAACTTGTGCCAGAAGCGGGAGTACAGCAGGTGCAGCGTGGTGTGCTCCATGCCGCCGTTGTACCAGTCGATGGGCAGCCAGTATTTGAGCGCGTCCTGCGCCGCCAGCTCGCTGTCGTTGTGGGGGTCGATATAGCGCAGGAAGTACCAGCTCGACCCGGCCCAGTTGGGCATGGTGTCGGTTTCGCGCCTCGCCGGCTTGCCGCACTGGGGGCAGGTGGTGTTGACAAAGGACTCGATCTTGGCCAGCGGAGAGTCGCCGTCGTCGGTGGGCTCGTAGCTCTCGACGTGGGGCAGCAGCACCGGCAGCTGCTCAAAGGGCACGGCCACCCAGCCGCAGTCGTCGCAGTAGATCAGCGGGATGGGCTCGCCCCAGTAGCGCTGGCGGGAGAAGATCCAGTCGCGCAGCTTGTAGTTGACGGCGCGCTCGCCGCGGCCCTTTTGCTCGAGCCAGTCGGTGATGGTCTGCTTGGCCTCCTCGACCGACAGGCCGTCCAAAAAGCCCGAGTTGACCATGGTGCCGGTCTCGATGTCGGTAAAGGCCGCAACCGAGATGTCGCCGCCCGCGACCACCTCGACGATGGGCAGGTCAAAGACCTTGGCAAAGTCGTAGTCGCGCTCGTCGTGCCCCGGCACCGCCATGATGGCGCCGGTGCCGTAGCTGCCCAGCACGTAGTCCGAGATGAAGATCGGAATCTCCTGGTCGTTGACCGGGTTGATGGCCATCACGCCGTCGATGCGCACGCCGGTCTTGTCCTTGACCAGCTCGGTGCGCTCAAACTCGCTCTTGTGCGCGGCCTCCTGGCGGTAGGCCGCCAGCGCCTCCATGTTGCGGATCCGGGGCGCCCACTTCTCGATCAGCGCGTGCTCGGGCGCGATGACCATGTAGGTCGCGCCGAACAGCGTGTCGGGCCGGGTGGTGTAGACCTCGAGGTCGTCGCCCGCCGTCGTGGCAAAGCGCACGTTGGCGCCCTCCGAACGGCCGATCCAGTTCTTCTGCTGCACCACGACGCGGTCGATATAGTCGAGCTCGTCGAGGTCGTCGATCAGGCGCTGCGCATACTTGGTGATGGCTATCATCCACTGGCTCTTGGTGCGCTGGCTGGTGGTGGCGCCGCAGCGCTCGCAGACGCCGCCGATGGCCTCCTCGTTGGCCAGCACCACCTTGCAGGAGGGGCACCAGTTGACGCCCATCTCCTTTTTGTAGGCCAGGCCCTTTTCAAAGAACTTGAGGAAGATCCACTGGGTCCACTTGTAGTAGGCGGGGTCGGTGGTGTTGACCTCGCGGGCCCAGTCAAAGGAGAGGCCCAGCGCCTGCAGCTGCTGCCGGAAGCGCTTGACGTTGACCTCGGTCACCTTGGCGGGGTCCTGCTTGGTCGCGATGGCGTAGTTTTCGGTGGGCAGGCCAAAGGCGTCCCAGCCCATCGGGTAGAGCACGTTGAAGCCCTGCAGCCGCTTTTGGCGGCAGATGGCGTCAATGGCGGTATAGGAGCGCGGATGCCCCACGTGGAGCCCCTGTGCCGACGGGTAGGGGAACTCGACCAGGCCGTAAAACTTGGGCCGGCTGTAGTCGTTGGGCGCGTGGAAGCAGCCCCGCTCGGCCCAGATGTCCTGCCACTTTTTCTCAACTGCTTTAAAATCGTATTTCATACTCCGACAACGTCCTCCCGATTCAAACTTTGGCATGCGCAAGAGGGCCTCTTTGGGCGGGCGCCGGTCAAATCGCGTGTCGAATGTCCCGTGCGACCTGATTCAGGCCCGGCCCAGGGCCGAGAGGTCAAGCTTCTCCGCATCCGCCCACATGTGCTCGAGCCGGTAGAATTCACGCGACTCCTGATAGAACACGTGCAGGACCACGGAGGAGTAGTCGAGTAGGATCCAGCTGGTCGAACGATGCCCCTCGATATGGTGCGGCTCGATTCCTCGCTCGCTAAGCCGGGACTCCACCTCCTCTGCGAGAGATTTGACCTGTGTGCTGCTGCTGCCGGTGCAGATGACAAAGTAGTCGGCCAGGACCGACAGGTCGCCAATGCGCAGCACCTGGACGTCGATGGCTTTTTTATTGAGTAAAATCTCGGCCATGGCCATGGCCAGATCGTGCGGGGAAAGCTCCATTCACAGACCTCCATCGTATTTGCTGATCCCGTCCGCCGCGCAGGGAGGGCGCGGCGGCAGGCGCGTATGGGTTTGGGTTGGCCCGAAAGCGCCGGTCAGGCGGGCAAAGGGCGCGTGCGATGCCGCCTGCCGATCGATCGGCAAGGTGCCCTGTGCCGGTCAGGGGCGGACGGTCACAGTCCGTCGGGCAGCGGCGCCGAACCGCCGGTGCCCGAACCGGTCGGTTCCGGACTGGCGTTTGCCGGCGGTTGGTCCAGCTCGTCGGGGCGTCCGGACTCGGCCGGCGGCTGCCCCTGCGGCTCGGACTCGGCCGGCGGGGGGGTGTTTTCGGCGTCTGGCCCAGACGTCGGCTGTTCGGGGGTGGCCGGCGTCGCGCCGGCCGGCAGGGCCTCCTGCCCGGGTCCCTGCTCGGGCTTTTGGCCGGATTCCTGTTCGGGCTTTTGCTCCGGGGGCTGTGCGGCGTCCGGCTCGGGGTCCTGCACAGCCGGGGTCTCCTCGGGGAGCTCCTCCTCCGGCGCCGGCTCGGGCGTCGCACCCTGCTGGGCCGCCAGGTAGCTCTTCCAGTCCCACTTGGGGTTGAGGTTGAACTTGGGGTGCTGCTGGTCGATCTCGACCAGCGTGCGGCCCTCGAGGTCGGGCTGTTCGTCGCTCTTGTGCCCGTACTCCTTGAGGCTGCCCTCGATCAGGGGCTCCCCCTCATAGATGTTGAAGTGCCTGGTCAGCAGGTAGAAGGTCTCGTCGCGATAGCCGGTCAGGCCGCTCTCGCCGCCGTAGTACCAGGACTCGCCGGGCAGCGTGAAAATGCGCACATCCTCCAGCGAGAGCTTGAGCGCCTCCATGGCCCGCAGCGACATGAAGTCGACGGTCATGTCGGTCTTCATGCTCTGAAACAGCGTCGTGATCAGGCCGGGGATCTTGGTCACGTTGTCGAGCACGGTCTTGGCCAGGGCCGAGAGGAACAGCTGCTGCGCGTTCATGCGGCCGATGTCCATGTCGAGATAGCCGTACCGGAAGCGCACAAAGCCCTCCGACTGCTTGCCGTTTAAGACCTGCTCCCCCTTCTTGAGGTGGATGTAGAGGTCCTGGTAAGGGTCCTCATAGTCGATGTCGAAGGGCACGTTGAGCTTGACCCCGCCGAGCGAATCGACGATTTTGCGGAAGCAGGAGAGGTTGATGACCACATAGTGGTCGATCTCGAGGCCGAGCTCCTTCGAGAGCGCCGAGACCATCAGCGGCCCCTTGCCGTAGGCATAGAGCGCGTTGGCCTTGCGGCTGTCGCGCCCGGTCTCGACAAAGAGGTCCCGCGGAATTTGCAGCAGGTTGAGCTGCTTGTTGCCGGTGTCGAACATGGCCAGGATCATGGCGTCAGTGCGGTACCCCTCAAAGTCGGTGCCGCCGATCAGGATGGTGTAGACGCCCTTGCGGCGCACCCGCTCCTCGACGTCCGGCCCGTCGCCCGGCAGCTCGGAATCTCCGTCGCCGCCCGGCTCCACCGTCGGATCGGGCGGGGGCGGGGGCGGCTCGTAGGTGCTGGAGGCCAGCGTGTAAAAAAACAGCCCCGTCGTGACCAGCAGCGCGAGCACCACAAGCAGCACGGTGACCAGCACCGTGCCGAGCGGGGTGACCCTCTTTTTGTTGTTCGCAAAGCGGGCGTTCATCGGTCCCTCTCCATCATGATGGCGACAAATTCGTTGCGGGCCTCCAGCGTGTCGGGGTGCAGCAGGCGGCCGGCCTCCAACACTTCGCGCAGCGTGTTGTCCAGTGCCAGGCGCAGGGCGCCCACCAGGTCCTCGTAGGCCAGCGCGCGCACCGGCTCCACGCCCTCAAACTCGCGCAGCGGCTCGATGTAGTCGGCCAAATACAGCAGCTGCTCGAGCCGCGACATGCCGCTCCGCCCCGTGGTGTGGTAGCGGATGGCCGTCACGATCTCCTCTTCGCCGCCGCCCAGCAGTTCCCGCGCGACGGCGGCGCCCGTCAGGGCATGTAATAATTTGGGAGACGCCTTTTCAAGTGTAGAGATTACTATATCATAGTTGGCGCAAAGGCGCAACTGATTTTCCAGCGACTCGCCCTTGGTGACGTCGTGCAGCAGGCCGGCCAGCCGGGCGCGCGAAACGTCTTCGCCGTAGTGCAGGGCCAGCCGCTCCATCTCCTCCATCACCGCGAAGGCGTGGGGCAGCCGGTGCGGCTGCATGCGGCGGCGCAGCTGCTCGATGAGCTGCCGCTCCCGCCCGGTTTTGGCGCGGCCCCCGTCCAGCCGCACGCCGTACAGGCCGCGCTCGAGGATATAGCGCAGCACCGGGGCCGGCACCGCCTCGGGCAGGCTCTCGCGCAGCTCCTCGCGCAGCCGGCGCGAGGCAACCCCCGCCAGCTCGGTCTGCGCGACCTCGACGTCGGCTCCGTAGTCGGCCGACAGCCGCTCCACCAGCGCCGCCAGGTCCCCCTCGCTGCCCGCCCGCGGAAAGACGATGATCGGGGCGGCGCTCAGCAGCTCCTCAAAGCGGTACCACTGCTCGATGGCCTCCAGCATGTCCTGCCCCATCAGCAGGTGGTAGTACTCGTAGGGGCTCTCCTCCTGCAGCTGCCGCAGCGTGTCGTAGGTGTAGCTCTTGCCGGGCCGGCGCAGCTCGATGTCGGAGACCTCGACCTCGTCAAAGTCCTCAAAGGCCAGCTCGGCCATGCGCAGGCGGTCCTGCGGCGTCGCGTCGCCCTCCACGGCCTTGTGGGGCGGGTCGGCGGCCGGAACCACCACCACGCGGTCAAAGCCCAGCTGCTCGACGGCAAAGGCCGCCATCTCAACATGGGATTCGTGGGGCGGGTTGAAGGTCCCCCCGAACACAGCCGTCTTCATACCTTGATCCTCTTCTCCTTCGACGGGCGGTACAGCACAAAGCGGCTGCCGATCACCTGCACCACCTCGGCACCGCACTGGGCGGCAATCTGCTGCGCCGCCTCCCCCGCCGCGAGCATGGAGGTCTCCAGCACCCGCAGCTTGATGAGTTCCCTAGCCTCCAGTGCGCCGTCGACCTGCTTGAAAAAGGCGTCGCCAAGGCCCTCCTTGCCAACCTGGAAAAGGGTGTCCAGCCCGTTGGCCATGCCGCGCAGTGTCGCGCGCTGCTTGCTTGTCAGCATTGAAAAAGCTCCTTTATGTCGAATATCCTTCAGTTTGTTCGGATCATCCGGCTTTTAGCCCATGGGTCAAAACCCCGGCGCATTCAGGGCTACGCTCCCCGTCAGAGTCGCTTCTCAAGCTCCTCGAGGAACAGCCGCATGGCCACGGCGCGGTGGCTGACCCGGTTTTTGACCTCGGGCGCCATCACGGCGAAGGTGCAGCCCTCGGGCGCATAAAAAAAGATGGGGTCGTACCCAAAGCCCCCCTCGCCGTCGGGCTCCCGCGTGAGGGTGCCGTAGCACTCGCCGGTCACCACAAAGCCGTCCCCCTCGGGCAGCGCCAGCGCAATGGCCGAGGTGAAGTGCGCGCCGCGCGCCTCGACCGGCAGCGCCTCGAGCTGCTCGAGCAGCAGCGCCACCCGGTCGGCGTCGCCGAGGCCGGGGCCGCCGTAGCGGGCGCTGTGGACGCCCGGCGCGCCCTCGAGCGCGTCGACCGAGAGGCCCGAGTCGTCGGCCACGGCCGCAAGGCCGGTGGCCCGCATGTAGGCCAGCGCCTTGATTAAGGCGTTTTGCTCAAAGGTCTCGCCGGTCTCCTCGACCTCCATCCCCTCGACGCCGCAGTCGGCCGGCGAGAGCACCTCGATGCGCAGCGGCGCGAGCAGCGCCCGCAGCTCGGCCAGCTTGCCTTTGTTGCCGGTGGCCATCACGAGTTGTGTCAGCTTCATTTAAAACAGCACCTTTGCATAATCTTGTGCGTCGAAGGGCTGGAGGTCGTCCACCCCTTCGCCGACGCCGACAAAGCGGACCGGCACCCCGAGCTCGCGGCAAATCGAGATGACGATGCCGCCCTTGGCCGTGCCGTCCAGCTTGGTCAGCACGATGCCGGTGACCGGCGCGACCGAAAGGAACTCCCGCGCCTGCGCCAGGCCGTTCTGCCCGGTCGTGGCGTCCAGCACCAGCAGCACCTCGCGGTCGCAGGCCGGCAGCTCCTGCTCGATCACACGGAATATTTTGCCCAGCTCGTTCATTAAATTCTTTTTGTTGTGCAGGCGCCCTGCCGTGTCGCAGAGGATCAGGTCGGCGCCGCGGCTCCTGCCGGCCGACACCGTGTCGAAGACCACGGCAGCCGGGTCACTGCCCTCCTGGTGGCGCACGAGGTCGGCGCCGCTGCGCTTGGCCCAGATCTCAAGCTGGTCGGCCGCTGCGGCCCGGAAGGTGTCGGCCGCGCCGAGGATGACCTTCTTGCCCTGCGCGCCGTACCGGGCGGCCAGCTTGCCCGCCGTGGTGGTCTTGCCGACGCCGTTGACCCCCACCAGCAGCACCACCGAGGGCTTGGTGGACAGTTGCAGGCCCTCGTCCCCCTCGGCCGTCAGCAGCTCCGAGATGACCTCGGCCAGCAGCGCCCGGACCTGCGCCGGATCCTCGACCCGGCGCTGCTTCACCAGCTCGCGCAGGCGCTCGAGCACCGCCTCGGAGGACTCCACCCCGACGTCGGCCAGGATCAGCGCCTCTTCGAGCTGCTCAAACAGCTCCTCGTCGATGCGGGTGAAGGCCGAGAGCACGCCGTCCACCGCGCGGCCAAAGGAGGCCCTGGTCTTGGTCAGGCCGTCCCGCAGTTTGTCAAACAGTCCCACTTGGGGTTCCCCCTTCACTGTGCACGGCCTACTTGGCCGTCAGTCCGATTTCTTTTTCGAGGTCGTTGACGTCGATCTTGAGCAGCTTGGAGACCCCCCGCTCCTGCATCGTGACGCCGTACAGGATGTCGCAGGCCTCCATGGTGCCGCGGCGGTGGGTGACCAGGATCAGCTGCACCCGGCCGGAAAAGCGCTTGTAGTAGTTGGCCAGGCGCTGCACGTTGATCTCGTCGAGCGCCGTGTCGATCTCGTCGAGGATGACAAAGGGCGAGGGCCGCACCTCGAGGATGGCGAAGTAGAGCGCGATGGCGGTCAGCGCCTGCTCCCCGCCCGAGAGGGCGCTGAGCTGGTTGATGACCTTGCCCTCGGGCCGCACGTGGATGTCGATGCCGGAGCCCAGCACGTCGGAGGGGTCCGAGAGCGTCAGCGTGGCCGTTCCGCCGCCGAACAGGTCGCCGAACACCCGCCCGAAGTGGGCGTTGATCACGGCGAACTGGTCGGCGAAAATCTGCTTCATCTCGCGGGTCAGCTCCCCGATGATGCGCTCGAGCTCCCGCTTCCCGGTCTCGAGGTCCTCGATCTGCCCGGTGTAGAAGTCGAACTGCTGCTTAACCTCGCGGTACTCGTCGACGGCGCCGACGTTGACCGGCCCCAACTGGCGGATGGCGGTTTTGAGCGTCTGGATGCGCTTTAGCGCCTCCGCCTTGCTCGCCATCGGCGTGCGCAGCGCCTGCGCCTGCGAGACCGTGAGCTCGTACTCGTCAAAGAGCTGGGCGGTCAGGCTCTCGCGCTCGGCCTCGATCTGCTGCCGCCTGGCCTCGGTCCTGGCCTGCTCGGCCGCCAGCAGCTCCTTCTGGTCGGCCAGCTCGCGCGACTGCTGCCGCAGCGCCACCTGCATGCGCTCGGCCTGCTCCCGCTCGGCGGTCAGCGCGGCCACGCGGGCGGTCTGCTCCTGCTGCCCCTGCTCCGCCTGCAGCAGCTCCGCGCGGTGCCGGTCCAGCTGTGTCCGCAGCGCCTCTTCAGCCTGCTGCAGCGCCTGCTGCCGGGCCTCCAGCTGCGCCCGGTCGGCGCCCGACAGCGAGATGGCGGCCTCCAACTCCTGCAGCTGGGCCGCAAGGCCCTCGGTCTCCTTCTCAAAGGCGGCCAGCTCCACCCGCCGTTCGTTGATGTGGGCGAGCGCCTGCGAGACCGATTCGGCCGCCTGCGCCTGTTCGAGCTCCAGCTGGCGCAGCTGCGCCTCGAGCTCCCGCTGCCGCTCCTGCAGCTGCCGGGTGTCGGTCTCGGCCAGGGCCGCCTCGCCCTCCAGCCTCGAGGCGGCCGCCCCGCTGTCGCCAAGCTGTCCCAGCAGCCCCCGGTGCTGCTGCCGCAGCCCCTCGACCGCCTGCCATGCGCCCTCCAGCTGTGCCTCTGTGCGCGCAGCGGCCTCCAGCGCCGTCTGCAGCTCGGCCTGCGCGCCCTCGAGCTCGGCCTGCGCCAGCGCGAGCTCGCCGGCCAGCCCCTCGCGCCTCCGCGCGAGCTGCTCCAGCGCGCCCTGCTGCGCGGCAATGGCCTCGGCCAACTCTTCGATGCGGCCCCGGCGGGTCAGCAGCCCCGCCCCCTTGACCTGCGAGCCGCCGGTCATGGAGCCGCCGGCATTGATGACCTGGCCGTCCAGCGTCACCACGCGGTAGCGGTGGCCGTCCCGCCTGGCCAGCGCGATGGCGTCGTCCATGCGCTCGGCCACCAGCGTGCGGCCCAGCAGGGAGCTGACGATGTCGGCGACCTCGGCGCCGCAGGTCACGAGGTCGGCCGCAACGCCCAGACTGCCCTCGGCCTTCGGCCGATCCCTGCCCGGCCGGATGGCGCTCCGCGGCAAAAAGGTGGCCCGCCCGGCCTGCCGGCGCTGCAGCAGCCCGATGGCCGCCTTGGCCTGCTGCTCGGTGTCCACCACGATGTTCTGCAGCGCCGGCCCCAGCGCCGTCTCAATGGCCAGCGCATACTTCGGGTCGGTGCCGATCAGCGACGAGAGGGCGCCGCGCACACCCTGCAGGCGCCCGTGCGCAGCCTCCTCGAGCACCAGCTTGGCGGCGCCCGAAAAGCCCTCGCGGCTCTGCTCCATGCCCACCAGCAGCCGGTGCTGCTCCTGCCGCTCGGCCAGCGCCCGCCCGGCCTGCTCGAGCTCGGCAGAGGCCTCCTCGAGCCGCTTTTTGCGGCCCTCCTGCAGCATCTGCCGGCCGCGGATGGCGTTTTGACAGTCGGCGGCGGTCGCCCGCGCGCGCTCCAGCGCCTGCTGCAGCGCCGCATGCGCCTGCTCGCGCTGCGCCAGCTGCTGTGCGGCGACCTCGAGCTCCCTGCCGATGCGGGCGCCGTTCTCGCGCTCGGCGGCGGCGGCCGCCGCCGCGGCGCTCTGCGCCACCCGCCGCTCCGACAGGCGGTCGGCCTGCTCAAACAGCAAAAGCCGCAGGTCGGCGATCTGGCGCTCCACCTCCTGGAGCGCCTCCTGCCGCAGCGCCTGCTGCAGCCCCTCCACCTGCTGCCGCTGCGCCTGCAGCGCCTGCCGGTGCTGGAGAAGCTGCTCCGCGAGCGCCTGCCTGCGCCCCTGCTGGGCCTGCAGGCGCTCGCCCGACTGCGCCGCGCTGTGCAGCAGCTGCTGCCGCTGCTCGGCGTTGTGCCGCAGCTCGGCCTCGGCCACGGCGGCCGCGCTGCCCGCGGCGGCGCCCTGCTCGGCCAGCGCCCGCTGATTGCGCAGCGCCCCGTCGATTTCCACATGGATCTGCTGCACGCGGCCGGTCTGCGCCTCCAGCGCCAGGTCGGCCTGCTGCTGCCGCTCGCCCAGGTCGGCCAGCTGGGCCGTGGCGATCTGATGGTCGTCCACGGCCTTCGAGACCTGGTCCTGCGTCTGCTCGAGGCTGTGCAGCCAGACATTGATTTCAAGCCCCTTGCGCTCCTCGCTGTAGACCAGGTACTTCCTGGCCCGCTCCATCTGGAGCCGCAGCGGCTCGACGCGGGAGGCGTAGCCCGACAGGATGTCCCGCAGCCGCACGAGGTTGGCCTCGGCGGCCTCCAGCCGCCGCTGCGACTCATTGCGGCGGTAGCGGTAGCGGGCAATGCCGGCCGCCTCCTCAAAGATGGTGCGCCGCTCGTCGCTGCGGGCCGACAGCACCTCGGCGATGCGGCCCTGCCCGATGACCGAGTAGCCGTCCCGCCCGATGCCGGTGTTCATGAACAGCTCGTAGACGTCCCGCAGCCGCACCGGCCGCCCGCCCAGCAGGTACTCGCTCTCGCCCGAGCGGTAGAGCCGGCGGGTGACCCGCACCTCCTGCATGGGCGTGGGCAGCTGCCCGTCGGCGTTGTCGATGACCAGCGAGACCTCGGCCAGGCCGACCGGCCGACGGCCGGCCGCGCCGCCAAAGATCATGTCCTCCATCTTGCCGCCGCGCAGCGTTTTGGCGCTCTGCTCGCCCAGCACCCAGCGCGCCGCGTCCACGAGGTTGCTCTTGCCGCTGCCGTTGGGCCCCACGATGGCGGTGATCCCGTCCCCGAAGTCGATATTCACTTTGTCGGGAAAGGACTTGAACCCGCTGATCTCCACCTGTTTGAGGCGCATAGGCAACTCCGTTTCGTCTTGGTTTGGCGCGGTTCGATCTCAACCTGGACCTCAAAGGGGGCCAGCCCCGCCCGCTCGCGGATGGACAGCCTTGCGGCGCCGCTGTGCCCGAGCAACTGCCAGCGGTTGACGCCGCCCTGCCCCGCCATGCGGGAGGTCCTGCCCGGCGCGACCAGCAGCACCAGCCGCCGCCCGCGTACGTCAACCTCCTCCAGCTTGTCCAATGCCACGGCGAGGTGGCACGCCCCCTCGGCCAGCTCCCGAAAGACGGGGTGGTGGGGGCCGGCCACCCGCTCGCCCCGCTCAAAGCCCGGCTCGGCGTGCAGCCCCACTTTGACGATGGGCACGTCGGCCGCCTCGCAGTGCGCCGAGAGCACCGCGCAAAAGCGAGACGGCCGGCTCCGGCGGCGGCGCTCACTGGCCCATCAGCTCCAGCGCGGCCCGCGCCGCCTGCTGCTCGGCCTCCTTCTTACTGCGCCCCCGGCCCTTGGCAATCGGGTTGCTGTTGAGGTAGATCTGCACCTCAAACAGCTTGTTGTGGTCCGGCCCGTCGGCCGAGACCAGCTCGTAGCTGAGGGTCTCCTCCTTGTTCTTCTGCACGATCTCCTGCAGCTCGGTCTTGTAGTCCTTAAAGCGCTTGCCCGAGATGGCCGCCTCCACCGCCCGCTCGAGCAGCGGCATCAAAAAGGCCTCGGCGGCCTCAAAGTCGCCGTCGAGGTAGAGCGCGGCGATCAGGGCCTCAAACGCGTCGGCCAGGATGGAGTCGCGCTTTCTGCCCTGGTTTTGCTCCTCGCCGCGGCCCATGCGCAAAAAGGTGCCCAGCCCCAGCTTGCGCGCAAAGCCAGCCAGCGACTTCTCGTTGACCACCGCTGCGCGCACCTTGGACAGGTCTCCTTCGGGCAGCCTGTCGTAGTGCGTAAACAGGTAGCGCGACACGATCAGCGAGAGCACAGAATCCCCCAAAAACTCCAGCCGCTCGTTGCAGGCCACCTGGTTTGGCTTTTGTTCGTTGGCAAAGGAGGAGTGGGTCATGGCGCTCACCAGCAGCGCCGGCTGGGCAAACCGGTGCCCCAGCTTTTCCTGCAGCTGTGCAAGCTGCCGGCCTTCGTCCCTGGTCAGCGCAATCCCCTCCTTTTATGTCCGTTTTTATGGCCGCTTTTTTTCTACATGTGGCCCCTCAGCTCTCCTCGACCAGCTTGATGAGGTCGCCCACCGTCTGGACGCGCTCCAGCTGCTCGTCCTCCAGCAGCACGCCGTACTCGGCCTCCAGCGCCATCACGAGTTCAACGATGTCCACGGCGTCGGCCCCGAGCTCGTCAAAGCGCGTGTCGGGCCATACGGCGTCCTCCTCCACATTGAGCTGGAGGGCGAGCTGTTCTCTGATAAATTCCATGAGCATGGCTGTTCACCTCAACCTGTGAAATAGGACCGGGTCAACGCCGGCCCGTGCTCCACCCTATCATACGCAAGACGCCTTGGACTTGTCAACGCAAATGGGGCGGAAAAAGGGCGGAATCTTGAGACCCGCCCCACTCCTCCACCGTTAGAGGTTTTTCGCCAGTCGGTCGACGATGTGCAGCGCCCGCTCCGCGAGCTTGGTGTTCCGGTCCTTTCGGCCCGAGGCCTTTAAGTTGAGCGGTGCCAGAATGCCAAAGTTGACGTTCATGGGCTGAAAGTCCCGCCGCCCCGGCGTGGCGACATAGTGCGCCAGCGCCCCCATGGCGGTCTCGGGCGGAAAGGGCTCCGGCTTTTTGCCAAGGAAGCGCTGCGCCGCGTGGATGCCGCAGAGCAGCCCCGAGGCGGCCGACTCCACATAGCCCTCGACGCCGCTGAGCTGGCCGGCAAAGTAGAGGTTGGGCCGGCTCTTGCTGCAGTAGGTGCTGGTCAGCAGCGCGGGCGAGTTGAGGTAGGTGTTGCGGTGCATGACGCCGTAGCGCGCAAAGCGGGCGCGCTCCAACCCCGGAATCATCGAGAAGACCCGCTTTTGCTCGCCGAACTTCAGGCGGGTTTGAAAGCCGACCAGGTTGTAGAGGGTTTTGGCGGCATTGTCCTGCCGCAGCTGGACCACCGCATGGGGCATCCGCCCGGTGGCGGGGTCCACCAGTCCGACCGGCTTGAGGGGGCCAAAGCGCATGGTGTCGTACCCGCGGCCGGCCAGCACCTCGATGGGCAGGCAGCCCTCAAAGACCTGCCCCTGCTCAAAGCCGTGCAGCTCGGCCGTCTCGGCCGAGAGCAGCGCCCGGTAAAAGGCGTCGTACTGCTCGCGGTCCATCGGACAGTTGATGTAGTCGGCCTCGCCCTTGTCGTAGCGCGACTGAAAAAAGACCCGCTCGCGGTCGATGGAGTCGGCCTCCACGATGGGGGCGGCCGCATCGAAAAAGGAGAGCTGCGCCGTCCCGAAGGCCTCGGTGATGGCCGCCGACAGCGCGCCGGTGGTCAGCGGGCCGGTCGCGATGATGGCCAGCCGGTCGTCGGGCAGCGCCGTCAGCTCGCGGCTCTCGTAGCGCAGCAGGCGGTGCCCCGTCAGCCGCTCGGTGATGAAGCGCGAAAAGGCCTCCCGGTCCACCGCCAGCGCGCCGCCGGCCGGGACGCGGGTGGCGTCGGCCGCCTCCATGACCAGCGAGCCCAGGCGGCGCATCTCCTCCTTGAGCAGGCCGACGGCGTTGAGCACCCCTTCGGCCCGCAGCGAGTTGGAGCAGACCAGCTCGGCAAAGCCCTCGCTGTGGTGGGCGGGCGTAAAGGCGATCGGCTTGATGTCGATCAGCTCCACCGCAACGCCGCGGCGCAGCAGCTGCCACGCCGCCTCGCTGCCGGCCAGCCCGGCACCCGCAATCAGCACGCTCATTCGGACCCCTCCGTCACGGTTGGCTGTTCGCCCTCCTTGTCCGGCGCCCCGCCGGCGACCCCCACCTTGGGCAGGGCCGGCACCTGGCCGTTCGGACAGGCGTCGTTCGCGCAGATCAGGCTCTTCTTTCCGTAGCGCACATGCTGGAGCATGGCGCTGCCGCAGAGTTCGCAGACCTGCTGCTTGGCCGGCTCGTACCAGGTGATGAAGGGGCAGTTCGGGTTGAATTCACAGGCGTAGTACTTGTTCTTGTTCTTGCTGACGCGCTGCACGATGCGCCCGCCGCACTTGGGGCACTTGGCGCCGGTGTCGTGGATTAAGGGCTTGGTGTTCTTGCAGTCGGGGTAGCCGGGGCAGGCCAGAAACTTGCCGTAGCGCCCCGACTTGATGACCATGTTGCGCCCGCAGCGCTCGCAGACCTCCTCGGTCTGCTCGTCGGGCACCTTGAAGTAGATGCCGCCCAGCTCGGTCTCGGCCCGGTCGAGCTCCTTTTGAAAGGGCTCGTAAAAGGCCTTGATGGTCTGCTGCCAGTCCACCTCTCCGCCGGCCACCCGATCGAGGTTGCTCTCCATCGTGGCCGTGAAGTCGATGTCGACAATGTCGCGGAAGTGGTCCTTCATCAGCGTCGTGGTCACGATGCCCAGCGGCGTCGGCTTAAAGCTCTTGCCGTCCTTGACCACGTAGTCGCGGGCCAGGATCGTCGAGATGGTGGGCGCATAGGTGGAGGGGCGGCCGATGCCGTTTTCCTCGAGTGCCTTGATGAGCCCGGCCTCGGTAAAGCGCGGCGGGGGCTGCGTGAAGTGCTGGTCGCCGTGCAGGTCGGCCAGCGAGAGCGGGTTGCCCTCCTCGAGCGGCGGCAGCCGGCCCCCCTTCTCGTCGGCCTCCTCCCCCTCGCGCCCGCTGCGCTCGGGGGCGGCCTCCTCGTAAATCGCGGTAAAGCCCGGAAAGCGGACCGTGTTGCCCGAGGCGCGCAACTGGTAGCGCCTGCTGCCGCCGTCGGCCTCGACCTCGACATTGACGACGTCCAGCACCTGCGACTCCATCTGGCAGGCCACAAAGCGATCCCAGATCAGCTTGTACAGCCGGTAGTGGTCGGCCGGCAGGCTGCCCTTCGCCTGCTCGGGCAGCAGCGTGACCGCAGAGGGGCGGATGGTCTCGTGGGCGTCCTGCGCGCCGCCGCGGCTGCGGTAGACGCGCGGCGACTTGGGCCGGTACTTCTCGCCGTAGGTGTTGCCGATAAAGGCCCGCACCTCGTTCAGGGCGTCCTGCGAAATGCGCAGCGAATCGGTGCGCATATAGGTGATGATGCCCATCAGGCCGACGCCCTCGATGTCGACGCCCTCGTACAGCTCCTGCGCGATGGACATGGTCTTTCTCGAGGTGAAGCCCAGCTTGCGCGAGGCCTCCTGCTGCAGCGTCGAGGTCGTGAAGGGGGGTGCTGGGTTGCGCCGCTTCTGCCCCTTTTTGACCGAGGTCACGCGGTAGCCGGCCTGCCGCAGCACGGCCAGCACCTCGTCGGTCTCCTGCTGGTTGGAGAGGGCGATCTTGCCCCCTGCGTCGCCGTAAAAGCGGGCCGTAAACAGCTCCCCGCCCTCGGTGTTCAGGTCGGCCTCGACGGTCCAGTACTCGACCGGCACAAAGGCCTCGATCTCCTCCTCGCGGTCCACGATCAGGCGGGTGGCCACCGACTGCACGCGGCCGGCCGAGAGGCCCTTGCGCACCTTTTTCCACAGAAAGGGGCTGATTTTATACCCCACCAGGCGGTCGACGACGCGCCGGGCCTGCTGGGCGTCCACGAGGTCCATGTTGAGCGGGCGGGGGTTCTTGACCCCCTGCTGCACCGCCTGCTTGGTGATCTCGTTGAAGGTGACCCGGATGGGCGCGTGGTCGTCCAGGTCGAGCAGCTGGCACAGGTGCCATGAAATGGCCTCCCCCTCGCGGTCGGGGTCGGTGCCGAGGTAGACCTTTTTGGCACTCTTGGCCTCCTTTTTGAGGCCCTTGATCAAATCGCCCTTGCCGCGGATGGCAATGTAGCTCGGTTCGAAGTTGTTGTCGACATCAATGCCCAGCTTGCTCTTGGGCAGGTCGCGGACGTGCCCCATCGAGGCCATCACCTTGAAGCTGCTGCCGAGGTACTTTTTAATGGTCTTGGCCTTGGCCGGGGACTCCACAATGAGTAAATTTGACATGCTGTTCCACCTTATCGTTTTGAGTGGGACCCCTCGACGGGCGGAGTCCCTTTTTATGCGCAAATGCCGTTCGCCATAGTCATATGTTTAAAGCGGGCATTTATGTTTTCAAGCTCATTCGCCCGAGCTGCCGCCCAGGCTGTTTAAAATTCCGCCCAACGCGGGTGCAAATCGGCCGCCGGGCAGCGCGTCGATGCAGCCCTTGGCCTCCAGCATCGTGAGGGCCGAGATCACCTTGGAGGCCGATAGGCCGGTCAGCGCGATGAGCTGGTCGGCCGTCAGCGGGCTGTCCTGCAGCGCCTCGAACAGGCACTGTTCCTCGGACGAGAGGGTTTGCGCGGCCCGCTCCCTGGACTGGGGCGGCCAGCCCCTGCGCCGCGCCTCGGGCGCCTCGGCCGGGGCGGTGCCGCAGGCCCGCCTGCCGGTCGGCGCCTCCGGGAGCGGCGTCGTCAGCCGCAGGCAGTCGGCGTGGCTGACCAGGTATTCCTCGAGGATGTCGAGCGCGCAGGTCACCGGCTTTGCGCACTGCTCCTTGAGCATCTGGTTGGTGCCCTCCGACGGGATCGAGGTGATGTTGCCCGGCACCACAAAGAGGTCCCTGTTCTGCTCGAGCGCCAGCGAGGCCGTGATCATGGCGCCGCTGCGCAGCGGCGCCTCCACCACCAGCACCCCTTGCGAAAGGCCGCTGATGATGCGGTTGCGGGCCGGAAAGTGGGTCCGGTGGATGCGGCTGCCCGGCGCGTACTCCGACAGGACCAGGCCGCCCGACTCCAAAATCTGCTCCATGAGGTAGGTGTTGTGGGCCGGATAGGCCTTGTCGACGCCGTTGCCCAGCACCGCCACGGTCCGGCCGCCCCCCTTGAGGGCCCCCAGGTTGGCCGAGGCGTCGATGCCGTCGGCCATGCCGGACACCACCGTGACGCCGCAGCTGGCGAGCTCGGCCGCCAGCTGTTCCGAGACCTGCGTGCCGTAGCGGGTGCAGCTGCGCGTCCCCACAATGGCGATGCACAGGCGCTGCCGCAGCGGCTCGAGGCTGCCGCGGTAAAAGAGTGTAAAGGGGGGCACTGCAATTTCGGTGAGCAGCGGCGGGTAGTCCGGCTCCCAGGTGTGCAGAATGTGGATGCCGAGCCGGTCGCACTGCGCGACCAGCTCAAAGACGTCGTCGAGCGAGCGGTTTTGGAGCGCCCTCTTCTCGACCGGCGAGAGGCCGGCGACCGCGGCCGCCTCCTCGGGGTCGGCCTCGTAGAGCTGCCGGGGTCCGCCATAGCGGCCCAGCAGCAGATTGGTCTTCAGTGTGGCCCCGCCCAGCCGGGCCGTCATCCAGACGCCGTAGGGATCCATTGCAGGCCTCCAATTCTCTGAAGTCCAAGGGGGGCCTTTTCCCCCTTGAATGCAAGGGGCGTGTGCCGGGGCTTGGGGTGCGGGGCGCCCTTGGCGGGCGCGTGATGAGCGCCCGGCCGCCCCGGCGTCCGTGGGGAGATTTTTCGCGCGTTCTCTTTGGAGATTCCGTGGCGTCCGCCGCCGGGGACCCGGGTCGGAGGATGCCCTCAGTCCGGCCGCCGCCGGGCCCAGAGCTCCCACATCAGAATGGCCGCCGCGGTGGCGGCCGAGAGGGACTCGGTCATGCCCGCCATCGGAATGACGACCAGCTGGTCGCAAAGTGCCAGCAGCGCCTCCGACAGCCCCGCCCCCTCGTTGCCCACCGCGACAATGCCGCCGGCAAGCGAGGCCTGCGTCAGCGGGATGGCCCGGTCTGAGAGCGCCGCGCCCCAGAGCGGGAGCCCCGCGGCATCGGCGGCCTGCCGCAGCTGCTGCGGCGTGTCGTAGTGCGCCGTCTGCACGCGCAGGCTGGAGCCCATGCTGCCGCGCAGCACCTTGGGGGAAAACAGGTCCACGCGGTCGCCGCAGAACAGCACGCCGTCGAGGTCAAAGGCCTCGGCCGTGCGCAGCACATTGCCCACATTGCCCGCGTTTTGCAGGTTTTCGAGCAGCAGGTAGGCGCCGCCCGGACAGAGCGCGAGCGGCCGGTCTTCGGGCAGCTCGGCCACCGCCACAACGCCCTGCGGCGTCACGGTGTCGCAGAGCCGCTGCAGCACCTCGTCGCTGACCGGGGTGACTGGCAGGGGCAAGCCCTTGGCTTCCGCCTGACCGGGGTCCCGCGCATAGAGCGCGGTCAGCCGAAGGCCGGCGCGCAGCGCCTCGCCGACCAGGCGTTCGCCCTCCAGCAAAAAGCGCCCCTGTTCCCGCCTGCCCTTGGGCGACAGCAGCTTGGCGGCCTCGACGACCTGCCGGTTTCGGGTGCTGGTGATCCGCTCCTCCATCTGCTCGCCCCCTTTCGCCCACGCCCTTTGGAAGGATCTTCAATATATATAATACTATGTAGCCTTTTTGTCAAGCGGCATTTGTGCCAAAGGACGGTTGCCCCGGCCGATCGGTGCGGCCGGGGCTGTTGCGGCGGCGCTTCCCGGCCCCCGCGGGGGCGCGCTAAAATTGGGTAAAGAGCGCCCCCATGCCGCCCGAGTGCAGGTAGCAGACCCCGCGGTCCTCAAAATACCCGCGCTCCAGCAGCTTGACCATGCCGTACAGGGTCTTTCCGGTGTAGACCTTCTCCACAAAGATGCCCTCGGTCTGGGCAAAGTCATACAGGAAGTCGGTCACCTCATCGTCGATCAGGCCCCAACCGCCGCAGCGGAAGTCGGTGTGCAACGTGAAGGCCTCCTCAGGGTCGCCGTCGGGCCTGCAGCCCATGATGCGCGCAAGCTCCGAGAAAAAGTGCCGCAGGATCGGGCGCAGCTCGGCCTCGTCGTACTCGACCGTGACCAGCTCGACCTCAAAGGGCCGGCCCAGCAGCGCCGCGCCGAAGATCATGCCGGCCGCCAGACCGCCGTTGCCGCCCGGGATGCAGACATGGGCGATGTCGGCGGGTTCGCCGCCCTGCTCCAGCTGCTCGGCCAGCTCGACGGCGGCCTGCACATAGCCCAGCAGCCCGGCGCCGTCCGAGGCGCCGTTGCGGATCAGGTAGGGCCGACTGCCCTGCGCCTGCAGCCGCTCGTACAGCTCCTGCGCATACTGTTCGCGCAGCGAGGAGTCGACATCGCCGAGGTAGTGGTGTTCGGCCGCCAGCAGGTGGTTGAGCACCATGTTGCCCTCCAGCCGCTCGGGCGGGCGGTTGTTGTGCACCAGCAGGCAGCGGAGTCCCGCCCGTCGGCAGCCCGCCGCGGCCAGCGAGCAGAGGTTGGACTGCAGCATGCCCGAGGCGATCACGCAGTCGGCCCCCTGCGCGAGGGCCTCTCCGAGCAGAAACTCCAGGTTGCGCACCTTGTTGCCGCCGATGCCCAGCCCGTTGAGGTCGTCCCGCTTGATGAAGATGGGCCGGTGCCCAAGCTTGCGCTCCAGGTTGCGCAGCCGGTGCAGCGGCGTGGGGTTGAGGCCAAGCTCGATGTGGGGCAGCCCCTCCAGCAGCTTGCGCAGCTCTCTCGTCGTCATGTCCATGCCCTCCTCTTTGTCGAGTATTCAATTTTGCCGAGTATTCAGTGCGGCACCCGACCGGGTGGCCGCCGTGCTCCGATGGGTACGCCGCCTGTCTTCATTTGGCGCACATCCGCGTTCTTCATGTGGGGAGCGACTGCCAAACAAGGCCGCCATGCCCGAACGGTCGGGCGCTCCAATCCCCGAACGGGGAGCGGCCGCTTTTGTGTTCCTCGGGGATTGCGCCGTTGAGATTTCAATCCACGCCCCGCGGGGGCGACCTTTGTCCCAACCGGTGGCAAGATCTATAAGCTAAATTTCAACCCGCGCCCCGCGTGGGGAAAAGGAAAAGCCCAAAGGTCCCCACCTTTGGGCTTGGCGCATTTCAGCTCACTCAGTCGGTCACGCGGGCCGGGTTGATGCGGATCCCGGGGCCCATCGTGGAGGCCACGACGCAGCTCTTGATATACTGCCCCTTGGCGGCGGCCGGCTTTGCGCGGATCACGGCACTCAGCAGCGTGCTGAAGTTCTCGTTCAGCTTCTCGACACCGAACGACACCTTGCCGATCGGGCAGTGGATGATGTTGGTCTTGTCGAGGCGGTACTCGATCTTGCCGGCCTTGATCTCGGCGATGGCTTTGGTCAGGTCGGCGGTCACGGTGCCGGCCTTGGGGTTGGGCATCAGGCCCTTGGGACCCAGCACCTTGCCCAGGCGGCCCACCACGCCCATCATGTCGGGGGTGGCCACGACGACGTCGTAGTCAAACCAGTTTTCGCCGGTGATCTTGGCCACCAGCTCGGCGCCGCCCACATAGTCTGCGCCGGCCGCCTGGGCCTCGTCGATCTTCTCGTCCTTGGCAAAGACCAGCACGCGGACGTCCCGGCCGGTCCCGTGGGGCAGCACGACGGCGCCCCTGACCTGCTGGTCGGCATGCCTCGAGTCGACGCCCAGCTTGACGTGGACCTCGACGGTCTCGTCAAACTTTGCCTTTGCGGTATTGATGGAGAGCTGCAGCGCCTCGGTGGGGTCATACAGCTTCAGCTTTTCGTACAGCTTGGTGCTCTCCTGATAATTCTTGCCTCGTTTCACGTTCTTTTCCTCCTCTGTGGTCGGCGGATGCCCCAGGGACCGCCGTGCGGCCCTTGCATCCTCCCACATTCATAAGCGGCTTTACGCCTCTTCCTCCGTGATGCCCATGCTGCGGGCCGTCCCCTTGATCATGCGCATGGCCGCCTCCACATTGGCGGCGTTGAGGTCGGGCATCTTGGTCTCGGCAATCTTTTGGACCTGCTCGAGCGTCAGCTGGCCGACCTTTTCCTTGTTGGGCACACCCGAGGCCTTCTCGAGGCCAAGGGCCTTTTTGATGAGCACGGGGGCCGGGGGCGTCTTGGTGATGAAGGAGAAGGAGCGGTCGCCGTAGATCGTGATGACCACCGGGATCACCAGGCCGACGTCGTTCTTAGTCCGCTCGTTGAACTCCTTTGTAAAGGCGACAATGTTGACACCGTGCTGTCCAAGCGCGGGGCCGACCGGCGGTGCGGGCGTTGCCTTGCCACCCGGGATTTGCAGTTTAACATAGCCGATTACCTTCTGGGCCATGGGTTTAGAACCTCCTTAAAATGTGGTGGTTGGCGGAGCCGGCCGCGGCGGCGAGCTCCTCCCACGTTCGTCTGCGGGGCACCGTCCCCGCAGGGGTCAGCGGTCCTTTTCGACCTGGGTCAGCTCGAGCTCAACCGGCGTCTCGCGGCCGAACATCGAGACCAGTACCTGGACCTTGTTGTTTTCGGGCTCAATCCGCTCGACCTCTCCCAAAAAGCCCGAGAGGGCGCCCTCGGTGATTTTGACGATGTCGCCGACCTCGAGGTCGACCCTGATCTCCCTCGTCTCCACGTTGAGGGCGGCCACCTCTTCCTCAGTCAGCGGCACGGGCCTCGAGGAGGGGCCGACAAAGCCGGTCACGCCGCGCACGTTGCGCACCACGTACCAGCTGACGTCGTTCATGATCATCTTGACCAGCACATAGCCCGGGAAGAGCTTGCGCTTGACCTCCCGGGTCTCGTTGTCCTTGATCTCGACCACCGTCTCCATCGGCACGCGCACGTCCTGAATCAGGTCGTGCATCTTGCTGCGCTCGACGATTTTCTCGAGGTTGGTCATGACCTTGTTCTCGTAACCGGAATAGGTGTGCACCACATACCATCTTGCGGGCTCGTTCATCGCAAATTCTCCCCCTCTCCCGGTTGTCGGTAACCGCGGGTCACAGCAGACTCAGCAAAAGTGCGAGGCCGCGCGTAAAGACAAAGTCCAGCCCGCCGATAAAGGCCCCCACCACCACAATACAGGCGATGACGACCGCCGTGTTGTTGACGATCTGGGACTTCGACGGCCAGACGACTTTTTTGATCTCGCTCCTGGTGTCCTTCAGGTATTTGCCGATCCGCTGAAAAACGCCCGGTCTCTTCTCTTTTTTCTTTGCGGGCGCCGGCCTTTGCGGCGACGGCGTTGCGTTGGTCGGCGTATTGTCGGTCAACTCGTTACCTCCTTATCGGCTGGCGGCCATGCCGCCCTCAGTCGGGAAGGGCGCCGCTTTGGCGTCACTTGGTCTCCCGGTGGAGGGTGTGCTTCTTGCAAAACCGACAGTGCTTGTTCATTTCAATGCGCTCGGGCGTGTTCTTCTTGTTCTTCATGCTGTCGTAGTTGCGCTGCTTGCACTCAGTGCAGGCCAGGGTGACTTTCACTCTCATACTCGTAGGCCTCCTTGTCGAAAACTCGTTTGGCCAAAGGCGCTTTTTTTGCTTTGGCCGGCTCTCTCCCTCGGTCGGCAGGCCAAATGTGACCGGCACATTTTGACCATAAAAAAAGACCCGAACAGAGGTGGAGACATCATACCACAATTCTCTGTCCGGGTCAAGTTGTTTTTCAGTTGATTTACGGCCGAAATTTTGCCGCAAGGCCGCTCAGCGGGCCGATTCGTCAATGGCCTGCAGCACCGCCGCCACCCGCTTTGCCATGGCCTCGGCCTGCTCGAGGGTTTTGGCCTCCACCATCACGCGCAGCACCGGCTCGGTGCCGGAGGGGCGCACCAGCAGGCGCCCGTTTTGCTTGAGCGCCTCCTCGACCGCCTCCCGCTCCTCGAGGTAGCGCGGGTGCTTGGCATAGCGCTTTTTGGTCTCGTCGCTCACCTTGGTGTTGATCGTGATCTGCGGGTAGCGCTCCATGACCGACGCCAGCTGCGACAGCGGCTTTTTGCTGCGGGCCAGCAGCGACAGCAGCCGAACGCCGACCAGCTGCCCGTCGCCGGTCTCGATGTAGTCGCGCAGGATGATGTGCCCGGCCTGCTCGCCGCCCAGCAACAGCGAATCCTCGAGCATGCGGGCCAGCACATAGCGGTCCCCGACGTCGGTGCAGATCAGCCGGATGCCCCGCTCGGAGCAGTACTTGTGCAGCCCGAGGTTGCTGATCTTGGTGCCCACAATCGTGTTGCCCCGCAGCAGGCCGCGCTTGCGGTAGTCCTCCGCAAAGATGGCCAGCAGCTGGTCTCCGTCCACGAGGTTGCCGCGCTCGTCCACCGCGATGATGCGGTCGGCGTCGCCGTCCAGCGCGATGCCGATGTCGGCCCGCTGCGCCCGCACCGCCTCGACCAGACGCTTTGGTGCGGTGGAGCCGCAGTCCAGGTTGATGTTGGCGCCGTTTGGCTCGACGCCGAGAAAGGTGGCCGAGAGCCCGAGCCGCTCGGCCAGCAGCCGGGCGGTCTGATAGGCGGCGCCGTTGGCGGCGTCGATGATGACCGAGAGGTGCGACAGGTCGACGTCGGCCGCCTTTTCCAAAAAGGCCACGTAGTCCTCGTCGGCCTGGCGGTCCATCTCCTCCACCCGCCCGATCTCGGTGCCGGTGCGGTAGTGCGGGACCAGCGCCTGCTCCGACAGCAGCGCCTCGATGTCCTGCTGCTGCTCGTCGCTGAGCTTGCGCCCGCTCTCGCCGAACAGCTTGATGCCGTTGTGCTCGTAGGGGTTGTGGGAGGCCGAGATCACAAAGCCGGCGCAGGCGCCGTAGCGCTCGGTCAGCACGGCGACGCCCGGCGTCGCAATCACGCCCAGGCGCACCACGTCGGCCCCCATCGAACAGATGCCGGCCACCAGCGCCGCCTCGAGCATGTCGCAGGAGTGGCGCGTGTCCTTGCCCACCAGCATTTTGTGCCCTGTGCCCTCGGACTTGGCCAGGCAGCGCGCGGCGGCCTGACCGAGCTTCAGCGCGGTGTCGCAGGTCAGCCCTGCGCCGGCAACGCCACGCACGCCGTCGGTTCCAAATTGTATGGCCATACGCATCCTTCCTTCGATCTCAAGATTGTGGCACTAAAGATGATGGGCCTGCCCACCCTCGATGGACAGCTGCTCGGCCCGTTCCGGCGGCTCGCCCGGCCAGGCGAGTCCGAGGTGCTCATAGGCCAGCCGGGTGGCGCAGCGACCCCTCGGCGTGCGGTTTAAAAACCCGATCTGCAGCAGATAGGGCTCATACACCTCCTCAATCGTGATGGTCTCCTCCCCCACCGTGGCGGCCAGCGTGTCGACGCCGACCGGTCCGCCGCCGTAGATGCGGATGATGGAGCCCAGCAGCCGCTTGTCAATGCTGTCCAGCCCCAGCTCGTCGACCTCCAGCCGGCAGAGGGCCCGCTGTGCAATGCCCTCGTCCACAATGCCGTCGCCCTCCACCTGGGCAAAGTCGCGCACCCGCTTGAGCAGCCGGTTGGCGATGCGCGGCGTGCCGCGCGAGCGGGCGGCGATCTCCATGGCGCCGGAGTCCTCAATGGGAACGCCGAGCACCGAAGCCGATCGCAGGATGATGGCGGTCAGCTCCGGTACTGTGTAGGGCTCCAGCTTGAGTGGGATGGACAGGCGGTCGCGCAGCGGCCCCGACAGCTGTCCAAAGCGCGTGGTGGCGCCGATCAGCGTAAAGTGGCTCAAATCGATGCGGATAGAGCGGGCCGAGGGCCCCTTGCCCAGGATGATGTCGAGGGCAAAGTCCTCCAGCGCCGCGTAGAGCACCTCCTCCACCGCTCTCGAGAGGCGGTGGATCTCGTCGATAAAGAGGATGTCGTTGAACTCCAGGTTAGTCAGCAGCGCCGCCAGGTCGCCCGGCTTCTCAATGGCGGGGCCGGAGGTCACCCGCATGGTTCCCCCCATCTCGTTGGCGATGATGCCGGCCAGCGTGGTCTTGCCAAGGCCGGGCGGCCCGTGCAGCAGCACGTGGTCGAGAGGCTCTCCCCTCGACCGGGCCGCCTGCATGTAAATGCGCAGATTGTCCTTGACCCGCTCCTGGCCGATATACTCCTCCAGCGTGCGCGGACGCAGGCTCATCTCAACGCCGGCGTCCTCCTGCGCGTAGGAGGCCCCGATCAGTCGGTTCTCGAGGTCCAGCTCAAGGCCCCCCCGTTCGTCCTGAGGCATGCCCGCCCACTTCCTTCCTGTCTGTTACACGTCCTCCGCCAAGCTCGGCTCAGCAGGACAGCTGCTTGAGCGCCTCGCGGATCATGTCCTCGACCGTCAGCCCCTCGGTGTTCATCCGGCGGATCACGCGGATGGCGTCGCTCTGGGTATAGCCCAGCACCACCAGCGCCGCGACCGCCTCGTCGGCCCCGTCGCCAAAGCGCAGCACCGCGTGGGAGTTGACGTTCTCGTTGTTGTCGCAGGTCACCAGCAGGTCGCTGCCGATGCGGTCGGTCAGCTCCAGCACGATGCGCTGCGCCAGCTTCTGGCCGACGCCGCTTGCCTGCATGAGCTGCCTTGTGTTCTTGGTGGCGATGGCCAGCGCAAACTGCTCGGGTGTGAGCTCCGAGAGCACCGCCATCGCGACGCGCGGGCCGACGCCCGACACCGAGGTCAGCATTTCAAAGGCGTCCCGCTCGCTCTCGCTGTAAAAGCCGTACAGTTCCATGGCGTCCTCGCGGACATTGAGATAAGTATAGAGTCTGACCTGTTCGCCGCAGTCGGGCAGGCAGCGCAGCGTGTTGTAGGAGGCCTTCAGCCGAAAGCCGATGCCGCCCACATCGATCACCGCGTGATTCTCGCCGATCTCGGCAAGTGTACCGCAAATATATGCAAACATTTTAGATCCCTCCTGCCCCACTATATGCAACGCCCCAAATTTTGAGACAATTATTTCAGGTTTTGCAGTTTGGAGCCGGCGTTGTGCGCATGGCAGACGCAGAGCGCCAGCGCGTCGGCCGTGTCGTCGGGCCGGGGGGCCTCCTGCAGGCCGAGGATGGCCCGGACCATGTACTGCACCTGGTGCTTCTCGGCCCTGCCGTATCCGGTGATGGCCTGCTTGACCTGCATCGGCGTGTATTCAAACACCGGAATGCCGGCCAGCGCCCCCGCCAGCAGCACCACGCCGCGGCCATGCCCGACCTGAATGCCATTACTGACGTTTTTGGTAAAAAACAGTTCCTCCACCGCCATGGAATCGACGTGGTGCCGCGCGATCAGCGCCTCGAAGTGCCGGTGGATGCGCAGCAGCCGCTGCTCGAGCGCAAGGTCCGGTGCCGTGACCAGCGTGCCGAACTCCAGCGGGCGAAAGCGGTTCTTCTCGTAGTGTACCACACCATAGCCCACCGAGGCCAGCCCGGGGTCCACCCCGAGGATCAGCATGCCGCCTCCGGCAGCAGGCCGGCCTCCAGCATGCGCTGGGCGGCGGTCAGAATGCCCACCTGCGCAGTGTCGTAGTTGATGCCGCCCTGCATGTAGGCGGCATAGGGCTCGCGGACCGGCCCGTCGGCCGACAGCTCGATCGAGGAGCCCTGCACAAAGGCGCCGGCCGCCATGACCACCTCCTGCGCATAGCCCGGCATGGCCCAGGCCTCGGGCAGCACAAAGGAGTCGATGGCGGCGCCGGCCTGGATGCCCTGACAGAAGGTGATCAGTCCCTCCCGGCTGCCCAGCAGGATCTGCTCCACCACGTCGGTGCGGGGGTCCAGCGCCCGCGGCGAGCAGGCAAAGCCCAGCCGCTCGAACAGCGCCGCGGCAAAGACGGCGGTCTTGAGCGCGTTTGCCGTGATCGAGGGCGCAAAGTAAAAGCCGCGCAGCAGGTTGCGGTTCTGGCCCAGCGAGGGGCCGATGCTCTTGCCGAGGCCGGGCGCCGTCAGGCGGTTGGCGCAGCGCTCGACCAGCGCGGCCCGCCCGGCGATGTAGCCGCCGCACTCGGCCATCGAGCCGCCGGGATTCTTGATCAGCGAGCCGGCCATGAGGTCGGCCCCCGCCTCGATGGGCTCGGTCGCCTCGACGAACTCGCCATAGCAGTTGTCGACAAAAAAGACGGTCTCGGGGCTGACCCGCCGGATCAGCCTTGCCATGCGCTCAATCTCGTGGATGAAGATCGAGGGCCGCGTGTCGTAGCCCCGCGAGCGCTGCAGGTAGGCCACCTTGGGCTGGCGCGCCTTCAGCGCGCGCTCGATGGCGGCATCGTCCAGACGGCCGTCGCCGTCCAGCGGCACCTCCTCAAAGGCCACGCCGAACTCGGCCAGCGAGCCCACCGTCGGCTTGAGGCCGATGACCCGGTGCAGCGTCTCATAGGGCAGGCCCGCCACCGAGAGCATCAAATCGCCCGGCCGCAGCAGGCCGAACAGCGCCGTGGTCAGCGCGTGGGTGCCGGTCACCATGAAGTGGCGCACCAGCGCGTCCTCTGCGCCGAAGGTCTCGGCGTAGACGCGGTCGATCACGGTGCGCCCGCGGTCGTCGTAGCCGTAGCCGGTTGTGCCGACAAAGTGCGACTCGCTGACGCAGCAGCGCTGAAAGGCGTAGTGCACCTTTTGGGAATTGAGCCGCGAGAGGCGGTCGATCTCGGCAAAGCGGGCCGTCAGCGACTGCTCGCAGGCGGCGGCATGCCGGAGGATGAGGGGGTCGATGTCAAACTTGTAAAACAGCTCCATGGGTTGCTCCAAAACGGTTGTTGTGTTCCCGTGCGGACGGGGGCGCCCCGGGCGAGGGGCATGCCGGCAAACGGCACAGGCCGATGCCGCCGCCCAGCGCAGCGGGTCCCGGCAGGACGGCCGGAGGAACGCCCGAAAAACCAGGCCACGCGCCCTTGGGCGCCCTGGCAACTGATTTTTCCACGCGTTCCTCCCATCGAGTCAAAAGTCGGATTCATCCGATCAACGGGGAAGGCGGTCCACAGGCGCCCGCCCTGCGGCGGCCGTTCACGCCCGGCAGTGCCGCAGCCCCTGCCTAAAACAGGTTGCGCATGGGCACCGGCGGGCGCTCGACCTGCAGCCGCAAAAACGGGTAGAGCTCCTGAAACCCCAGGCGCCGGTAAAAGCCCGCCACGCCACCCGCCTCATAGCTCACATAGGGGATCTTGCCGACCCTGTGCAGCTCGTCGCAGAGCACCGTCAGCAGCGCGCTGGCGAGCCCCTGCCGGCGGTAGTCGGGGTGGGTGGCCACGTCGGCCACCAGCGCCATGCCGGGACACTCGCCGGCCGTCGAGACGGTGGCGTAGGGCCGATCCTGATGCGTCAGCAGATAGGTGCGGCCGGTCCAGCTCTTCTCGCGGTTGCGCCGCAGGTAGTAGTAGTCCTCAAAGCGGGCGATCTCGAGGTTGCCGGCCGCCCCCAGCAGGTCGAACACCTGCCGGAAGTCCTCCATCGAGCCGGCCCGCCTGTAGTCGAGCTCAAAGGGCAGCACGGGGCCTGGGGCGCTCTGCACCGCGACGGCGCAGGGCGTGACCGCGCGGACCTGGTCCAGCTGCGGCAGCAGGTGCTCGGCCGTCGCGGCGTCGCAGCTCAGCGTCGTGAGCATGGGCAAAAAGCGGATGAAGCCGGCCAGCTCCTCGAGGTCGGCCTCCGGCGTCACCCGCAGGCAGAAGTCGCCGTAGCTGCGAAACAGCACGGCGGTCAGCTGCCCGCCGCGCGCACGGCTCAGCCAGATGTCGAAGTACAGCATGTCCACCGCCTGCATGCCGGTGTGAAACTGGATGTACTTGTCCGGCTCCGGCAGCAGAAAGGCGCGGATGTCGGGAATGTCGGTGCTCACATAGCGCTTGATCAACCCTCTGCACCCCTCCTTAAGCCGCCGGTCTATGTCCGCTTATTCAATGTCCCTGTTCAGCAGGGCCAGCACCAGCGCGATGCAGGCCTCGACGTCCCTCCTGTCCACCATCTCGACGGCCGAGTGGACGTTGCGGGTCGGGATCGAGATGCCGCCCGACACCACGCCGCCGCGGGTCAGGTGGATGGCGCCGGCGTCGGTGCCGCCCATCATCAGCACCTCCATCTGGTAGGGGATGCCGGCCTCCCTAGCCACGTCGACCAGGAAGTTGACCATGCGCTTCGAGGAGATGATGCTGTTGTCCCGCACCTTGATGGCGGCGCCCTGCCCCAGCTTGACGGCGTTGGGCGACTTCTGGTTGAGCATGTCGCCCACGCTGGTCACATCCAGCGCGATGCCGTAGTCGGGGTCGATGTTGTAGGCCGCCGTGGTGGCGCCGCGCAGCCCGACCTCCTCCTGCGCCGAGAAGACAAAGTAGGTGTCGTAGCGGGTCTCCTTGAGCTGCTGCAGCGCCCGAATCAGGATGTAGCAGGCAATTTTGTCGTCCATCGACTTGGACACCCAGCGGTGCGCCCCGGCCTCGTACAGGCTGCCCATGGTGCCGGCCACGTCCCCGACCGAGACCATCTGCTCGGCCTCCTCCCTGGACTCGGCGCCGATGTCGATGTAGAACTGCTCAATCGTGAGGTCCTTCGGCGCCACCGAGGTCTCGTACATCACGTAGCCCTTGACGCCGTTTTTAAAGATGACCGGCGAGCCGGCGATGTGCAGCATGTTCAGGCCGCCGATGCGCGCAAAGCGCAGGTAGCCCTTTTCCTCAATGTGGGTGACCATGTAGCCGATCTCGTCCATGTGGGCCGAGAACATCAGCTTTTTGGGCGCCTCGCCGACGCCCTTTTTGAGGACGATCAGGTTGCCCATCACGTCCCTTGTGATCTCGTCGGCAAAGGGGGCCACCTCGGCCTCGATCAGCTCGGCCAGCCGCTCCTCGTTGCCGGACACCGAGAGGGTCTCCACCATGCGCTTGTAAAGTTCCATGTGTAAAACCTCCATGATTTGTCAGTCTCTTGGGCCCCCCGCCGGTCACAGCTTGGGGCTGGTCAGCAGCGCCGTCACGAGCTTTCTGGTCTCCTCGACGTCGCTGAGCTTGGCGGTGCAGGCCGAGGAGTGCAGGTAGCGGCAAGGCGTGGCGACGGCGATGGTCTCAACCCCCCTGCCGGTGCGCTGGATCGAGCCCGAGTTGAGGCCGCCCAGCGTGACGCGCTTGTGCTGCCACCTAACGCCGGCCTCGGCCGCGATCTCCTTGGCCTTTTTGACGCTCGCGGGGCTGTAGTAGGTGGTCGACTCCATCAGGAAGATGACCGTCCCCTCGCCGGGGATGCAGGACTTGGCCTGCTCCGGCTTTTCAACGTGGTCGGCGGCGGTGGTGGTGTCGATCACGATGGCGACGTCGGGCGCGCAGGCCATGGTGGCCACGCGGGCGCCGTGTCCGCCGCTCTCCTCGAGCACCGAGAAGACATAGGTCGTGTCGTAGTGGGGCTGCTCCCGCATGGCCTCGAGCAGCACGGCGCAGCCGGTCCGGTTGTCGAGCGCCCTGGCCTTGACAAAGCCGTCGCCAAAGGTCACGAGGTCGGACTCGAAGATGGCGGTGTCCCCCACCCTGACCTTGCCCTTCGCCTCGGCGGCGTCCCTGGCGCCGATGTCGATGAAGAGCCTGTCGGCCGGCAGCGCGATCTCGCGCTCTTCGGGCGACTGCAGGTGGATGGGCTTGGCCCCCACCACGCCGGGCACCCGGTCTTTGCCCACCAGCACGCGGCGGCCGATGACCACGCGGGGGTCGATGCCGGCCGCCGTGAACTTGAGCAGGCCGTCCTCGCCGATCAGGTTGATGTAAAAGCCGACCTCGTCCATGTGGGCGTCGGCCATGACCTGCTTGGCGCCGCTCTTGCCCTTTTTAAAGGCGATCACGTTGCCCAGCTTGTCGATGTGGGCGCTGTCGGCCCGCTCCCTGCACAGCGCGAGGATGACCTGCGCGATCTCGGCCTCGTCGCCCGTGACGCCGCGGGGCTCCACCAGCGTTTTGATCAGGTCAAGCACGGGTCATCTCCTCCTTCTTGTGCAGCATGTACTCCTTGAGCAGCCTGCCGGTGTTGGCCAGGTCCTTCATGTCGATGGTCTCGACCGTGGTGTGCATGTAGCGCAGCGGCAGCTCCAGCAGCGCCGTCGGCACCCCCTGCCGCACGTTGAAGACGGCGTGGGCGTTGGTGCCGGTGGTCCCCATCGAGACGTCGGTCTGCAGCGGGATGTTGCAGGCCTCGGCCACCTCGATCAGCGTCTCGGTCATGCGGCGGTCGAGGATGGGCGAGAAGGTCACGACCGGGCCCTTGCCCATCGGGCTGGTGCGCTCCTTGGGGCAGTCGGGCATGGCGGCGTGGCAGACGTCGATCACGATGGCCTCGTCGGGGTCGATGCCGTAGGCGCCGACCTTGGCGCCGCGCAGGCCGACCTCCTCCTGCGCCGAGAGCAGCGCCGCCACGTGGAAGGGCAGGCGGGTGTCGCGCAGTGCGTAGAAGGCCGAGAGGATGGCCACCACCGAGGCCCGGTCGTCAAAGGTCTTGCCGGTGACGGCGCCGCCCATCAGCGCGCAGGGACGGCGCACAAACGAGACAAAGTCGCCGACCGAGAACAGCTCGGCCGCGCGGGGGCCGTCAAAGCCCACGTCGATGCAGAGCTTTTCGAGCTCGGGGGTCTTCTTGCGCTCCTCCTCGGTCGAGAGGTGGGGCGGCAGGGCCGCCACGATGCCGTAGTAGTCGCCCGATTTGGCGTGCACCATGACCTCGGAGGAGAGGATGGTGCGGCGGTCGATGCCGCCGATGCTGTTGAAGCTTAAAAAGCCGTCCTTGCGCACCTCGGTGACCACCATGCAGATCTCGTCCGTGTGGGCGTCGATCAGCAGCGTGGGGGCGTCCTTGACCTCGCTGCGCTTGATGGCGATCACGTTTTCAAGCGCGTCGGTCTCCACGCTGTCGCAGTAGGGCGCAAACAGCTCGGTGAGCGCCTTTGCCGCGCGGAACTCCTGGCCGGAGCCGGCCTGAAGCTCGGAGAGGGAGAAGAGCGTCTGCCTGAGATCCATTTTTCATCACCTGCAATCCTCGTGTTGATTGCCCCGTGGACTTTGCGGTCTTGCTCCGCGGGGCATGGGCGGGCCGCCGCGCTACAGCGCCCGTACCACATCCTTGAAGTGCTCGCCGCGGGCGGCGAAGTTGGGGTATCGGTCAAAGCTGGCGCAGGCCGGCGAGAGCGCCACGATGTCGCCCGGCGCGGCCAGCCCGCGGGCGGCCGCGACCGCCTGCTCCATGTCCTCACAGCGCAGGATCGGCGGCGCCCCCTCGACAAAGGAGGGCGCTGCGCGCACGGCCCGCTCAATCAGGTCGGCGGTCGCGCCCATCAGCACCACGGCCTTGGCCCGCCGGCAGAGCAGCTCGCCCAGCTCGTCAAAGGCGATGTGCTTGTCGTAGCCGCCCAGGATCAAAATAAGCTTTTGCGCAAAGGCGTGGATGCAGGCCGCCGTGCGGGTGGGGCTGGAGGCGATGGAGTCGTTGAGGTAACGCACCCCGTCCAGCTCGCGCACCGGCTCCAGCCGGTGGGGCAGGCCGGCAAAGCGGCCGGCCACGGCCAGGATGTCGGCCGGCGAGACCAGGTCCCACACGGCGGCCATGGCCGCCATCATGTTCTCGACATTGTGGTCGCCCGGCAGCCGCAGCGCCTCCCGCCGCAGCACCGGCTCGCCGCCATGGTAAATGTCCCCGCGCCGGTCGGCGTAAAAGTCGGCCTGTTCCAGCCGGCGGCTGAACATCCGCACGTCGCCCACGGCCTCGCCTGCAAAGGCACGG
This sequence comes from Clostridiales bacterium, assembly GCA_012719075.1. Classification (GTDB taxonomy): domain Bacteria; phylum Bacillota; class Clostridia; order Oscillospirales; family Feifaniaceae; genus JAAYBB01. The sequence goes on along the minus strand of JAAYBB010000006.1, from coordinate 11,031 downwards.
GTCAGGTCGTTGTCGGCGTTGAGCACGAGCACATCCCCCGGCCGCTGGTGGCGGAAGAGGTTGCGCTTGGCGTCGACATATTCCTCCATCGACCTGTGCATGTCGAGGTGGTTTGGCGAGAGGTTGGTCACCACGGCGATGTGGGGACTTCTCGTCATCGTGTGCAGCTGGAAGCTCGAGAGCTCCAGCACCGCGATGTCCCCCTCGCCAATCTGTTCGATGTCGGGCAGCAGCGGCCGGCCGAGGTTGCCGCCGAGGTGCACGCTGTGGCCGGCCTGCCGCAGCAGCTCGGCGATCAGCGTGGTGGTGGTGGACTTGCCGTCGCTGCCGGTCACGCCAATGAGCCTGCAGGGGCACAGCTCGAAAAAGACCTCCATTTCGGAGGTGACGCGGGCGCCCTGTTCGGCCGCCCGGAGCAGCTGCGGCAGGTCGTAGCGCATGCCGGGCGTCTTAAAGATGAGGTCGGCGTGCAGGTCCTCAAGGTAGTCCTCGCCGAGGCGCAGGACCACCCCGAGCGCGCGCAGCTCGCCGGCCACCGGGCCGAGGGCCTGCTCCTCCTTGCGGTCGCAGGCCGTGACCTGCGCGCCCCGCTCCACCAGCAGGCGGATCAGCGGCGTATTGCTGACGCCGATGCCGATCACGGTCACCCGCGCGCCGGCCACGCGCCGGTCAAACTGTTCGAGCGCCTGATTCAACGGACACCTCCACAGGGCTGTGTGTTTCCATAAATTTACTGATCTGGCTTTTGCTGATGCCCTCTATTATAGTTGATTTGGGCCTTCTTTTCAATTCTTTTCTGGAATTTGCCACAGCGGCGCGGAGATTTGACAACGGCCGCGCAATTTAGTATACTGTTTGTGCGAGTAAGTCAGACAGTCGCGTGCACCGGTGCCGAAAGGCCGTGCATGAGGAAAGTCCGGGCTCCGCAGGGCAGGATTGTGGGTAACGCCCACCAAAGGCGACTTTAGGGACAGTGCAACAGAGAGATACCGCCGGAGCAATCCGGTAAGGGTGGAAAGGCGGGGTAAGAGCCCACCGGCGCCCAGGTGACTGGGCGGCCATGCAAACCCAATTCGGAGCAACACCGCATCGAACGGTCCGGCTTTGCCGGACAGTGCTTGCCCGGCACAGGTTCAGGTAGGTGGCAAGAGCCGCTTGTCAACAGGCGGCCTCAGATAGATGACTGTCGAATACAGAACCCGGCTTACAGACTTGGTCGCACAAAAACCGCTCTTCCAATGGTGACATCGGGGGCGTTTTTTTGTGCCCGGATCGGGCCGCAAAACCACTGTGCGCAAAGGAGTGAGCAACATGTCCCTCGACCTGCTGCGGGAGCATTGCCTCGACTGTAGGGCCTGCGGCCTGCACCGCACCAGAACGAACGTGGTGTTCGGCGTGGGCAATCCAAGGGCCGATCTGATGTTCGTCGGCGAGGGTCCGGGCGAACAGGAGGACAGGCGCGGGGAGCCCTTTGTCGGCCGCGCCGGTCAGCTGTTTGACCTCTACCTCGACGCCTTCGGCCTCTCGCGCGCGGAGGTCTACATCGCCAACATCGTCAAGTGCCGCCCGCCCGGCAACCGCGACCCGCTGCCGGAGGAGGAGCAGGCCTGCATGCCCTACCTCGAGGAGCAGATCCGCCTGATCGCCCCGCGGCTGCTGGTCTGCCTCGGCCGCATCGCGGCCATGCGGCTGATCCGGTCCGACTTCAAAATCACCAGGGAGCACGGGCTGTGGTTCGATTGGCAGGGCATCCCCATCACGGCCACGCTGCACCCCGCCGCACTGCTGCGCAACCCCGCGCAAAAGCCCCTTTGCTTTGAGGATTTCAAATCGATCCTGCAGCGCTATCGGGCCCTGCAGGAGGGCCAGCCCACCTGATTGAATCACGCCCTGTCTGAAAGAGCGCTGCACCAACCGAAAACACCCCCGGCCTTTTGCCGGGGGTGTTTTAGACTGTCAAAAAACCTTCGGTTTTTTGACAAGAGGGCCTGTGCGCTCGCGCCTTCGTTCCTCGCCCCTTTGGGGCTCGAAACTCGCAGGCCCGCTTCGGAGCAGGAACGTCGGCACATGTCCGCCGTTCCTACAGATTTGATATCGGGGCTGTTTTTGCCACCCGCCTTGCATAAGACCGCCTTTTTTGACAAGCTCAAACACCCCCGGCCTTTTGCCGGGGGTGTTTGTCTGTTTGGTGCTTATCGGGTTTAGAAGAACAGGCTGTAACTCGCGATGACGTTGACAAAGGCGATGGCCACAACGCTCATCAGCTTGATCAGGATGTTCATCGAGGGGCCGGCGGTGTCCTTGAAGGGGTCGCCCACGGTGTCGCCCACGACGGCCGCCTTGTGGCTGTCGCTGCCCTTGCCGCCGTGGTGGCCGCTCTCAATATACTTCTTGGCGTTGTCCCAGGCGCCGCCGGCGTTGGCCATCATGCAGGCCAGCACAAAGCCGGAGGCGGTCGAGCCGGCCAGCAGGCCCGCGACGCCGTTGACGCCCAGCACCAGGCCGGTCAGCACCGGGCTGAGGATGCCCAGCAGCGAGGGAACGACCATTTCCTTCTGGGCCGACTTGGTGCAGAGGTCCACGCAGGCCTCGTAGTCGGGCTCGCCCGTGCCCTCCATGATGCCGGCGATCTCACGGAACTGCCGGCGCACCTCGAGCACGATGGACTGGGCCGCGCGGCCGACCGCCTCCATGGCCATGGAGCCAAACAGGAAGGGCAGCATGGTGCCGATAAACAGGCCGATCAGCAGCGGCGGATTGGTGATGTTGAGGTTGAGCAGCTGAACGCCGTTATTGACCTCGAACAGGGACACCTGGTCCACAAAGGAGATGATCAGCGCCAGCGCCGTCAGCGCTGCGGAACCAATGGCAAAGCCCTTGCCGGTGGCGGCGGTGGTGTTGCCCAGCGCGTCCAGCAGGTCGGTGTGCTCGCGCACCTCCTCCGGAAGCCCGGCCATTTCGGCGATGCCGCCGGCGTTGTCGGCCACAGGGCCGTAGGCGTCGGTCGAGAGCGTGATGGCCAGCGTGGAGAGCATGCCGACGGCCGAGATGGCGACGCCGTACAGCCCCAGGCTAAAGGACTGCGTGCCGCCCGCGGCGAGGTAGGAGACCAGCACCGAGGCACAGACCACCAGCAGCGGAATGGCGGTCGACTTCATGCCCAGCGCAAGTCCGCTGATGATGATGGTGGCGGAGCCGGTCTCGGAGGTCGCGGCCAGGTTCTGGGTGGGCTTATAGGAGCCGTCGGTGTAGTACTCGGTGAAGTAGCCGATGCCGATGCCGGCCAGCAGTCCCGAGAGGATGGCGATATAGATGCCCAGGTAGCCCTTGCCCAAAATGAGGTCCACGAGGAAGTAGGCGCCGATGGCCACCAGGACACTCGAGAAGTAGGTGCCGCGGCGCAGCGAGCCCAGCAGCTCCTTCTGGCCGGCGCCCTCCTTGGTCTTGACCAGCAGGGTGCCGAAGAGGGCACAGAACATGCCGAACCCGGCCAGCGCCATCGGCAGCACAAAGCCGCCAAGTCCAAGGCCGGCCGACACGCCGACGGCCGAGGCCGAGACGCGCGCGCCCATGTAGGATTCATAGAGGTCGGCGCCCATGCCGGCCACGTCGCCCACGTTGTCGCCCACGTTGTCGGCGATGACGGCGGGGTTGCGGGGGTCGTCCTCAGGGATGCCGGCCTCCACCTTGCCGACCAGGTCGGCGCCGACGTCGGCCGCCTTGGTGAAGATGCCGCCGCCCACGCGGGCAAACAGCGCCATAAAGGAGGCGCCCATGCCGAAGGTCAGCATCAGCGAGCTGATCAGCACAATGCGCTCGGCCTCGGGCATGGCCCTGTAATAGAACTCAAGGAAGTAGTACCAGATCGACACGTCCAACAGGCCGAGGCCCACCACCACAAAGCCCATGACCGAGCCGGCCGAAAAGGCCAGCCGCAGGCCGCCGTTGAGGCTGTTCTTTGCGGCCCAGGCGGTTCTGGCGTTGGCTGCCGTTGCAATCCTCATGCCGAAAAAGCCGGCCAGGCCGGAGAAGAAGCCGCCCGTGACAAAGGAGAGGGGGATGAAGATACTCATCAACCCGAAGTAGGACAGCACCATCAGCGCGGCAAAGACCACCGCAAAGACCATCGTGACACCCCGGTACTCCCGCTTGAGATAGGCGTCGGCACCGCGGCGGATCAGCGCCGCGATTTTGGCCATCTGCTCGGTGCCCTCGGGCTGCTGCTTGACTCTCTGCGCCACGATGTAGGCGTAGATCAGCGCCACGGCAGCTCCAATGGGTGAAAGCAACATCAGCGTTGAGGCCATACGTTCGCACACTCCTTGCTTTTCTATAGTGTATACCAACTGTTTTTACACAGGCTCGCCTGCGCAAAAAATGTTCCGCAAAGGAGGTTGTCCCTTGCGGAGAAGCAGTTTTCACCAGTTATTTTAGCGCACTCTCCGGCCATTGTCAACGAGTTTTGCCGAGTTTGGGAAGATTTGATGACCAGATTGTCTCGCTTTGGCCTACAGTTTGCGCTGTCAGCGCCCTGTGCCGCTCAGGGGGCGTTGCTCGCCTGAACCCCGCCCTGCGGGGGGGCCGATCCAATTGCCTCCCCCATGTGGACAAAAATCTCCCTGCCGCGCGCAGTCTCTGCAAAGAAGCGCGGCTGCAGCTCGGCCCGCCCCCGCTCGAACAGCAGCAGGACCGTGGAGCCGCCAAATTCAAACAGGCCCTTCTCCTCGCCGCGCTCCACCCGCCCGATGCCGGTGCGGTAATTGACAATGCGCCCCACCAGCATGGCCCCCACCTCCATCTGTACCACCTGTCCAAACTGCTCGGTGCAGATCACGCAGTACTCCCGCGTGTTTTCCACCGGCACGGCGTGGCGCTCGTAGGCAATTGGGCGCACCGTGTGCAGCCGCCCCTCGATGCGGACGTTCTTGCCCTTGACGCCGCCGTCGACATAGGCAAAGCGGTGGTAGTGGGCGGGCGCCAGCCGCAGGATGCAGCAGGTGCCCCCCTCATAGCGACGGGCCAGCGCCGGATCGCGCAACAGCGCTTCGAGGCTGTATTCGATGCGCTTGATGCAAAAGCGGCTGGAGGGGTCGATCCGATAGGCGCTCACGCAGCCGTCCGCGGGGCTTTGCAGACAACCGGGCGTCTGCGCAAAGGGCCGCGCGCCCGGCTGCAGCTGCCGGGTGAAGAAGTCGTTGAAGGACCAGAAGGCCCGCCGCCGGCAGGCCCCGACGTCAATTCGATTGCGCCTGGCAAAGGGGCGGATCAGCCCCTTGGAAAGCGGGCTGTCGCAAAAGCGCCCCGCCCACTTGGAGAGGCGAGGCGCGGTCAGCAGCCGGAGCAGGACGGCGCCGGTCCGGGTCCGATAGAGCAGGCGCTGCGGCAGGCCGGCCCGGCTCAAACCCCCTTCCTCCGCATGTAGAGCAGCGTGAAGAAGGAGATCAGCCCCAGCGCGAGCAACAGCAGCTTGCCCAGCTGCTGCGGCTTTGAAATGCGGATGTTGAGCACATTGGCCACGGCGATGGCGCCGTTGAGCAGCGGCAGCCCCAGCGACAGCTCGACCGCAAGCAGCCGAAAGACAATGACGCCAATCGGCAGGATGATGGCGCTGGCCGTGACCGGAAGCCCCTGGTAGTGGGTGCGCTTTTCGTCGGTCTCGGCCTGCCGCAGCTCCTCCTGCACGTTGAAGTAGCCCAGCCGGATGGCGCCGCCCGCCACGATCATGACCATGGTGAGCAGGCAGAGCGGCGTGCTCCCCGCCACCGAAAAGGCAATGATGGCCGGGAAGGCGCTGAAGCAGACCACGTCGCAGAGCGAGTCGATCTGGATGCCGAACTTCTTTTCGGCATCGCTGCGCTCCACCAGCGCGGCCAGCGTGCCGTCGTACATGTCACAGAGGCCCGAAAAGAGCAGGAGGGCCAGCGCCAGATAAAGCCTCCCGTTCAGGGCCAGCGTCATGCCGAGGACCGAGCTGGCCAGCCCGAGGTAGGTCAGCCAGACCGATTTGTTGTAATAGCCAATTAAAATCGCGATCACATCTCTTCCTTGGTTGCAGGACGGTTGTTTGCCGGGCGATACCCCTTGTATTGAGGTCCATCGTTTTGTTCCAAAATGACGGATTTGCTGCAATTGTTTTTTTCATTATTGCATACCCGCCCTCAAAGGTCAAGGCGCAAAATGGACTGAAAAAGGGGTGCCTGCAAGTCCTTCGGTCAGGCGGCTTTTGGCCGTTTTCACCCGGCGGACACGCGGCTTTTCCGGCCTGCCGTTCACGCGGTCGCCCGCCCTTTTACACAGGGGCCGCGGCACTCTGCCGCGGCCCGCCCTCCCCGCAATTCCTATACGTCCACGCAGCCCTCAAACACCTCCACGGCCGGGCCGCGCATGATGACGTCGCCGCCGCTCAGCCAGCTCACGTAGAGCTCTCCGCCGAGCAGGTGCACACAGACCTCCTGATCCCGGCGCGCACGGCCGGTCAGCACCGCCGCCACCACCACGGCCGACGCGCCGGTGCCGCAGGCCAGCGTCTCACCGCTGCCCCGCTCAAACACCCGCATCTGGAAGTCGCCGGCGCCGAGCTGGTTGACAAAGTCGGTGTTGACGCGGTCGGGGAACAGGGGGTGCCGCTCAAACCGCGGGCCGATCTCGCCCAGCGGCAGCTCGTGGACCGGCGTGGTGGTGAAGACGACTAGGTGGGGCGCCCCGGTGTTGACGGCGGTGGCCTGATAGGTCCGGCCGGCCACCTCGATGGCCTGCTCGACAAAGGTCTCCCCCTCGGCCAGCATGGGCAGGTCGGCGGGGTGCAGCTTCGGGGTCCCCATGTTGACCGTCACGGCCTGCACGCGGCCGCCCTCTGCGTGGACGTGCAGCTCCTTGATGCCGGCCAGCGTCTCGAGCCGGATGGTCTCCTTTTGACAGATGCCGCGCTCGTATACGTACTTGGCAATGCAGCGGCTGGCGTTGCCGCACATCCTGCCCTCCGAGCCGTCGGCGTTGAACATGCGCATGCGCACGTCGGCGATCTCCGAGGGGCCGATCAGCACCAGCCCGTCGCCGCCGATGCCCTTGTGGCGGTCGGAAAACCGCGCGGCAAAGGCGGGCGGGTCCTCGAGCGTCTGCTCAAAGGCGTTGACGTAGATATAGTCGTTTCCGGCGCCGTGCATCTTGGTAAAACGGATTTCCATGGGTACTGCTCCTTCCGCGCGGGCGCAAAGGGCGCCCGTTTTCCCCCGGCAGCTATACCGCCGCGAACACCAGCTCCAATGTCCCTATCGTAGTGTAAGATTATGCTGCACCATGCCTGCGGATGGCCGCTAGTCGCCCTCGCGCATGCGGTAGCGGGCCAGACTGCGGAACTCGGCCAGCGCCGCGCCGTAGTCGTGCTCGCTGAAAAAGGCGGAGCCCATCACCAGCAAGTCGGCCCCCTGGTCGACCAGCATCGCGATGTTGCCGCGGTTGACGCCGCCGTCCACCTGGATGTTGTAATAGTGCCCGCCGCTGAGCTTGAGCTCCAGCAGCCTGCGGATTTTCGGCAGGACCTCGGGCATGAAGGCCTGCCCGCCAAAGCCCGGCTCCACCGACATGACCAACACCAGGTCCAGGTAGCGCAAATAGGGCTCGATCTCCTCCACCGGGGTCTCGGGTTTGATCGAGAGCCCGACGCGGGCCCCCGCCGACTGAATGCGCAGCAGGTCCTCCTCGACGTAGGTCGAGGACTCGTAGTGGATAGTGATGCTGTCCGACCCGGCCATGAGGTAGTCGTCAATGTGCAGGGAGGGCTCGATGACCATCAGGTGGGTGTCGAGCAGCATGTGGGTCTTGGGTCGGATCCGTTCAATGAGCTCGGGCCCGAAGGTATAGTTGGGCACAAAGATGCCGTCCATGACGTCCAGGTGCAAAATGCCGGTGCCCGCGCGGTCCAGGGCCTCGATCTCCTGCTCGAGCCGGTCAAAGTCGGCCGCCAGCAGCGAGGGCGCAATATCGGCCATGTCGGTCTCCCCTTTCTGTTCGGATGTGTGCGAAGCGGCCGCCGGTCTCACCAAACCGGCCGTTTTACATAGTCTGGTATTGTGATGCCGAAGGGCCGGCCAACACCCTCCCGCCCCTCCAGACGCCAAAGAGGCCGTGCTCTGTGCATCACTTGAATAGCCGCCGGCCGCGGCGGTTTTGCGGGCGGGGGGCAACAGCCCTCCGCCCGCGCCCTTTTCGTCAGGGGGTGGCTGCATCATCCGGCGAAAGGGCAAACAGACGGGACAGGCCATCGCCCCGTGCCCGTCGCAGCCTGCACAGGGAGGGGCCGGCGGCACTTCGGCCGCTTTGCGGTCACGGTGCTTCGCGCGCAGGCAAATGGCACCCCACATTGTCCTGTTGTCCGCCCTGTTTTTCGGCGGCCCGCGCCGGCGGACAGGGAAATTATTTTAATCAATTTACATTACCAGTTACAGTCCAGAAAATTCGTATCATCGCCGCTTTGCTGCGGCCAGGATACCCTGTCGGCACAGCCGACGGGTATACGGTGTCATCCCTCGCGGGTTCCGCGCGCAGCGCGGGAGGCGATCGGGACATCGCCGGTATACTCGCCGCGCTGCGGCTAGTATACCACACTCCGGAGGGGTTTAGCGCGGTTTATCTGAAAAACGGTGCCGGGTGGTACCGTCCGCCGGCCGATACAGAAAATCCCCGGCGCGCCGCAGTGCGCCGGGGTCTTCGCGAGATCGGGTTTGGCCCCTCTTCACAGGGCGGCCTTGGCCTGTGCCACGAGCTCGGAAAAGGCCGGTGCGTCGTTGACGGCCAGGTCGGCCAGCACCTTGCGGTTGAGCTCGATGCCCGCCTTGCGCAGCCCGTTGATGAAGCGGGAGTAGTTTATGTCGTTGAGCTTGCAGGCGGCCGAGATGCGGGTGATCCACAGCCTGCGGAAATCACGCTTTTTGAGCTTTCGGCCGGTATAGGCATAGGTCAGCGACTTCATGGCGGTCTGGTTGGCCACCCTGAAGTTCTTGCTCTTGCGTCCAAAATAGCCCTTGGCCATCTTTAAAATCTTTTTTCTTCTTTTTCTTGTCATCATAGCACCTTTAACGCGAGCCATGACTGCACCACCATTTCTCCATGCGGATAGATTGCGGCCGCTTTGCCGCTTTGAGCTGTCCCGGGGCGGGCCCACAGAGGCCCTGTACACCCGCTGTTGTCAACGACAGGGGCAGGCCGTGTTTATTTGTAAGGGAGCAGCGACTTGACCTGCTTGACGTTGGTCGAATCGGAGTAGGCCGGCATGCGCAGGCTCCTCTTGAGCTTCCGGGTCTTCTTGCCCAGCTTGTGGCGCCGCTTGGTCGAGTTCTGCTTCACTTTTCCGGTGCCGGTGATCTTGAACCTCTTCTTTGCGCCGGAGTGTGTTTTAATTTTCGGCATGACTTTGCTTCTCCTTTGTCTGCTTATTCAAGATGGGGCTGAGGACCATGGACATGTTGCGCCCCTCCAGCTTAGGGGGCTTGTCGTAGGTCCCGTACTCCTTGCAGGCCTCTGCAAACTCCAGCAGCCTGGCCTCTCCCAGTGAAGTATGGCTCATCTCGCGGCCGCGAAAGCGCACCGACACCTTCACCTTGTTGCCCTCTTCCAGAAAGCGCTGGGTGTGGTTGCGCTTGGTGGCGAAGTCGTGCACGTCGATGTTGACCGAAAGCCGGATCTCCTTGATCTCCACCTGCTTTTGGGTGCGGCGCGCCTCCTTCTCCCGCTTGGACTGGTCGAATTTGTACTTGCCGTAATCCATGATCCGGCAGACCGGCGGGTTGGCCTGCGGCGCAATTTTGACCAGATCCAGGTTTTGGGCGGCCGCGCGGTCCTGGGCGTCGCGCAGGCTCATAATGCCGAGCTGGGACCCGTCGTTGTCGACAACGCGCACCTCTTTGTCGGTGATCTGTTCATTGATGAGCAACTCTTTGCTGGCGATCTTGGCACCTCCTCAATAAAATCATCCAAGCCCTGCTGGAGCGGGCGGACAAAATAAAAGCGAATGGTCTGCCCATCCGCTACAAAGTCGCAACACAAGCCACGCATGCCGCGTGGTCTTTAGTCGCCCTATTGACCGGACCGCGGGTTGCGCAGTCTCGGTGAGAGCGGATGGCGCCGTCTCTGCTTTATTGTAGGTTTAGTGTACCAGTCCGGCGGGTCGCTGTCAAGCCCCGCCGGCGCACTTGGCGCCAAAATCGCACTTTACAAGGTCCGCCTGCCGATGATACTGTATAGTGTGAACGGAACCCGGCACTCAAAATTCTGGAAAATCGCATCCCCATTTTATATCGCTGCAGCGAGGAGGTTATGGCCATGACCATTTTGGAGCGGGTCAGGGAAAACGAGGGTCTGCTGACCGACATGCGCAGGCATCTCCACGAGCACCCCGAGCTCTCGGGCCGGGAGACCGAGACCCTCTTGTACGTCCGGCAAAAGCTCGAACAGTTCGGTGTGCGCCACACCGAGGTCAGGCACGGCGGCATCGTGGCCGAGGTCGGCCGGGAGGGCGGCCGCTGCGTGATGCTGCGCGCCGACCTGGACGCGCTGCCGGTGCCCGAGAACGATCACAACCTCAAGGGCCCCAAGGGGGCGGTCAGCAAAAATGCGGGGGTCTCCCACGCCTGCGGGCACGACGGGCACACCGCCATGCTGCTGGTGGCCGCCAAGGTGCTGCAGGAGATGGAGGACAGCCTCGAGGGCAAGGTCTACCTCGCCTTTGAGCGGGGCGAGGAGGCCGGGCTCAACGCCCGCTACCTGCTGCGCCACTTTGAGCAAAACGACATCCGCTTTGACGCGGTCTACGGCACCCACCTGCTCTCGACCTTCGAGGGCGGCAAGATCTCTGTGGAGCCGGGCGGCGTGATGGCCGGCTCGGTCTTCTACCGCATCACGCTGACCGGCCGGGGCGGCCACGGCTCCCGGCCCGACCTCGCGGTCAATCCCATCGACTGCTTTCACCTGTTCTACAGCGGCCTGACCGCCCTGCGCATGAAGTACATCTCCCCCTTTGAGACGCTGACCGTCTCG
>JAAYBB010000040.1 GCA_012719075.1 Clostridiales bacterium | reverse complement strand
GGGTTTTTGACCGTCTCAGAAACCCCCCGCAGGCTTGTGCCTGCGGGGGGTTGCCTGCGGTTTCGGCGCTTTGGCCGGCTTTGCGCGACAAATTTCCCCTTCCTGCCGCGGCGTGCAGGCAAGGGCCCGCCGCCTACTCAATCAGCTTCAGCTCGCGGGCGCGCAGCACCGCGTCTATGGCGCTGGTCACCTCGAGCTTTTGATAGGCCATCTTGGTGTGGTAGCGGATGGTGTTGATGGAGAGGCCGGTCAGGTCCACAATGTCGGCGTTCTTACAGCCCTTTGCGAGCAGCTCCAGCACGCGCCGCTGCTGGGCGGAGAGCTTGACGGGCTTTTGCCCGGCCGCCGCAATGCCCCGGTGCCGCTTCGACTGCGCATAGGCGGCCAGATAGACCTCCCGCAGGAAGGCCCGCTTCGCCGCATCCGGCACAGGCGCTTTGTCGAGCGCCTTGGTGGCCTGCCTCAACAGCGGCAGGAGCGCCCGCCCCTCGTCCGCGAACACCCGGATATACCCATAGGGCTGCATCGCCCACAGGGTTTCCTGGAGGAGGGCAAGCGCCGCCTCCCGCCGGCCCGTCAGCCAGAGCAGGATGGCGCGCAGCACGTCGGCCTCGGCCACATCCAGCACCCGGCCATACCCCGCAGAGAGCCCGCGCAGCTTGCCGCACAAAACCTCCGCCTGCGCATACTCCCCCAAGACCATGTGCGCCCGCACCGTTGTGGCGTGCATGAAGAGCTTGTAAAACTGCGGCTGGGGATCGACAAAGTAGTGGGTGAACCACGCCCCCGCCGCCGCGCGGTCGCCGTCCTGCAGCTTGAGCTTGGTCTCGTACGCCGTCAGGATCGGCAGCAGGTGCAGCAGCTTTTCCGACTGGACGAGCGCCGCCAGCTCGCGCCTGTACAGCGCGGCCTCCTCCTCCTGCCCTGCGGCATGCAGGCAGGTGGCGATCTGGAGCCTGGACAAAAAGATGAGCTCCAGGGAGTCCGGGACCGGGTCGCCGGTCACGAGGGAGAGCGCCTCCCGGAGGCGGTTTTGGTTGTACAGCAGCCAGGAGCGCATGCCCGGCTCCAGCACCGCGTAGTGCTGCTTGAAGAGCGGGGCGAACACCGCGCGAAACTCGGCGAAGCGCGCGTCCATGTTCAGGGCGTACTGGGTGAAGTCCCGGTAGATTCGCAGAAAATACGGCAGCTTGTGGCGCAGGATTTTCGGGGCGCTCTCGCCGCCCGTGCCGAAGGGGGGGCGCAGGCTGCGCAGCCTGTCCAGCTGGGCGGTGAAGGGGTACCTGGGGTCGTTGATGCAGAGCAGCAGCACCGGCTGGAAAAAGGCGCTGTTTGCGCCGAGGATTTCGCCCATCCGCGCATACACCCGGTCGAGGTGGAAAAAGACCTCCTGCGCCTCGCCGAAAAAGAACGCGCACCAGGCGCAGCTGACGTGCAGGCAGGGGTTTTGCGCCAGCACGCGGGACGGCAGCCTGTTGAGGTAGGCAATGCCCGACATGTCCGAGCTCGACTCCACGTGCGTTGACAAAAAGCGGCCCAGTGCGCCGGCGATGCCCTGCGCATCGCCGCACTGGATGAAGTGGTAGAGCGCGTTGCGGTCGTCCTCGGCGCCGACATAATAGGCGGCCGCCCGCCGGTGGAGCTCGCGCTGCTCTAAGGACCCCTCTTTTGCCAGCTCCTCGCGCAGGAAGTCCAAAAACAGCGGGTGGTACCGAAACGCCCCCTCCTGATGGCTGAGGAACAGGTTCTCCCCCAGCAGCGCGCGGAGGATTTGGCGGCTCCTTGGGTTTTGCGTCACGCTCTGGCACAGCGCCTCGGAGAACTTGTCGACGACGGCGGTCTGCATCATAAAGCGCCGCAGGTCCCCGTCGAGCTTGTCCCAGATCTGGGCCGCGATGTACTTGCGCAGGGGGTTTTGCGTGGACGCCTCGCCGGCATAGGCGCTGCCGCCGATCGCCAGCGCGCTCACCGCGATGGCCCAGCCCTCGGTGGCCGCGCAGGCGTCCTCCGCCTCCTTCACGGTCAGAAAGTGGCCAAAGCTGGCGAAGTGGCGCCGGATCTCCTCGCTGCGAAAGGCGAGGTCGGCGCGTTGGATGAGGGCGATTTGCCCGTTTGTCCCGTAGGGCGAAAAGGCCTCGGGCGGCGCGCTGCGGCTGAGGACCATCACCAGAAAGCTGAGCGGGAGGCGCTTCATCACATAGTAAAACGACTTGAGGACCTCCTCGTTCGTGATGAGGTGAAAGTCGTCAAACACCAGCGCACAGGGCTCCTCCGAAAGGGAGAACCGCGCGAGCGCCTCCACGGTGAACTCGATCGGAGAGGCCCCGAAGGCCGGACCCCTGATCAGCGCGGTCAGGTCCTCCCCCTGCGGGAAAAAGGCGGCGAGCGCCGAAAGGAACACCCGGTAAAAGGCGGCCGGGGCGTTGTCGTAGCGGTCCAGGCCGATCCAGATCGTCCTGCGGCCGGACTTTTTGAGCCACAGCAGCGTGGACACGGTCTTGCCGCTGCCGGCCGGCGCGTGGACATAGACGCAGCGCTTGCCCGCGGCGTTTTTGTAGGTGTCCATGAGCGCCGCGCGCGGCGCGCAGATCTCGGGGAGGTCGATCGGGATGAGCTGGCCGGTCCGCGGGTGCATGGGCGCCCTCCTCTGCTGTCTTGCTGCGATCAACATACCACATTCCGGTCGCCCTGCCAATCCTTTCGGGGGGCATCTGCCGCATTTGCCGCGCCGTGCGGCCGGAATTTTCTTTAAAACCCCACATCGATGTAGTTATGCAACGCGACAATGCGCGCTACACTGGGGGCGGGGGGCAGAGGATTTGCGGAAGGGGGGATCAGATGAGGGAGCTGCTGGAAAAGAGCTTTGACTTTTCCGTCCGAATCACCGAGCTCATCAAGTATCTGGAGCGGGAACAGAAGAACTTCCCCCTGCGGGACCGGCTGCTCGAGTGCGCCGCCGGCGCGGGCGTCTGCATCCGGCAGTCGGCGGAGGGCCCGTCGCCCCAGGCGATTCAAAAGGCGCTCGACTACCTTTCGGAGGCCTTATACCTGCTGGAGCTCCTGTCAAAGACCGAGTACCTGACCGAACGGCAGGGCGTGCGCATCCAGGAGGACTGCCGGTCGCTCACGGTCATGGCGCTGGCGTGGTCCGCGGCGCAGGGCTTCAGCCCGGCATCCGAACGCGAGTGAGGCGCAAAAGCCGATTGGAGGAATGGAGGAAATGACGATGAAAAAGATGGTGTGCATCCTGCTGGCCTGTGTGCTGACCGCTTCTTTTGCCGGCTGCAGCACGAAGGAGGAAAAGGCCGAGGAGTCGGCCGAAGAGGCGCTGGAAAAGGTCGGCGTGGACGCCGACATCGACGGGGACAAGATGACCATCAAGGGGCCGGACGGCCAGCAGGTGGCCATCAGCAGCGGCACGTGGCCGGAGTCGGCGCTCGGCAAGAGCATCCCCGCCTTCACCAAGGGCAGCATCGAAAGCGTGGTGGAGTCGGCCGATTCGCTCATGGTCACGATCTACCAGGTTGACCAGCAGGACGCCGCCGCCTACATCGAGGAAAACAAGCCGGATTTTCCGCTGGACAACACCGAGATGAGCGCCGAGGGCCTGATTTCCTGGGGCGGCGCAAACGACGCGGGGTTCAAGCTGGCGCTGACCCACCAGGACGACTGCCTCAGCGTCACGCTGCTCAAAGAAAAAGACTAGCGCGCGGGCGCGCGCTTTTAAAGACAGGGAGGCGGCAGGATGGCAAAGGACATTTTGAGCGGGCTCAGCGGCCTGATGAAGGGGTTTTCCGGCCTGATGCCCCAGGACGACCCGCAGGTGAAGCTGCTGAGCCTGCAGGCGGAGCTCGGCGAGCTTGAAGGCCAGGCGCTCGACGTGTATGCGGAGATCGGCAGGCAGGTGTACGAGGCGGACCCCGACGCCTGCCCGCAGGCGGACCGGCTGCGGCTGATCCGGACCAACCTCGACGACGTCCGGGCCAGGCTTGACCGGCTGAAACAGGAGCAGGCCGCCGAGCAGCGGCAGCGGCAGGCCGCCGAGGCCGCCCTGCTCTGCCCGAACTGCGACCACCAGAATCCGCAGGGCACAACGTTCTGTCAGGCGTGCGGCAGCCGGCTGGCGGCCGAGCGCGCCCCGGTTTGCAGCGGCTGCGGCGCGCCCCTCTCGCCGGAGGCCCGCTTCTGCGGCGCATGCGGCGCAAAACAGGGGGGATAGGCGATGGCCAGCTACAGACAGCCCTGCGTCCACTGCGGGGAATTCATTGACCGCAGCGCCCGGCTGTGCCCGCGCTGCGGGCGCCGCAGCCCCTTTGGGTTTTTTTGCCCCACCTGCCTGCACCCGGTGGAGAAGGGGTCGGTGGTCTGCGCCGGCTGCGGCCGGCCGCTCTACACCCTCTGCCCCGCCTGCGGGGCCGGGACCTTTGTGGAGGAGCAGTGCGAGGCCTGCGGCGCCAGCCTGATGCGGCCGTGCCCAAACCCGCGCTGCGGCCAGCCGCAGTTTTTTGAGAACCAAAAGTGTACCGCCTGCGGAAAGAAACTGCACACCGGGAGGCCCTGAGGCGATGCTGACGGCATTTACGCGCAATTACCAGGACAACTCCACCGAGGCGGGCTTTCAGTTCACCTTTTACTGCGACAGCTGCCGCGATGGGTACAAGTCCAGCTTCATCGAGAGCGAGACCTACAAAAGGGGAAAGGGGCTGCGGGGGCTGGCGGCCGGCGCAGGCATCCTGGGGAGCCTGGTCGGCGGCAGCCTGTCCCGGCTGGGGAACGCCGCCTCGAGGGGCGGCAGCGTCCTCTCCGAGCGGTTTACCGGCATGAGCCCCGAGTGGCAGAAGGAGCACGAGGCGGCGTTTGGGCGCGCGCAAAACGAGGCGCAGCAGCACTTTCACCGCTGCCACGCCTGCCGGCAATATGTCTGCGACGCCTGCCACAACGAGGATGAGGGCCTGTGCGTCTCCTGCGCGCCGCGCCAGGAGGTGTATGTGGCCAAGGCGCGCGCCGACGCCATGCGGCGCGAGATCGACCGGGCGGGGGCTTCGGCCAGGGTCTGGCAGGGGACGGTCGAGCGCAAGACCATGGCCTGCCCCGCCTGCGGCAAGCCGGCCGGCGCGGGGGCGTTCTGCAGCAACTGCGGGGCGTCGATGGCGCTCAGGGCCTGCCCGGGGTGCGGCGCGAAAAACGCGCTTTCAGTCCGCTTTTGCAGCCACTGCGGCCAGAATCTGGCCGCGCCGGGCGCCGTCAGCTGCGCCGGCTGCGGCGCGGACAATCCGCCGGGCACCAAGTTCTGCGGCGCGTGCGGGGCCAAGCTGGGGTGACGGCCCCCGCTGAAGCAGCGCCGCCGCGCGATCCGCGCATCGCCCAAAGGGGCGAAGGCGGGGCCTTTCGGCCCACGTGCGGGGGATGCGCAATGATGTGACAGGGGGCAATCAAATGGGGAAAACAGGGTGTCTGCTTTTATCGGTCCTCCTCCTGCTGGCGCTTGCGGCCTGCGGCGCCAAGCCGTCTGGCGGGGACAGCGAGGCCACTTCGCCGCCGCCGGACAACGCCGAGGCCCCGTCCGCGCAGGCGCCGGGCGACAGCAAGCCGCCCCGCGTGCTGTTGCCGGAGGAGCTGCTCTCGGCCGGGGAGGCGGCGGACTTTGTCGGCTGCCCCGTCGAGGTCGGCGCCATTTCGCGCGAGGAGGTCGAGGGGACCGGGGGCGCGGCACAGCGCTATCAGTACGACCTGCCCAAGGACATCGACTACTACGAATCCACGATCCTCGCGCTGCTCGACATCACGCAAAACGGCCTGATTTCCGCCGGGGAGCTCGCGGCGGGCCACGACGCGAAGTGGTCGTACGAAACGACGAAGGCGCTGGTCGCCAACGAGATCACCGGCATCCCCGGCCTGGGGGAGGACGCGTTTTATCTCAACGAGACCAGCCAGGTGCACTTTCTGTTCCGGGACTACTATGTGGTCGTCGCGTTCACCAACACGAAGGAGCAGTACAGCGAAGCCGAGGACCTGGCCCTGAACCAGCGGATCGCCGCCCACATCGCCGACGCGCTCTCGCTGGCGGATGTGGAGCTCTCCTGAGCCAGGCCATGCAGACGCCGCAGCGCAGACGGCGGCGCCCCCTTTGGGGAGAGAGGAAGGATGACATGCGCACTCCGGGCTGGCGCTTTTGCGCGGCACTGCTGTTGTCGGCGTTTTGCACCGCCGCCCTTGCCGGCTGCGGCGGCAGGGCGCGGGAGGTGACCAAAATTGCAGATGCCTACGTCGGCGGGTTTACGGCGCTCTACGAACAGGGGAACCGCTATGCCGAGCAGGGTCTGCAGCTGCAGGCCGACTACGCGTACGGCTGGGCGGCGGCGTCGGCCTGCGCCATGCGCTGCGCCGTCGACCAGCTGCTCCGGCTCAAGGGGGAGCCCCCGGCGGCGGACGGGGCGGACGGCCGCCCCGGCGAGTGGGATGCGATCGCGGCCATGAACTATGCCTCGCCCTACCCCTGGTACTTCGAGGGCCTGGTCCACAGCGCGCAGGACCAGGGGGAGGAGGCCAGGGCGTGCTATGAGAAGGCGCTGCTGAACCCGGCCTTTTCAGCCGAGCACGACGAGGCGCTGTCCACGCTGCTGGTGCTGTCGGCCGAGGAGCTGGCGCAGCTCCGGGACTCGCTCACGGCGCTGGAGGACGCCATCTTTGCAGTCTATGCGCCGAAGCCGGCCGGCTACCCCCGCGAGGCGATGGGCTTTTCCGACCGCTACCTGAGCGCCCTTGCGCGGGAGAGCCTGCAGGCCAACCCCGAAGATTGCCGCGGGGCGCTGCGGCACTACGAGGCGGCGCTCCGGGTCAACCCCTTTGAGGGCGATTACTTTGCAGCCTGCGCGCTGATGCACTTGCAGATGGAGGACCTGGACCGGGTGTTTTTCTATGTCAACGAGGGGCTTTTTGTCGACCCCGGGCACGAGGGCCTCCGGCGCATCGCCCAGGTGTTGAACGGGGGTGAGGAGCCGTGAAAAAGACGCTGTGCGCGCCGCTGCTCGCCGCGTGCGCGCTATTCCTGCTGTGCCCCGTCGGGGCGGCGGCGTACTCGAACGTCGACCTGTCGCGGGTGGAGTTCAGCTCGGGCAGCGAGCCGCTGGTCTTCACGTTTGGCGACGTGCAAATCGACGGGGAGCTGCACCAGGCGTTCCCCTTTACGGAGGCGGAAATTGAAAAGCTCGTAAGGGAGGCCCTGGAGGAGGCCGGCCTGACCGAGCTGGACATCAAAGAGGCGAACGCCAAAGTGGAAAAGGCGCGGCGCGCGGCGACCTTTACCAAGGAGACATCGCCCGCATCAAGAAAAACCTGCTGACCACCATGGAGACGGTGCCGGCCGCCGAAAACCTCGCGACGCTGCTGGAGACCGTCGACAAGTACATGACCAGCAAGAGCTGGGACGACATCGGCACGGCATCGGCCACGATGCTGGAGAAGTCCATGACCGAAAAGGTCAAGGAGACGGCCAGCGGCTTTCTCAACAACGCCGGCGAGATGGGCAAAAACGTCAACCTGGCCGAGCAGTGGGTCAAGTCGCTCGATTCCATTGTCAAGTTCTGCAACATGCTGGCCGACGAGCAGGCCCACACCCGGCAGAAGTGGAAGGACATCGGCGACGGCGCGGAGGCCAAGCGCCTGCTGAACAAGTTCTATGAAAGGCTCCAGGACAAGATCGACCGCTATAAGGAGAAGAGCGACCAGGGCGGCTGGGTCATTGACTTTGACCATGCGATGGCGGGGCGGAACTTCACCTTTTTCGGCGTGGACAGCAACTACCAGACCTGGACGCTGGACATGCGCATCAAGCAGAAGACCACCAACGAGTACGGCAGCATCGTCGGCGAGTACGAGGGCTTTTACACGCTGACCGCCGAGCACGACATGAGCAGCTTCCAGTCCCGGTCGGACGAGGCGCTCCGCCACCTGAACGGCAAAACCGCACTGGGGGCCGGCCTCACGGTGTTCATCGACGGCATGCGCGCCGCGGGCTTCCCGACCGACTTTAAGGCGACGGCGCCCGGAACGGCGTACATCAGCCGCGCGATCTCCGGAACCTGCGAGGCGGAGATCCTGGAATCCGCCGAAATCGTCCTGACCCTGCACGAGGACAGCGACGAGACGATGGTGGACATCTCGGGGGTTGCGGCGGTGCTCAAGAGCACGGTCCAGCAGAGCGGCGTCCACGCGGAGATGACCATTGACTTCGAGCTGCTGGCCAGCGGGGAAAACCTGATGATCAAGGTCTCCCCCCAGTCGTTTTCGGGCACGGCCGGCGGGTACGGATTCAGCGTCCCCGGAAGCGCGAAGAGCGGCCTGACCGGCCTGGGCGGGCAGTCGGGCGCCGGCTGGGACGAGGGCATCTGGAAGCCCTGGAACGGCACCGAAAAACAGCTCAAGCTGTCGGATTGAGGCGTGGCGGCCCCGCCTGTCCGCCTTGCAGCCGGGCTCACTCTGTCGTTTGTGAGTGAGCCCGGCTGCTCTTTGCCGACGTCCGGCAGACCGGCCCTCAAAGGCCGTCCCGGCCAGTCGGGGTTGACAGATCCTGTCCGTTTGGATATGCTGCTGGCGGCAGCCGATTTTGCAATGGCGGACCCTTGCGGTTCTCCAGGGCCTTGAAACCCTATATGCAAATCGGCTGCCCTTGTTGTCTCAACTGCTGTCCCACTCAATCGAGGTTGACAGACCCTGTCCGTTTGGATATGCTGATGGCGGCGGGGATCCCCTTGGACAGCGGTGTTAAAAGCCGCTGTGTCCTTGTGGGAGTTCCCGCCGCCTTTACGGTGTCTATACCCCCTTTTGCGGGTTGTCTTTTTTTGCGCCTCTTGCCGGCTTTGCCGCGGTTGGGGGCACGCCAATCACCGCCGCAGTCTCACGCTCCGCACGTCTTCCGCTCCGCCGGCGCGGCCAAAAAGAGATGGACATTTAAAGCGGGGCGTACTATAATAAAATGATCGGATTTTGACCGCCTGCCGGCGCCTTTTTTGCGCGCGCGGGCGCAGACAGACCGTGGGCCCGAAGACAGCAAAGGAATTCGGAGGAATGTGGACGTATGGACAAAAAAAACAGAGGGCTTGCGCTGCTGGCCGCCGCGGCGATGACCGTCGGCCTGCTGGCGGGCTGCAACAAGAGCGAGTTTCCCAAGGAGCCGGCCGTCACCAAGGGGGAGGTCAGCATCTCCGCGGAGGCCTTTTACGACTACTTCTCGGCGCTGGCCATCCAGGAGGAAAACGGACTCAACCGCCGGTTTGAGGACTTTCAGCAGGAGGCGCTGCCCTACTCCGAGGAGGAGGGCGAGACCTACCGCACCTACCTGGTGGACAACGCCGTCTACCACTCGATCAACGAGGCCTTTTTGCTGTCGCTCTATGCGCAGCGCGGCCTGGAGCTGGGCGAGGCCGAGCTGGCCGACGTCCAGTCCGAGATCGACTACTACGTGCAGTCCTCGGGCGGCCGGGAGGCCTATGTCCGCAACATCATCAACTACGGCATGACCGTGCAGTTCTTTGAGGAGAACATCCGCAACAGCCACCGCATCGAGCAGCTGCTGGCCGACATGCGCGGCGAGGAGGGCCTGACCGAGCAGGACGTCATGGACCAGTTCCGGCAGGACTTCCGCCGGGTCAAGCAGATTTTAATCAAGACCATCGACGACAATTACGAGGCCCTGCCGGCCGAGGAGGTCGCCGCCAAGACGGCGCTCAAGGACGACGTCCTCAAGCAGCTGGAGGCCGGCGCCGACTTTGACGCGCTGCTGGCCGCCCACAACGAGGACCCCGGCATGGCCTCGCTGCCCGACGGCTATGTGATCGACCGGGCCATCGGCTTTGACCAGAGCTTCAAGGACGTCGCCTTCTCGCTTGAGGAGGGGGACTTCGGCGTGGGCGAGGGCCATTACGGCTACTATATCATCAAGCGCTATCCGCTGCGCGAAGAGGACCTGCAGGCCGAGTACGCCGACTACTACAACCAGGGCACCGCAGAGGAGGTGGTCTTCAACGGCATGGTGGTCAAGGTGATCACGCAGCTGCTGGAGACCTTCAACGACGGGCACGAGGAGCAGCGCAACCAGCAGGTGATCGACCAGATGGTCGACCGCTACCTCAAAAACGACAGCTTCCAGCCGGAGGCGGCCGGTGAGGAGGGGGTGGACCCCTCGGGCATCGGCCTCGACGACCTCCTGGACGAAGAGCAGCAGGAGGCCGACGCCGACGCCGGCGGGAGCTGATCCGCCGTGGGGCCGATGAACTGCTACAGCGGGCGCCCGGTCCGGGTGGAGGCCATCCTGCCGCAGGACATCCTGATTGAGGATGTGGCCCACGCGCTGTCGCTGGTCTGCCGCGCCGGCGGGCACATCAGGCACTTTTACTCGGTGGCGCAGCACAGCCTCAACTGCGCGCTCGAGGCCGAGGCGCGCGGGTATGCGCCGCCGCTGCAGCTGGCCTGCCTGCTGCACGACGCCGGCGAGGCCTATCTGAGCGACCTGATCCGCCCCGTCAAGTGCCTGCTGCCCGACTACCTGGCGCTGGAGCGGCAGATCGACCTTGCCGTGCAGGCGGCCTTTGGGCTCTCGCAGCTCGGCGAGGCCGCCTGGGCGCTGGTGCGGGAGGTGGACGACGCCATGCTGCACCACGAGTTTTTGCAGCTGCGCGACGGCCTGCTGATCTACGACCCGCCGCCGCCCTGCCTGCGCCCGCCCGACTGCGACGTTCGCCCGCCCGAGCAGGTGGAGCAGGCCTTTCTGGCGCGCTACCATGCGCTGCGGGGCGGCTGACACGCAAAGCGGGACAGCTCCGCTGCCCGCCCGGCCCTGCCGGCTGCGGCGCACTGCGTGAGCAAAGCCCCCATTTAAACCCTGAAATCCATGATTGATTTGGCAGATAGAAGGAGCGTGTATAGAATGAAGACCCGCATCACAGAATTGTTCGGCATTGAATACCCCGTCATCCAGGGGGGCATGGCCGGCGTGTCCGACGCCGACCTCGCCGCCGCGGTCAGCAACGCGGGCGGCCTGGGCATTTTGAACTCGGTCGGCCCGGCCGACCAGCTGCGCGCGGCCATCGCCCGGATTCGGGAGCTGACCGACCGGCCCTTCGGCGTCAACGTCATGCTGCTGATGCCCAACGCCGCCGAGATCGCCGACCTGCTGATCGAGGAGAAGGTGCCCGTCGTCACGACCGGCGCCGGCTCCCCCAAGCAGTACATGCAGAAGTGGAAAGAGGCCGGCCTCAAGGTCATGCCGGTGGTGCCCTCGGCCACCGTGGCCAAGAAGATGCAGGACCTCGGCGCCGACGCGGTGGTCTGCTCCGGCACCGAGGCCGGCGGCCACATCGGCGAGGTGACCACGATGTCCATGCTCCCGGTGGCCGCCCGCCTCTGCTCCATCCCGATCGTGGCGGCCGGCGGCATCGGCGACGGCCGCGGCATGGCCGGCGCCTTCGCGCTGGGGGCCGAGGGCGTGCAGTGCGGCACCGCCTTCATCGTGGCCGACGAGTGCAACGTGTCGGACGGCTACAAGGACGCCATCGTCAAGGCCATGGAGAGCGACACGCGGGTCTACCGCAATCCGGGCACCATGCGCAACGTGCGCAGCGTGACCTCGCCGATGCTGGAGCGCTATCTCGAGGCGCTCAAGGAGCAGGGCTACGAGACGGCCAAGACGCTGCTGGGCGGCGGCATGGCCAATGCCGTCAAGGAGGGCGACCCCGAGAAGTCGACCTACCTGGCCGGGCAGTCGGCCGGCGCCGTGGCGCGCAGGGCCAGCTGCAGGGACATCATCGAGACCATGGTGCGCGAGGCGCGCGAAGTGGCGCTGGCCCAGGCCGACAAGTGGCAATAGGCCGTCTTTTGGAAGGGCGGACAACCAAGGCAACCGGGGCTGCGCCCCACTGACAAAGGAAGATCCCCGATGCAGGCAACGTCGGTCTCGCTGGTCATTCCGTTTTACAACGAAGCCGCCCTGCTGCAGGACACCGTCGAGCGGTGCCTTGCGCTGCAGGGCCGCTTTGACTGCCCGCTGGAGCTGATCTTTGTCGACGACGGCAGCCGCGACCGGGGGCCCGAAATCGCGCGGCGCTTTGCCGGCCGGCTGCGGCTGGTCTCCTACCCCGACAACCGGGGCAAGGGGCACGCGGTGCGCCGCGGCGTGCTGGCCTCGGCCGGCGAGCTGGTGCTGATCACCGACGCCGACCTGGCCTACGGCACCGAGGCGCTGCTGCAGGCGGCCCGGCACCTCGAGGCCGCGGGGGCCGACCTGCTCTGCGGCTCGCGCAGGCTGGGCGGGGACGGCTACAGCGACTACCCGCCGCTGCGCCGCCTGGCCTCGCGCGTCTTCGCGCGTTACGTACAGGGGCTGCTGCACATCCCGGTCGGCGACAGCCAGTGCGGCCTCAAGGCCCTGCGCGGCGAGGCGGCGCGCGCGCTGTTTCGCGACTGCGTGGTCAACGGCTTTGCCTACGACCTCGAGCTGCTGGGGCTGGCGCAGCGGCGCGGGTACCGCCTGTGCGAAATGCCGGTCGCGGTGCAGCGGCACGGCGCGTCCAGCGTCTCGCTGCTGCGCGACTCGCTGCGCATGGCGGCCGAGGTGCTGCGCATTCGGGCCCGGCTGCGCGCCATGGGAGATGAGACACCGGGGATCAGGGGGGAAGAGCTGTGAAGAATTACTATGTTTGGCGGGCGGACTGCGCCGACTGTGCAAAAGTCGACCGCTGGATGGCCGAAATGGCCGCCGTCATGCCCGAGCTGCGGCCGGCCATCGGGACCTTTGAGCGGCTGGAGCGGCCGCAGGCCGAGGCGCTGGGCCTGTGCTGCGACGAGCTGCCGGCCCTCTTTGTGGAGGGGGAGCGGCGGCTGCAGGGCGCGCCGGGCAAGCGCGGGCTGCTGATGCTGCTGCAGGAGGTGCGGCGGAGGCTGGAGGCGCAGGACTGAGCGCCTCGGCGCAAGGGGCCCTGGGAGAATAGGAGGAACCATGACCATTTTAGTGACCGGCGGAGCCGGATACATCGGCAGCCACCTCTGCCTGGCCCTGCTGGAGCAGGGGCACGGGGTGGTGGCGGTGGACAACTTCTGCAACAGTGGGCGCACGGCGCTGCAGCGCGTGGCCGCGATGGCCGGCGCGCAGCTCAAGCTGTACGACTGCGACGTGCGCAACGGCCAGGCGCTGCTGGGCGTCTTTGACGAGAACCGGCCGATCGGCGCCGTGGTGCACCTGGCCGGCCTCAAGTCGGCCGGGGAGGCCATCCGGCAGCCGGTGACCTACTACGAGAACAACCTCGGCGGCACGCTGACGCTGCTGCGGGTCATGGCCATGCAGGGCGTCCGGCGGCTGCTGTTCAGCTCCTCGGCCGCCGTCTACGGCCCGCAGCCGCAGCAGCCGGTGCGCGAGGACATGCCGCTGCTGCCGGCCGCAAGCCCCTACGGGCGCACCAAGGCGGCCGTCGAGGGCATGCTGCGCGACGTCGCGGGCGGGGATGCGGAATTTTCGGCCGTGCTGCTGCGCTACTTCAACGCGGCCGGCGCGCACCCCTCGGGCGAGCTGGGCGAGGACGCCGGCGATGCGCCGGCCAACCTGCTGCCCGCCCTGACCGGCGCCGCGTCGGGGCGGCTGAAGCCGCTGACCGTCCACGGCGGCGACTACGACACGCCCGACGGCACCGCGCTGCGCGACTACATCCACGTCTGCGACCTGGCCGACGGCCATGTCAGGGCGCTTTCGGCGCTCGAGCGGCCGGGCGTCCACACCTTCAACCTCGGGGGCGGGCGGCCGGTCAGCGTGCTGGAGCTGATCGGCGCCTTTGAGCGGGTGAGTGGCGTTTCGGTGCCCTATGAGCTGGGGCCAAGGCGCCCCGGCGACCTCGCGGCCTGCTGGGCCGACACGGCGCTGGCCCGCGCACAGCTGGGCTTTGAGGCGGTCTGTAGCATCGAGGACATCTGCCGCGACGCCTGGCGCTTTGAGCGGCAAAACCCGGGCGGCTACGGGAAGGTCTAGGCCGGCCCCCGCTGCAAAACGGACCCCCACGGGGCAGGCGGGCGTTTTTGCCGGGCCGGCCCCGCCAAGCCGTTTAAACAGACCCGCGTGCCGACCGCCCTGCCCGAAAGGGCAGGGTACAGGCAGGTGCTTTTTATCGGGCCGGCGCCGCCGGGAGACCCCAAACAGACCCGCGTGCCGGCGCCCTGCCCGAAAGGACAGCGTGCAGGCAGGTTGCTTGCAGCGCCGGCGTTTCCGTCCCCGCCGCGGGCCTTTCCGCCCCGGGCGGACAGGCGCAGAGGGGCGGGGTGTTTTTCCAGGCCCGCGGCCAAAGCGCCGGCCGATTCTCTGGTTGACAGCGGCCGTTTCGATCAAGTAAACTGATAAGCAGGCGGGCTTTCTCCGCCAAAAACCGCCGGAGTGGCGAAACTGGAAGACGCCCGGGACTTAAAATCCCGTGGGTAGCGATACCCGTGCCGGTTCGAACCCGGTCTCCGGCACCAGGCGCAGCAGCCCTTGCAGACAAGGGGCGGCTGCGCTTCTGCTGTCGACACATCGGGCCGGCCGGCAACTGCCGGAAAATCCGGCGCCCCGGCCGCCCGCGCGCCTGCTTGTGCATACATTCACCCGACCACCCGACGACGATTGCTCCATGCAGATGCCGCATGCAAATGCCGCAGATGTCCGCCCGCGCGCGCCCGCGTGCGCATACGGACATCGTGGAGGCCGTGCGGCCCACCGTCACCTGGCAGATGCCCGCGCGCGCGTGCGCATACGGACATCGTGGAGGCCGTGCGGCCCACCGTCACCTGGCAGATGTCCGCGCGCGCCTGCGTGCGGCATACATGGAGGAGCACCTCTTTCGCCACATCAACATCCGCAGATGCCCGCGCGCGCCTGCGTGCGCATACCACAAAAAGGCGCAGCCGCTGCGCTTTGGCCCCGGCCCCTCTGCGGGCCGCCAAAGAACCCGGCGGCCCCGGCCCCTTGATCGGCCGTCCCGGGGGACCCCGAAGGCTCTTCAAACCCATTGCCGGCGCCCGGCGGCCCCGGCCCCTTGGCCGACCGTCCCGGGGGACCCCGAAGGCCCTTCAAGCCCATTGCCGGCCGTCCGCCAAAGACCCGGCGCCCGCCGGCCCTGCCGCCCCTTAAACACATAGAAATACGGGCAACCGTTGAATTTAGGGAGGAAACAAGCTTGCAACTGGATCGCAAGAGCATGTTGAAGCTGCTGATGCCGGTCCTGGTCGATCAGCTCTTCATCACCCTGCTGCCGATGGCCAACACCATCATCGTCAGCAAACTGGGACAGAGCTCCATGTCGAGCGTCAGCGTCATTGATCAGGTCAATCAGTTGGTCTCCTTCACCATCGTCGCAATCGGCTTTGGCGGCGCGGTCATGGCGGCGCAGTACGTCGGCAAGGGGGATCAGCAGGCGGTCAGGCGGGTGGTCAAGCAGTCCTACAGCTCCTCGCTGATGGTGGCCTGCCTGGCCACGGCGCTGGTCACGCTGTTCAACGGCGCCGTGATCAAGCTGGCGCTGGGCAACGCGGCCGGGGCCGAGATGATCTCGGCGGCCCGCACCTACCTGATGATCACCTGCATCTCCTACCCCTTTTACTGCTTTTACAGCAACACCACGCAGGTGCTGCGCGGCGTTGGGGAGCCCCGCAAGGCCATGTACATGTCGGTGCTGATGAACCTGTCCAACTTCGCGCTGTCGCTGCTGTTCATCTACGGCTTTCGGCTGGGCATTCAGGGCGCCGCGCTGGCCTCGCTGCTCGGGCGGGTCATCGGGACGCTGCTGGGCCTCCTCCTGGTCAGCCGCACCGGCATCTGCACCAGGCTCTCCGACTTCTTCACCTTTAAGCTGGACCTGGCCACCCAGAAGACCATGATCCGGCTGGGCGTGCCCACCGGCATGCAGAGCTTCTTCTTTGTCGGCGCCCGCCTCGTGATGAACCGCTTCATCCTCGACAACGGCGGAGCCATGCACCTGTCGGCCAACGTCGTCTTCACCCAGATCCTGGACCTGCAGTGCACCGGCTCCACCTTTGTCATCGGCATGGCGCCGGCCATCATGGGCATGGCCAAGGGGCGCGGCGACCAGGAGGGCATGGTGCGGGCCTTTAAGGACCTCTGCTTCTTCGCCTTCTGGTTTGGGCTGGTGTTCTCGATCCTGCCGGTCACGCTGGCCGGGCAGTTCCCCAAGATTTACAACCTCCAGCCCGAGTCGGCCCTGATCGCCAAGCGCATGATCACCTGGAACCCGCTCTACATCGCGCCGCTGGTCTGGTTTGCCCAGGTGGCGCCGGCCTCCTTCCGCGGCATCGGCGACTCCATCGTGCCGCCCATCATCACGATCGGCGCGCTGTGGGGCGGCCGCGTGGTCACCATCGCCGTCCTGACCACCTTCTTCGGCTTCGGGGCCTACGCCTCCTACTTTGCCGTGGCGGTCGACTACATCCTGCGCACCATCCTGTACGCCTGGCGGTACAAGAGCGGGGCCTGGCTGCGCGCCCAGCGCGGCGTGGACGAGTAGCCGCGTGAACCGGGGCGAGCTGCTCGACCGCTATGCCGCCCTGCCCGGGGACCGCATGTGGCTCGGGCACCTGCTCGACCTCGCGCAGGCCTGCGCGGGGCAGGACCGGCCCGGGGCCACCCGCTTTTTAGACCCCAGGCAGCAGGGGCTGGCCGCCGCGGTGCTGCGGGCGGCCGGCATCCCCGTTGCGCTCTGGGGCGGCTTCGAGGGGGCCGAGCGCCGCGTGGCGGTCTTTTTGAACGACTGGGACCCGCCGCCCGAAGCGGTGCAGGCGGCCTGCCGGCTTCTGCCGCTGCGGGCCGAGACCGCCACCGAGGGGCTGACCCACCGCGACTACCTCGGCGCGCTGATGGGGCTGCAGCTGGGGCGGGAGCGGATCGGCGACCTGCTGGTCGAGCCGCTTGGCGCCGTGCTGCTGGTCTGCGAGGACTGCGCCGACTTTCTGTGTCAAAACTTGATACAGGCCGGCCGCGCAAGGCTGACCCTGCGGCCGCTTGCGCCGGGCGAGCCCATCGCGCCGGCCCTGCCGCCGCAGGAGCTGCGCGTCACGGTCTCCTCGCCCCGGCTGGACGGCGTGCTCGGCGCCGCCTTTCGCCTCTCCCGCGGCCGGGCGCAGGAGCAGATCGCAGCCGGCCGCGTGCAGGTCAACGGGCTGATCTGCCAAAAGCCCGACCGCGCGCTGCGCGAGGGGGACGCCGTCACGCTGCGCGGCAGCGGGCGGTTTCGCCTGCACCAGGTGGCGGGACAGACCAAAAAGGGGCGCCTGGCGCTGCTGCTCCACCTCGACGGCCGGCGGCCCTGACTGCGGCGCAGGGGCGCGCAACCCGCCTCCGCCTAAAATATTTTAGGATAAAAGGTTGATTCTCCGACCCGAATCTGATATATTTGGACCAAAGCCTGCGGTGATGGCAAGAACGCCTGCGGAGGTGCGTCGACAGTGCCCGAATTCAAGTATGAGATCACGGCCCAGCTGGGGGTTCTTTCGGAGCGCTCCGGGTGGACAAAGGAGCTCAACCTCATCAGCTGGAACGACCGGGACCCCAAGTACGACATTCGGGACTGGTCGCCAAACAAGGCCAAGATGGGCAAGGGTGTGACCCTGACGCCCGAGGAGGCTAGGACCCTGCGGGACCTGCTCAACGCCATCGACATGGACTGAGCCGGCCGGCAAAGACGATGGATCAAGCAAAGACGATGGATCAAGCAAAGACGATGGATCAAGGGAGACGACGGCGAATCGCCTTCGTCTCCCTCTCTTTTTGCGGCGCGCTTGGCCGGCGGGAACAAAACGCCGGACAAACCGGTCAAAAGAAACAGGCGCTGTCAGGCGTCGACGGTTATTTTTCGCCTTTTCATCCAAACTAGAGTCCGGGAACCATGCCGGAAATGTTTGCTGGGAGTCATCTATGGAACAAGAAAAAAAGAAGACGGGACCGCTGCTGCGCTCCGGCATCCTGGCGCTGCTGGCGGTGCTGCTCTTTGTGATCGGCTGGTTTGTGGCCTCCACCATCTCGGCCTTCAATAAAATGGTGGAGGAGCCGCCCGCCGGCATCGACCTCGAGGCCGCTGCCGACCGGCCGGCCACCGGCGCCTTCAATCTGCTGCTGCTGGGCACCGACAAGGGGGACTACCGGACCGACAGCATCATGCTGGTCCGCGTGGACCTCGACCAGAAGACGGTGGACCTGCTCTCGCTGTTTCGCGACACCCGCATCAAGCTGGGCAACAGCTACGGCAAGATCAACGCCGTGTTCGGCCGCGAGGGCATGGAGGGGCTGATCGGCTGCGTCAAGGAGCTCACCGGTGCGCCGGTCCACTACTACGCGCTGGTGGACCTGGCCGGCTTTGAGGAGGTCATCGACGTGCTGGGCGGCGTCGACTTCGACGTGCCGCGCGACATGAACTACCGCGACCCCTATCAGAACCTGACGATCGCCCTCAAAAAGGGGCCGCAGCACCTCGACGGCCCCAAGGCCATTCAGCTGGTGCGCTTTCGCAACTACCTCGAGGGCGACGTCCAGCGGGCCCGGGTGCAGCAGGACTTCATCAAGGCCCTGATCGAGCAGAAGCTGAAGCCCGAATACCTGCTCAAGCTGCCCGAGCTCTTCAACCAGATGGCGCCCTACGTCAGCACCAACATCACGCTTGGCGACGTGCTGAACAAGGCCTCGGCCGTCCGGCTGTTCAAGGCCGAGGACGCCGTCACGATCCACGAGCTGCCCGGCGTGGGCGGCTATGTGGGGGAGATCTCCTACTTCCTGCACGAGGAGCAGGCCACCTACGACCTCTGCACCGAGTTCTTCGGCGGCACCGGCGCGCCCGAGGCGCGGGTCTACACCGACTACAGCAAGGCCGCGCCGATGAATCCGGGCGGCCGCCCACCCGTGCGCGAACCCGAGCCGGAGCCCGAGCCGGAGCCCGAGCCCGAGCCGACACCGACGCCGGCCGAACCGGGCGGGAGCACACAGCCCCCGACCGAGCCGACCGTGCCCCCGGTCGAGCCGCAGGAGCCCGACCTCACGCCGGTCGAGACGGTCGCGCCGACCATTGGCGACACCGACATCCCCGACGTTGGGCTGTTTACGTCGTAGGGCATGGGAACGGCGCGAAAAAGCCGAAAAATCATTGAACTGTGCCCAAAAAACACTTGACAACGGGTATAGGTCATGGTAAACTAAAATTCGCCTCGCCTCAATTTTATGCGTGGCGACTGGACCTTGAAAATTAAACAACACGGGAAGAAAAAGGCCCTTGTCAAAGTGCGGGGGGCGGCTTTTGGCTGCCTTTTGCGCGACAAGAAAGATAAAGCCGCAGGAGCGCCCTTAGGGGGAGCACCTGCGCAACATGAGCAGAGAAAAACACTCTGAAATAAACAGAGAGTTTGATCCTG
>JAAYBB010000039.1 GCA_012719075.1 Clostridiales bacterium | reverse complement strand
GCGGCTTTGCCCCCGTGCACCGGCATGGGCACCCACCCAAGGTTCAGGAGCCAAGAGCCCCAAGAACAAATAGGCAAGGGCCTATGTCATGCTGCCACGCTGCTTTGCCCAGAACGCCCGCCGCGCCGCTGCGCGTCTTTACCTCGAATACCCAGCGGCGGGCACCCACCCAAGGTCCAAAGGCCAAGAGACCCAAAAGCCCCCCAAAACGGGCAAGGCCCCCTGCCAGACGGCAGGGGGCCTTTTGCTTGTCGTTCGCGTTGATGCTCATTTGCTAAAGCGCCGTTGTTTCCACATCCGTCACTGTCCGGCGGCCTTTTCTGTGCGGGCGCGGCTGGCGGCGATCTGCTCGGCAATCATCATGTCCTTGACCTTCATCAGGCGGGTGATGTTGCCGCGCTCGTTCTCCTCCAGCTTCATCGTGATGTAGCGGATGGTCTCCTGGAGGTTGGGGATGGTGGCGTACTCGAGGGCATTGACGCGGCGGCGGGTCTTCTCGATCTCATCGCTCATGAGCTCGGCCGCCTTTTCCATCTGGGCCAGTTCGAGCAGCTCGGTCAGCACGCTGCCGAGCTCAAACACGGCCGCGTCCAGCTCGCCCGACGTAAAGCCAAATCCGTAGGGGTAGATGTCGCTGCGGTCGCCCGACATCTGAAAATCAAACTTGGGCACGTTGACCGACATGACGTTCCGGGTCGAGACCTCCACCGACACGGTCTGGCGCGGGCACATCAGCGACTCGGCCAGGCTCTCCTCGCTCATCGCGGCGGCGGCCAGCACAAAGCTGCCGTGCGCCCGCATGAGCTTTTCCTCCACCGCGCGGCGCAGCGCGCGGTTCTGGCGGACCATTTCGAGGAACTGCTTCATCAGCTCGTCGCGCTTGTCTTTGAGCAGCTTGTGACCGCGCTGGGCGGTGCGCAGCCGCTTTTTGAGCCGCGTGAGCTCCATGCGGGTGGGGTTGACATTCAATCTCGCCATCTGTCCGCCCCCCTAACTGTTTTCGGGGTAGTACTTCTCGATCAAATCCTCTTTGATGCGCTTGAGTTCCGACTTGGGCAGGATCGAAAGCAGCTGCCAGCCGATCTCAAGGGTCTCCTCGATCGAGCGGTTGGCGCCATACCCCTGCGACACGTACTTCACTTCAAACTCGTCTGCAAACTTGGCGTAGAGCAGGTCGATCTGGGTCAGGGCCGCCTCGCCCAGGATGGACATGAGCTCCTTGGCGTCCTTGCCCCTCGAGTAGGCGGCGAAGAGCTGGTTCATCGTGTTGGCGTGGTCCTCGCGCGTCTTGCCCACGCCGATGCCCTTGTCCTTGAGGCGGGAGAGGGAGGGCAGCACGTCGATCGGGGGCTGGAGCCCCTTGCGGTGCAGCTCGCGGGCCAGGATGATCTGTCCCTCGGTGATATAGCCGGTGAGGTCGGGGATGGGGTGGGTCTTGTCGTCCTCGGGCATGCTGAGGATCGGGATCATCGTGATGGAGCCGCTCTTGCCCTCCACGCGGCCGGCCCGCTCGTAGAGGTTGGCCAGGTCGGTGTACAGGTAGCCGGGGTAGCCGCGGCGTCCGGGGACCTCCTTGCGGGCGGCCGACACCTCGCGCAGCGCCTCGGCGTAGTTGGTGATGTCGGTCAGGATGACCAGCACGTGCATGTCCTTCTCAAAGGCCAGGTACTCGGCCGCGGTCAGCGCCATGCGGGGGGTGTTGATGCGCTCGATGGCGGGGTCGTTGGCCAGGTTGATGAACAGCACGGTGCGGTCGATGGCGCCGGTCCTGCGGAAGTCCGAGATGAAGAAGTCGGCCTCCTCGAAGGTGATGCCGATGGCGGCAAACACGACGGCGAAGTTGGCGCCGCTGCCCAGCACCCGCGCCTGGCGCGCGATCTGCGCGGCCAGCTCGGCGTGGGGCAGGCCGGAGCCCGAGAAGATGGGCAGCTTCTGCCCGCGCACCAGCGTGTTGAGGCCGTCGATGGCCGACACGCCGGTCTGGATGAACTCGGAGGGGTAGTCGCGCGCAGAGGGGTTCAGCGGCAGGCCGTTGATGTCCATGCGCTTGTCGGCGATGATGGCCGGGCCGTCGTCAATGGGGTCTCCCATGCCGGAGAACACGCGCCCGAGCATGTCGGAGGAGACGGCCAGCTCGAGGCTCCGGCCCAGAAAGCGCACCTTGGAGGAGCTGAGGTTGAGTCCGGCCGCCGAGTCGAACAGCTGCACCATGACGTCGGAGCCGTTGACCTCCAGCACCTTGCAGCGGCGGATTTCGCCGTTTGCAAGCTCAATCTCGCCCAGCTCGTCGTAGGCCACGCCCTCCACGCCGCGCACGGTCATCAGCGGTCCCGCAACCTCTTCAATGGTCCTGTACTCTCTGGGCATTTAGGCCGCCCCCTTTCCGAGCAAATCGGTCAGCTGCTGTTCGAGCTCCTGTGCGATCTGAGCATAGGCCGCGTCCACGCGGTCCTCGGGGACCTCCTTGGCGCGGGCGATGCGCTCGCGCACGGGCAGCGCGATGATCGCGTCCAGCTCGACGCCCTGGGCCAGGGCCTGGAGGCCGGCATCGTAAAAGCTCATCACCAGCGCCAGCATCTTGTACTGCTTGTCGTAGGTGGAGTAGGAGTCGGTCACGTCAAAGGCGTTTTGCTGGATATAGTCCTCGCGGATGGAGCGGGTCACCTCGAGCACCATGCGGTCCTCGGCCGACAGGGCGTCCACGCCGACCAGCTGCACAATCTCCTGCAGCTCGGCCTCCTGCTGCAGCAGGGCCATCGCGCGGGCGCGCAGCGCGGTCCAGTGCTCGCTGACGTTTTCGTTGAGCCAGGCGCCCACACTGTCGGCATACAGCGAGTAGCTGGTCAGCCAGTTGATGGCCGGAAAGTGGCGCTGGTAGGCCAGGTTGGAGTCGAGGCTCCAGAACACCTTGACAATGCGCATGGTGGCCTGCGCCACCGGCTCGGACAGGTCGCCGCCGGCCGGCGACACGGCGCCGATGGCGGTCAGCGAGCCCTCGCGGCCGTCGCTGCCCAGGCAGGCCACGCGGCCTGCGCGCTCATAGAACTGGGCCAGACGGGAGGTGAGGTAGGCGGGGTAGCCCTCCTCGCCGGGCATCTCCTCGAGACGGCCCGACATCTCGCGCAGGGCCTCGGCCCAGCGGGAGGTGGAGTCGGCCATGACGGCCACCGAATAGCCCATGTCGCGGTAGTATTCGGCAATCGTGATGCCGGTGTAGATGGAGGCCTCGCGGGCCGCCACCGGCATGTTGGAGGTGTTGGCGATCAGCACCGTGCGCTGCATCAGCGATTCGCCGGTGCGCGGGTCGATCAGCTCGGGGAACTCCTTGAGCACGTCGGTCATCTCGTTGCCGCGCTCGCCGCAGCCGATGTAGACCACCAGGTCCACGTCGCTCCACTTGGCCAGCGCGTGCTGCACCACCGTCTTGCCCGATCCGAAGGGGCCGGGGACGGCGGCGGTGCCGCCCTTGGCAACCGGGAAAAGTGTGTCGATGATGCGCTGTCCGGTCGTCATCGGGCGCTGGGGCATCAGCTTGGTCTTGTAGGGCCGGGAGCGGCGCACGGGGGTGGTCTGCGTCATGGTCAGGTTGCGGGCGCCGCCCTCCCCCTTGACGACACAGACGGTCTCGTCAATCGTAAAGTCGCCCTCCGAAATGGACTCCACGGTGCCGGTGACGCCCAGCGGCACCATGATCCTGTGCAGCACCGGGCCGGTCTCCTGCACGGTGCCCACCACGTCGCCCGGCACCACCGAGGCGCCCGGCTCGACCGTGGGGACAAAGTGCCACTTCTTCTCATGGTCGAGCGGCGCCACTTCGATGCCCCGCTCAAGGCTGGCCCCTGAAAGTTTCTTTATGGCCTCCAGCGAGCGCTGAATCCCGTCAAAAATGCTGCCGACCAGGCCGGGCGCCAGCTCCACCGAGAGCGGTGCGCCGGTGGTCGCGACGGTGTCGCCCGGCTTCAGGCCGGAGGTCTCCTCATAGACCTGGATC
Organism: Clostridiales bacterium; assembly: GCA_012719075.1. GTDB lineage: Bacteria > Bacillota > Clostridia > Oscillospirales > Feifaniaceae > JAAYBB01. Next base: position 31,170 of record JAAYBB010000039.1, on the reverse strand, counting down.
GAAGCCTCGCCGCCCCGCATTTCGATGATTTCACCGATCAGGCGGTTGGGCCCGACGCGCACGACGTCAAACAGGTTGGCTTCGCGCATGCCGGAGGCTACGACCAGTGGTCCGGAGATCTTAACCACTTTTCCATCAATCATTCAGTTCACCATCTTTCGCTTAATCACCAAAAATGTTGGAGCCAACGGCCTTTTCCACGCGCTTGCCCACCTGGCGCAGGCCGATGCCCAGGCTGCCCTCCTTGCCCGGGATCAGGATGACCGCAGGCGTGCGGCTGTAGCGGTGCATGGCGATGGCCGCCTCGCACTGTGCGGCCAGCTGCTCGGTGATGTAGATCACCGCGTAGTCCTGCACCTCCGTGCCCTTCAGAATTTCAGACGCCTCTTCCGGTCCGTTGACGGCAAAGGTTGTCAGCCCGACCGCCGCGAAGCCCTGGACCGAAATCCGGTCGCCGATGACACCAATTTTATACATACAGCGCCCTCAACCTTTCCTTGATCTGGGCCGCCGAAAGTCCCGTCTGGCGACCGGCCAAAATCATGCTGATGACGATGTACTCGGTCTCCTTGGCCAGCAGGTAGGCCATGGGCACCTCGGCGCCGTACTGCACATACTTGACCTTGCGCACATACGCCATCAGGTGGTCGTCACAGTAGAGCTCAAAAGCCGACATCCCGCCGCCGCCGTTCAGCTCGGCCAACGCCTTCTGCAGCAGCGCGGCCACGCCGACAAGCAGCCCCGGGAGCTCCTCCTCGGAGGCGGTGTAGGCCTCGGCATAGCGCTCGGCCGGCACGTTGCCTCCGTCGAAGAAGACCTGGGCCGCAAACTCGGGTGACTTGCCCATTTTGCGCATGCGCAGCAGCGCCTTCACGTTGGCCACGTCCACCTTGGTGCGCACATAGCCCTCGAGAAAGTCGTTGCCGACCTGCTTTGCGGAGGCCGTCATGTCTCTGAAGCAGTAGCGGTCCAACGTCAGGTCGATCAGTTGGGAGTTGCCGGTCTTGCTATAGGCCTCCAACGCCTCCTGCACACCAACCTGCATCGACGGGGTCAGCGGGCCGAGCTCGCGGTTTTTGACCGCCTCGCGCAGCTCCTCCACCGGAATGCTGCCGCCGTGCACAAAGAGTTCAAGCGGCTCGGGCAGCAGTTCGTTCTTGAGCGCCACCTTCAGGTTGTGGTAGTCGTGCGGGTAGAGAAAGCAGTCGAACATGCCCTTGCCCGCCTGGCTGATGAGCTCGGCGGTCTCGGCACGATCCTTCTCGATCAGACGGGCGGCGAGATTCTTTTCATCCCCCGCCAGTCCGCCAACGTCATACCCGTGCTCTCCAAGCAGCTTGAGCACCTCGACCATATCCGACGCCTCGATCAGCTTATCCGCCGTTGCGGTGTCGATCAGCATGACCTCCCGGCTCTTGGTCCGGCCGGAGATCATTAAAAAATCGGTGCGTTCGCTCTTTTTCACCTCGGACATGTCTTCTCCTCCCCTCCTCTATTGAAACAGCGCGGATGCCACTGCCTGCTCCAATTCTCCGCGGTACTGCCGCAGCAGCGCCACAAAGGTGAGGTTGAGTTCAATGCCGCCGTTTTTTACAATTAAACCACCGGGGGAAATTTCGGCCTCCTCCACAGGAATGCCGCCCAAGTTTTTTTGCAACGCTTCGCCCGCCATTTGATAATCTTCTTTCGACAACAGTATGCAGCTGTCGTCTTTCAGGTGGGGTTTCGCAAGGTCAGCCAGCAACTCGGGGTAGGCTGCTTTGTCAAGGCGCAGCTCCATCAGCCTTTTCTCGGCCTCGGCAAAGGTCTCGTCAACCAGCGATTGGCGGGCAGCCAAAAGCGACTTTCGTCCTTCCAGCCCGGCAATGGATTTTCCCCTTAAGAGAACATTTTCGACCTCTCTTTCGGCGGCTTTGATCCCTTGACTGTAAAGCTGTGCGGCCTCGGCCTCCGCTTCCTTCATGATTTCAGCGACCTGATCAGCCGCCCTTGCGGCAATTTCGCCGGCAGAAAGCTCGGCATCGCCGAGGATGCGGCTGACGACTTTCTCAATGCCTTTCAAATACATCACTTCCAGTCTGTAATTGAGGTCGCACAGCCACTACACATGAATGTTGGCATAGGCCAGGAAGGAGATCAGCAGGGCAAGCACGGCGTAGGTCTCAACCATGGCGCCGTAGACCATGCCCTTGGCAATTTCCCCAGGCCGCTTGGCGATCAGAATGATACCGGCGGCACAAGTTTTGCCCTGCGCAATGCCGGAGGTCCAGCCGACCAGACCAATCGGCACGCAGGCAAAGAGCAGGCGCAGACCGGTTTCAATGTCAATCGGAACGATATTGCCGCCGATGACGCCGATCTTGGACAACACCAGAAAGGCCATCAGCGTGCCGTAGATGCCCTGGGTGCCGGGCAGTGCCTGCAGCAGCAAGGTGAGGCCGAACTTGCCGGGGTCTTCGGAAACGACGCCCGCAGCCGCCTCGCCGGCAACACCAACGCCAATTGCAGATCCGGTGCCCGCCAATCCAGCCGCAACAGCAGCCCCAAGAATCGCCAGAGATACTCCACTTGTAAACATGTCAGTTTTCCTCCTCAGAGATCAATGTATGGTATTTTGTTTGTACTTTGTAGGGGATAAATGCCCGGCCGCCACTGTCATAGAACTTGCCAAAAAATTCGACGTACTGCAGACGGCTTGCATGCACATAGGCGCCCAGACCGCCGGTAAACATGTTGACGAAATGGCCAATGCAAAATACAACGATAAACAAGACCAGCCCAATGACCGACGGTCCGCCCAGGACTCCGATGGCGTTAAATACGCTGGCGATGACTGCCGAAGACAGCATCAGCGCCATCAGTCGGGCATAGGACAGCACATCCCCTAAAAAGCCGGTGATGTTGTACAGGCTCAACACGCCGGAAAACAGCTTGCTGAAAATGTTCCCCTTGGAACGACCTTGCGTGAGCACAAGCCCGACTGCCGCTATCATCATCACATACCGCCCCATCGGGACGTTGAGGGCAAACATTGCAATGCCGACAAAAAGCAGCCACCAGAGCCCGATGTCAAAAAATGCCCCGGCATAATCCTTCTCTCTCAGACAGAGGTAAAACTTGAGGGTCATTCCCCAGAGCAGGTGGATCATGCCCAGCACACAACTGATGTACAGCATCTCCATCGGATTTTTTAACGGGTCGAAGTAGCTCTTGAATCCAACCGCCTTTCCCAGGAAGGTGCCGCTAAAAATACTGATTGCATCGCCGAAGAAGGAGCCGGTGGCAAGCCCGATGATGAAGGCTGCCACGCCGCCCTGGAACACCAGGGAAAACAGTTTTTTGGCGAATCCCTCGGGTTTGACCTTTAGCAGTATCAGCCCGCTGATCGCCATCATCAGCAGGCCATAGGCCATATCGCCGAACATGATGCCAAAGAAGAGCCAGAAGAAGGGCGCAAAGGCCGGGGTCGGATCAATGCCGTTGTACAGCGGCAGGCCATAAAGCTCCGTGACCATCTCGTAGGGCTGCACCAGCTTGCTGTTTTTGAGCAGCACCGGCGGGTCGTCCACCTCGGGGTCGACCTCGTCGAGCTGGTAGGCCACCGAAAAGTCCCGCAGCGCCCGCTCGAGCGTCCCGATCCTGGTCTCGGGCACAAAGCCGTTCAAAAAGAAGGTGTGGGCCGTCACCATCAGGTCGGTGTGGGCATCCTCGATCAAAATGCGGCTGCCGATCGAATCGATCATCCGCTGTACGGCAGGCGACTCGTCGCCCTTTGCCGCGAGCGCCTGCGTCAGCGTTTCGAACAGGCGCTCGCCCTCTTCGATCTTCTTTTCGAGCTTGCAGATCTCCTCGGCCGGCGTGCCCGCGTACTCGCGCAGCTGGACGCGTGAAAAGGAGAGCTCGCGCAGGGCCGAGAGCACCTCCTCCTCCGCGCCCTTGCAGTACAGCACCAGCACGTAGTGGGCGTTGGTGTCCGAGGAGACCAGGTTGACCACGCAGTCGTAGGCCTCCATGCGCTCAAGGGTCTGCGGCAGGTCGGCGGCCGCGGGAAAGGTGCCGTACAGGAGCTTGACAAACTTGGTCTCGGTCAGCGAGAGCGGGAGGCCGGTCTTGACCCAGGGCGAGAGCGAGAGGATCTGTCCCTCCATCTTGCCCCGCTCCGGCGCGATGGCGGCGCGCTCCCGCGCAATGCGCAGCACCTCTTCGGCGCTCGCCACCGCCGCCGCGCGATCCTGCAGCGTTTCCTGCATCTCCCCTTGTGAGATCTGGGGTTTTGGAGCCAGCATACTCTTTTTGGGTGCAAATGGCTGTAGCACGCCGACGGCGCCCTGCAGCTTTTCCAGGTCGCCGCGCAGTGCATAGGCATCCCCCGCATCCATGGAGGCGCCGGACATCAGCTCCTCCTCGAGCTTGAGCAGGTAGGAGGCGTTCTTGACCTCCACCGCCCCGCAGAAGGCCAGCGTCTCAAGCAGCCTTTGCTTTTCGGATGCCACGCCTGCGAGAGTAAGCTTTTTCATCACGACTTCAGCCACTTACACTCACAACCTTTGCTACAATAATCTCCACCGCCTGTGCCAGGTTTGCCCTCGCCTCTTCCTTGACGCGCTCGCCCTGCTCGGCAATGCCCTGCAGGTACCGCTCGCTCTCCTGCTCCGCCTTTGCGGCGGCCTCAGCCAGCTTTTGCGCCGTCTCGGCCTTGACTTTGGACACACTGTTCTCCACCAGCTCCCTGGCGGACGCTCTCGCCCGCTCCAGGGCTTCCTTGGCGGCTTCATTCGCCTGCCGGCGAATCAGGTCGGCCTTCTCTTCAGCCTCGCTCACTTTTTTCAGCATTTCTACAGCCATGTATTCACCGCCTTTCTCCAAAACCGCACAACTCCTCCCCGGGGAGCGTCAAGCGTGGGGGATCTGCCCTCCGGACAAAGAGTCGTGCCTTTGTTTTTATTGATAAACGATATTTCCCTAGGGTAAATTATAATTACAACCGCCGCAAAAATCAATCATTCACCCACAAGTTGTCTTGTTTTTAGGCCTTTTCAGCATGTTGCCACAGTTTTTATCTAAAATTGTGGCAGTTTACCGTAGGGATTTCGTGAAATCCCCTTTCTTTATTTGACAATTTAGGATAATTTTTGGCGGCGTTCTCCCCTACCCCTTTTTCTGGCTGCGCACAAACTCGGCCATGGCCACGCCGGCGACGGCGCCCTCCCCCACCGCCTTTGCAATCTGGAACAGGCCGCCCACGCAGTCGCCGGCCGCAAAGACGCCCTTGAGGTTGGTCTGCATCGACGGGTCGGTGACAATGCCCTTGGGCCCGGTCACGATGCCGGCCGAGCGGGCCATGTCGCTGGCCGAGGCGGTGCCGATGGCGATGAACAGCCCGCTGACCGCCTGCCGGCTGCCGTCCTTGAAGCGCACCGCCGTCAGCGGCCCGTCGGGCTGCTCCGACTCCAGCCCGTCAATGCGCTCGGTCAGCACGGGGATCTCCCCCATGTCGGTCTCGAGCGGCGCCCCGTTGGTCAACAGCGTCACCGACCCCGCAAAGGCGGCCAGCTCCCGCGCCTCGGCGCGGGCGTACTCGCCGGTCCCGAGCACCGCCACGTCCTTTCCGCGGTGGAAAAACCCGTCGCAGATGGCGCAGTAGCTCACGCCCCGGCCCTCGAACGACTCCAGCTCAAAGCCGGCCGGCCGCTTGCGGCCGGTGCCGGTGGCCAGCAGCAGCGCCGGCGCCGTAAAGACCCCGGCCGTCGTGGTGACCTCCTGCAGCGGCCCCGGCATCAGCTTGGTGACCTCGCAGTCCAGCAGGTCGGCCCCGAGGCGCAGCGCCTGCTGCTCGCCGTTTTGCAGCAGCTGCGCGCCCGGGATGCCCTGCGGGAAGCCGTAGTAGTTGTCGATCTGCTCGGCCCGCTCGAGCGCCCCGCCCCCTTTGCGCAGGATCAGGGTCTTCAGGTTGGCGCGCAGCGTGTACAGTGCGGCCGAAATGCCGGCCGGCCCCGCGCCGATGATGATGCAGTCATAGGTGTGTTGCACGGTTCTCCTCCTTATTTTCGAAACTTCCCCAAGGACAGTTTAGACGCTTGGATCGTTTAGGCGTTGCTTTGGCCGTTTAGGCCTTAGTTTAAACTGATTTCACTGCGCTCAAACAGCGCCTCGGCCCGCCCGCGCAGTGCGCGCAGCGCGGGGCCCTCCAGCGCCGGGTCCTCTGCCAGCAGCTGCGCGGCCGCCTCTCCGACCTCCCGCAGCACCTCGAGGTCGCGGCCCATGTCGGCGATGTGCAGCGCGGGCAGGCCGTGCTGCCGGCGGCCGAAAAAGTCGCCCGGCCCGCGCAGCTGCAGGTCCATCTGCGCGATCTCAAAGCCGTCGTCGGTCCGGCAGAGCGTCTTGAGCCGCTCCATGGCCCGCTCTCCCCTGTTCCTCGACAGCAGGATGCAGTAGGACTGGTGCACCCCCCGCCCCACCCGCCCGCGCAGCTGGTGCAGCTGGGAGAGGCCGAACTGCTCGGCGTTCTCGACCACCATCAGCGCGGCGTTGGGGACGTCCACTCCCACCTCCACGACGGTGGTCGAGACCAGCGCCGCCGTCTCTCCGGCGGCAAAGCGGCGCATGACGGCCTCCTTTTCGGCCGGCTTCATGCGCCCGTGCAGCGCCTCGACGCGGTGGGGCGCCAGCAGCGCCCCCAGCGCCTTGGCGTAGCTCTGCACCGCCTTGCGGTCGTCCTCGCCCTCCTCCACCAGCGGACAGACCACAAAGGCCTGCCGCCCCTCGCCCAGCAGCTTTTTGATAAAGCGGTCGATGCGCGGGCGCATGGACTCGTCCACCACGTAGGTCTCGACCTTCCGGCGCCCGGCCGGCAGCTGGTCGATGACCGAGAGGTCGAGGTCGCCGTAAATCATCAGCGCCAGCGTCCGCGGAATCGGCGTGGCCGACATGACCAGCAGGTGGGGCCGGTCCCCCTTGGCGGCCAGGCGGCTGCGCTGGGCCACGCCAAAGCGGTGCTGCTCGTCGGTCACCACGAGGCCCAGCGCCGCGAAGGCGGCCTGCTCTTCGAGCAGGGCGTGGGTGCCCACGGCCACGGCGGCCCGGCCCGACGAGATGTCCAGCAGCGCTTCCCGCCGGGCGGCGGCCCGCAGGCCGCCGGTCAGCAGCGCCGTCCCGATGCCGTGCGGCGAAAGCATGCCGCTCAGCGTGCGCAGGTGCTGCTCGGCCAAAATTTCGGTCGGGGCCATCAGCGCGGTCTGGTAGCCGCTCCTCGCCGCCGCGTAGGCCAGCGCGGCCGCCACCGCCGTCTTGCCGCTGCCCACATCCCCCTGCACCAGGCGGTTCATGGCCACCGGCCGCCGCAGATCGGCCAGCCCCTCCTCCACCGCGCGCCGCTGCGCATCGGTCAGGCGAAAGGGCAGCCCCTCGTAAAAGGGCGTCATGTCGCAGGGGTCGATGCGCACCGAGGTCTCGTTTGGCGCGTGCCGGCCCAGCCGCGAGAGGCCGAGCTGCAGCACCAGCAGCTCCTCAAACACCAGGCGGCGGCGGGCCCGCTCGACCGCCGCCGAGCTGCCCGGCCGGTGGATGTCGCCGATCGCCTGCTGCAGCGGGACCAGTTGGTAGGCCGCGCGCAGGTCCTCGGGCAGCGGGTCCTCGAGGCCGGGCGCCAGGCGCTCCACCGCCTGCCCGACCAGCCCCCCGAGCACGTGTTGGCTCAGGCCGGCCGTCGTGCGGTAAATGGGCAGGATGGCGCCGGCGTCGGGGCTGCCCGGCCGCTCGAACGAGGGGTTCGTGACGCGCTTCGGGCCCCGAAAGGCCTCCCAGCTGCCGTAAAACAGGTAGGCCTCTCCGTGCTCGAGGCGGTCCTTGACCCAGGGCTGGTTGAAAAAGGTCACCTCGGCAAAGGCGCTGTCGTCAAAGATGCGGAACTTGAGCAGCTCCATGCCCTCCCGTATCCGCACCGCGGCCGGACGCGTGGCCACGTGGGCCAGCACGCTGCACCGGTCCCCGTCCTGCACCTCCGCCAGCCGCTTGACGACGCTGCGGTCCTCATAGGCCCGCGGAAAGTGAAAGACCAGGTCCTCGGCCCGCGTGAGGCCCAGCCGCAGCAGTTGCCTCTGGCGGGCGGGCCCGACCCCCCTCAGTTCCGTCAGCTCCACGAGACCCACCTCCACAGGCGCGCATTCAAAGCGAAAGGACGGTTCTGCGCCCCGCCCTTTCCACCGGTTTTACATGGTTATTCCACCGAGATCAGATAGCTGTACACCGGCTGGCCCCCATTGACAAAGGAGACCTCCTGCGCCTCGTACTTTTTACAGACCTGCTCCTCGAGCTTGCGCGCCGTGCTCTCGGAGACGTCCTCGCCGCAGAAGACCGTGATGTACTCGCAGTCCCCGTCCACCATCTCGGCCAGCAGTTTGAGCAGCGCGCGCTCGGCCGTGCGCTCGGCCGCCACCAGGCGGTTGCCGAACAGCCCCATCATCTCGCCCTTGCGCACCCTTTTGCCCGACACGACCGAGTCGCGCACGGCATAGGTCACCTGGCCGCTGCGCACCCGCTTGATGGCCGCGCCCATGGCGGCGATGTTCTCGTCGGCGGTGGCCCCCTCGTCAAAGCCGACGATGGCGGCCACCCCCTCGGGCACGGTGGCGGCCGGCAGCACCACCGCCCGCCGCTCCACCGCCCCCGCCGCCATTTCGGCGGTCAGCAGGATGTTCTTGTTGTTGGGCAGCACAAAGACCGTCTCGGCCGGCGTGGCGTTGATGGCCGCCGCGATCTGCTCGATCGTGGGGTTCATGGTCTGCCCGCCCGGCACAATCTGGTCGGCCGTCAGCTCCCGAAAGAGGTCGGTCAGCCCCGGCCCCGGCGAGACGGCCACAAAGCCAAAGGGCTTGGTCGGCTCGGCCACCGCGCCCCCTTCCGCGCCCATCTGTCCGATAAATTCACTGTACTGCTCGGCCATGTTCTCGATCTTGATGCCCGAGAGGTAGCCGTAGCGCAGCGCCTTTTGCAGCACCAGGCCGGGCGCCCGGCTGTGCACGTGCACCTTGATGAGGTCGCCGTCGTCCACAAAGACCAGCGAGTCGCCCATGCGGTCGTACTCGTCCCGCAGCTCTGCGGCGTCGCGCAGCCGCTTGCCCTGTGTGCGGTGGATGAAGAATTCGGTGCAGTAGCCAAAGTCGGCGTGCTCGGGGTTGAGCGCGGCCAGGTTGATCTGCACTTTCGGGGCCTCGGCCTGCGCCGCCCCCGGCTCGGCCGCCCCAGACTCGGCCGCCGCCGGCCGGCCGCCGATGACCCCGCCGCCGGCCAGCGCGCGCTGCATGCCCTCGAGAATATAGACATAGCCCTTGCCGCCCGAGTCCACCACGCCGGCCTGCTTGAGGGCCGGCAGCATGTCGGGCGTCTGCTCCAGGGTCTCCCGCGCGGCCTCGAGCGCCGCCTCCAGCACCGCCTCCACCTCGGCCCCGGCCGGCGCCTGCAGCGCCGCCTCGGCCGAGCGCCGGGAGACGGTCAAAATCGTGCCCTCGGTGGGCTTCATGACCGCCTTGTAGGCCGCCTTGACGCCGCTGTCCAGCGCCTCGGCCAGCAGCCGTCCGTCCAGTTCGGCCGCGCCCTCGGCCGCCTTGGCAAAGCCGCGAAAGAGCAGCGAGGTGATGACCCCCGAGTTGCCCCTGGCGGCCCGCAGCAGCAGGCCGGCCGCCAGCTCGGCCACCTCGCCGCAGCCCCGGCCGTCCTTCTCCTGCAGCGGCTTGACGGCGGCCTGCAGCGTCATGGACATGTTGCTGCCGGTGTCGCCGTCGGGCACCGGAAAGACGTTGAGGTCGTCGATCTCCGTCCGGTGGTTTTCCACGTTGTTGGCGGCCGAGACAATCATGTCCCGCAGCATATCTCCCTGAATCGTTTTCAATCGTAAGCCCCCCTGTCGGCGATGCGAGCGCGCCTTTGATGGTGTCCGGCGCGCACTACGCCTTCATGTCGTCGACACAGATGGTCACTTCGTGCACGGTGAGACCCGTCAGCTCCTCGACGGTGTACTTGATCTTGCTCACAATGCTTCGGGAGACCGCGGCGATGTTGAGTCCGTAGACCACCATGATGTGCAGCTCGATCGACACAATGTCGTCGCCCATCGGAAAAATCTTGACCCCTTTGTCCAGCCGGGCCTTCTTGAGCAGCGACACAATGCTGTCCATCGTATCCCTGGCCGCCATGCCGGCGACGCCGAAGCAGTCGTTGACGGCAAGGCCGACCACCGTCTCCAAGACCTCGGCCGACAGCGTCACTTTGCCGAGGGGTGTCTCATAGTTCACCATTGTGCTACCTCCAAGGTTGGCCTGCCCGGGGACCCCCGGGGCAGGCCCTTTCGGTTGGGTGTTCAGCCAGTCGTTCACGCAGCGGTGGCCCTGCGTTTTCCGCCGCCGGGCGGGGCGGGGCGCGGCCTGTGAAAAGGGCCTTTGGCCGGCCTGCGCCCGCCCGCAAAGTACTTTATTATACCATCGCAGGGCCCAAAGAACAAGAGCCTTCTTGTGCCCCCGCGCCCGCCGCTCAGGGCTCGGACCGCCGCAGCGGGACCTCGGTCAGGCCGTTTAAGGGGTCCGTGCAGTTCGGCTCCAGCATGGGCGCCAGCGCCTCGGCGACCAGGACCTCCCCCTCCTCGTAGTAGAGTGGGATGATTGGCAGCTCGTCGTCGAGCGCCGCGGCCAGCCGGGAGGCGGCCTCCGGCCGGCCGGCCTCGTCGGCCAGGCGCAGCGCCAGCAGCGCCCCGTCGACGTCGGCCGAGGAGAAGCCCCCGTAGTTGAGGCGGCCGCCGCTGCCCACCAGTGCCGAGAGGTCCATGTCGGGCAGCAGCCGCAGCTCGCCGATATACAGGTCAAAGTCGCCCTTCTCAACCAGCGAGAAGTACTCGGCCGCGCCGACCTCACGCACCAGCACCTCGTAGCCGCAGGCCCGAAGCTGGCCCGCGATGCCGGCCGCCAGCCCCACCCGCCCCGAGACGGCGCTGTTGCAGAGCAGGCGGACGCTCAGCCGCTGCGTCCTGCCGCCCGGCAGCGCGGCCACGCGCAGGCCCTCCCCGTCGAGCTCGCCGTACCCGGCGGCCTGCAGCAGCGCCTCGGGCTCGAGCGCGCTGTGGCGGCCGGCCGCCGTCGCGTCAAACAGGTACCAGCGCGGGTTGAGCGGCGAGAGCACGGCGTAGCCCCCCTTCATGAGGTTCTCGCCCAGCAGCGCAGAGCGGGACAGCCCGCTCGAGAGCGCCTGCCGCAGCGGGGCGCTGTGCAGCGCCGCCGCCTTGGGGTTGACGCCGAGAAAGACCAGGCGGTTGGTCACATAGCCCTTGCGCAGGCCGGCCGTCTCGGCCGGCGGCTGCGTCAGCAGGCCGATGCTGCCCAGCTCGAAGGCAAAGCCCGCGGCCTCGGCGTCGGGCGTGTCGAACAGGTGGATTTCGGACAGCGGCTGCGCGCCGCCGTACCAGCCCGCATTCGCCTGCAGCAGGCCCTGCGCGGCGTAGAGGATGTACCGCCCGGTGCCCACCGGCTCAAAGGGCTCCCCCGCGGTGCGGGCGGGCAGCATCGGAATTTGCAGCAGCGCGGCGAACAGGCCGTTCTCGCGTGAGAGGGTCAGGCGGACGGTCTGCCCGTCGAGCACCTCGATCTGCTCGAGCTCGGCCAGGCGGGCGGTGTAGTTGCCGGCCTGGCGGGCGGCCTCGAGCGAGTAGAGCACGTCCTCGGCCGAAAAGCGCTTGCCGTTGTGGAAGTAGACCTCCGCGCGCAGGTGCAGCGTCACGGTGTTGCCGGCCACCTCCACGCGCTCGGCCAGCGCGGGCTGCGGGCAAAAGGCGCCGTCCAGCCGCACCAGCGGGTCGTAGATCAGCGCGCAGAGCTCTAAGTTCATGCGGTTGCCGGTGTGGATGGGGTCCAGGCTCTCGGCCCGGCTGTAGGGCAGCACCACCTCCCGCACCGGCTCGGGCGCCACCGGGTCGGCCGGCTGGCCGTCCACGGTCACGCCGACCGGCGTGCTGCGGTCGCAGCCGGCGGTCAGCAGCAACAGGATCAACAGGGCCATGGCGAGTTTGCTGCGCACACGGCCGCCTCCTTTCTATGCGATACCTCGGGATGCGATGCCCCGGAATGCTATGCCTCGGAATGCGATGCCTCGGAATGCGCTGTCTTGGAATACGATGCTTAAAGTGTTATGCCTCGGGATGCTATGCCTCGGGCAAGACGCCGATCAGGGCCATCAGGACCCCGCGGTCCTCCCCGTGGCGCCGGTGGGAGAAGAAGCGCTCGGGCGCCTCGTAGTTGCACAGGCCCAGGCCGGTGATGTTGTGCGGCCGCAAGCCGCAGCGCAGGGCGCTGTGCTCCACCGCCCGCCAGAGGTCGACATGCGGCTTTGGATACCCCTCCAAAATCAGCTCGGGGCAGTCGGGGAAGGCCTGCGCAAACTGTGCGGCCACCTCCTCGCCCACCTCGAAGCAGTGCGGGCAGATCGAGGGGCCGATGGCCAGCAGCGTCTGTCCCAGGTCCACGCCGTGCTGACGCTCCATGATGCGCAGCGCCTTTTCCAGGATGTTCTGCAGCGCCCCGCGCCACCCGGCGTGCACGGCGGCGCAGACCCGCCGGTCGGGCGCATAGATCAGCAGCGGAATGCAGTCGGCAAAGTAGCAGACCGGGTAGATGCCCGGCGTTGCCGTCAGCACGCCGTCGGCCGACTGCAGCGGCGTCCCCGAAAAGGGATTGGCCACCCCCTGCTGCGGCGCCGTCAGCACAATGTCCGAGTGCACCTGCCGCACGGCCGCGATGCCGGCCGCGTCCACCCCCAGCGCCTTGGCAAAGCGCCGGTAGTTCTCCCGCACGTGCGGCACCTCGTCCCCGCGCGAAAAGCCGAAGTTGAACTGCGCAAACATGCCCTCGCTCACGCCGCCAAGGCGGGTGGCAAAGCCGGCGGCCAGCTCGGGGTGCCGCTCAAAGTCGGGGGTCGTGTAAAAGGGGATGCCGTCCCGCTGTTTTAAAATCTGTTCAACCTTCATGCTCGCTCCGGTCTGGCGCCCGCGGCGCCGCTTTTTTTACCCGTCGCGCCAAGGGCCCGGCGCCGGACGTTGCCCCCTGCTCCATACCTATGACGGACCGGGCCTGTCTCATTCACTGCAGGCAAACCCGCTCGATCGAGCAGGCGCGCCCGGTCTCGGGGTCGGCCTCGATCAGCGCGCCGCAGAGCGCCACCGGCCCCTCGCCGGGCCGGAAGCGCACCGGCAGGCCGGTCAAAAACCGCTCGATGACCTCCTCGCTGGCCACGCCCAGCACCGAGTCGGTCGGCCCGGTCATGCCAAGGTCGGTGATGAAGGCGGTGCCCCCCTTTAAAATCTGCTCGTCGGCGGTCTGCACGTGGGTGTGGGTGCCGACCACCGCCGTCACCCGCCCGTCGAGGTACTCGGCCAGCGCGCGTTTTTCGCTGGTGGCCTCGGCGTGGAAGTCCACGACGCACAGGCGCGAGCCCTCGGCCGCCAGCAGTCGGTCGGCCGTGCGGAAGGGGCAGCCGATGGGGTCCATATAGGTCTGCCCGATCAGGCTGACGACCTCGATGCGGCCCTGTGCGGTCGCGTAGATCCCCTGGCCGGTGCCGGGCGCCTCGGGGTAGTTGTGGGGGCGCAGCAGCGCCGACTCCTCCTCGAGCAGCGCGTAAATCTCGCGGCGGCGCCAGATGTGGTTGCCGCCGGTGATGACGTCGACACCGCTGTCCAGCAGGCGCCTGGCGTCGGCCGGCAGCAGCCCGTTGCCGGCCGACGCGTTCTCGCCGTTGGCGATGACAAAGTCGGCCCCCAGCAGCTTGCGGATGCCCCAGAGCCGGCGCTCGACAAAGGCGGTGCCGGCCGGCCCCACGATGTCGCCGATGCAAAGGATGCGCATGCGGTCCCCTCCTTAACAGGCGCGCCCGCGGCGCGCCGCTTGCTGTTTTTGACGCCGCCGCCGCGGAAAGGTGCCCTCTGGCCCCCGCCGGCGGCCGGGCCGCTCAAAACACCAAAAGGCCGCTGCAAGGCGGCCTTTTGGTCTGTCGCTTCAATCCGGCGTCTCGCCCGGTTATTTTGCGTAGTCGATGGCGCGACTCTCGCGCACCAGGTTGACCTTGATCTGGCCCGGATACTCCATCTCGCTCTCGATCTTGCTCGCGATGTTGCGGGCCAGCAGGACCAGGTCGTCGTCCGAGATCTCCTCGGGTTTGACCATCACGCGCACCTCGCGCCCGGCCTGAATGGCAAAGGAGCGCTCGACGCCGACAAACTCGTTCGTGATCTCCTCCAGCCGCTCCAGCCGCTTGATGTAGGCCTCCAGGTTTTCGCGGCGGGCGCCCGGCCGCGCGGCCGAGACGGCGTCGGCCGTCTGCACCAGGCAGGCGATGATCGAGGTGGGCTCCACGTCGCCGTGGTGCGCCTCGATGGCGTTGATGACGATGGGGTTCTCCTTGTACTTGCGGGCGACGTCCACGCCGATCGAGATGTGGGAGCCCTCGATCTCGTGGTCGAGCGCCTTGCCGATGTCGTGCAGCAGGCCGGCCCGCTTGGCCAGCGTGACGTCCACGCCGACCTCGGCCGCCATGACGCCCGCGATGTGGGCCACCTCGATGCTGTGCAGCAGCACGTTCTGCCCGTAGCTGGTGCGGTAGCGCATGCGCCCGAGCAGCTTGATCAGCTCGGGGTGCAGGCCGTACACGCCGGTTTCAAAGGTGGCGCGCTCGCCCTCCTGCTTGATGGTGCTCTCGACGTCCCGCCTGGCCTTTTCGACCGTCTCTTCGATTTTGGCGGGGTGGATGCGCCCGTCGTGCACCAGCCGCTCCAGCGCGATGCGGGCCACTTCGCGGCGCACGGGGTCGAAGCTGGAGATCGTGATGGCCTCGGGCGTGTCGTCGATGATCAGATCGACGCCGGTCATGGTCTCGATCGTGCGGATGTTGCGGCCCTCGCGGCCAATGATCCGCCCCTTCATCTCGTCGGAGGGCAGCGGCACGACCGACACGGTGGCCTCGGCCACGACGTCGCCGGCGTAGCGCTGGATGGCCAGCGTGAGCACCTCTCTGGCGCGCTGCTCGCTCTCCTCCTTGTAGCGCTGCTCGAACTCCTTGATGCGCAGCGCCGTCTCGTGCTTGATCTCGTTTTCAAGGTTATTTAACAGGTATTCCTTGGCCTGCTCAAGCGTGTATCCCGAGATGCGCTCGAGGGCCTCCCACTCCTGCCGCTTTAAGGTCTCGATCTCGCTGCGGAGCTGTTCGGCCTCGCGGAGCTTTCCGGATACCCGCTCCTCTTTCTGTTCCAGGTTTTCGGTCTTCTTGTCCAGCGACTCCTCTTTCTGTTGAATGCGGCGTTCCTGCTTGGTCACTTCGGCGCGGCGCTCCTTGAGCTCCCGCTCGACCTCTGCGCGCAGCGCAATGGCCTCTTCCTTCGCCTCAAGCGTTGCTTCTTTCTTCTTTGCCTCTGCGCTCCTGATGGCCTCGTTGATGATCCTGCGGGCCTCGCTCTCCGCCTGTCCGAGTTTGGATTCGGCCATCTTTTTTCTATACACAAAGCTGAGCCCAAAAAAAACAACCACGCACACAACCGCAACAACCAGATAGGGGAGGATTTGCGTCCATGCCATAAGGCACCTCCTATCCTTCTTGCTGTGGGTCTATTTTGCCGTCCGTCCGGCGAAGGGGCAAAGAGGCCGCTTTGACACAGCTGCATCTGCATAATTTTTAATGCATTTATAAAAAACGGCCCTCCGGCCTGCAGAAGCTGCGTCAACCCGGGACCCCGGCACAAGTCGGCCCCCGTGAGAAAAGCGTTGCTTTACGCCCCGCCTTTGCACGAAAGGCCCTGAAATCTATAGGCCTTTCGGCGGTCAAGGCTTCAAAAAATCCTGCATCCACTGCAGCAGGAAATCCCTTTTCTTGCGGTCCTTCAACGGGCGCACTTTACAAAATACAATCCTCACTTAGTATATAATCATCCAAGAAAGGTGTCAAGCGGCGGCGTTCATAATATTTGCAAAAAAGGCCCTGTCCGCGCCGGTCCGATCCGGCTGCACGGTGCCGCCGAAAAACGCGCTTTTTGATCGGCGGTACATAAATGCGCAGGCCACGCCAATACTATCCACATCAATTTCGTTTGAGGTGATACTAGGCGTGAAGCGGAAGTTGCTGATCCTCTGTTCTCTTGTCTTTCTCTGCGGCATGCTGTCCGGCTTTTTGGTCTCCCAGTCCGACCGGGCGCTGCCGGTTTTGTCGCGCTATGGCTCCCGGGGCGAGGAGGTCCGCCAGATCCAGACCAAGCTGCGCGACCTCGGCTACGACGTCGGCACCGTGGACGGCATCTACGGCAGCAAGACCCAGGCCGCCGTGCGCAAGTTCCAGGCCGACCGCGGCCTGACGGTCGACGGCATCGCCGGCAGCCGGACGCTGTCGGCGATGGGCATCTCGGGCGGCGGGGGTGGCGGGAGCAACACCCGCAACCTCGACACCGACCTGCTGGCCCGCACCGTCTCGGCCGAGGCCAAGGGCGAGCCCTATATCGGGCAGGTCGCGGTGGCCGCCGTGATCTTAAACCGGCTCGACCACCCCTCCTTTCCCAACACGCTGTCCGGCGTGGTGTACCAGCCCGGCGCCTTTGAGCCGGTCCAGAACGGCACCATCAACCAGCCCGCCACCGCCAGCGCCATCCGCGCGACCCAGGAGGCGCTGGCCGGCAACGACCCGACCCACGGGGCCATTTATTTCTACAACCCGGACACGGCCACCAGCAAGTGGATACGCAGCCGCCCGGTCGTGGCCGTCATCGGCGACCACCTGTTCTGCACCTGAGGGGCGGCCTCCACCCCAGGCAGGCGGCGGCCCCCCTCCCCTCCACCGAACCCCCGTCCTGCCCAACAAACGAAGGCCCGGCCCACGCAAGGTGGGCCGGGCGCAGTTTGTCGGAAAAGGTGGTCTCATCCAGGGTGGGTAGCAAAAGCGCCCCCAAAATCAACTCCGTGGGAACGGCGGACATGTGCCGACGTTCCCACCCCTAAACGGGCCTGCGAGTTTCGAGCCCCGAAGGGGCGAGGAACGAAGGCGCGAGCGCACAGGCCCTCTTGTCAAAAAACGGGCGGTTTTTTGACAGTCTCGGCCCGGCCCACGCAAGGTGGGCCGGGCGCCTGTTGTCAAAAGGCCCCGTCAGCGGGGCTGTGCATCCGGCGCCTGCCCGTCGCAGAGCGCCTCCAGAAATTCCGCGCAAAACAGCACGGTGGGCAGGCAGACCGCCTGCTTGAGGTCCCGCTCCCGCATGCGATCCGCCCCCTCGGGGGTGCGGGGGTCACAGCCCAGCAGGTCGTGGCAGCGCAGGTGGCCAAAGCGCTGCAAAAACCCCTCGTCGAGCTGCCGCATGGCCCCGGCCACGGCGGCGCGGTTTTGCGGGGGGTCGCCCGTCCGGCCGCCCAGCAGCGCACCGATCACCAGGTAGGCGCCGCAGAGCGAGCCGCAGACGTCGCCGCGGTGGAGGCCGCCCGCAAAGGGCAGCGAGAGGGCCGACAGCTGCGCCTCGGTGAGCCCGCAGGCCCCGGCATAGGGCAGCGCCACGCTCTGGGAGCAGGTGAGCCCGCCCTGCCGCAGTTCGCCCGCCCGGGCGGGCCGGTGCTGTTGTCCGCCGCCCGTCATGCGCAGCCCTCCAGCAACTTCTCCACGCCGGCCAGCTTGACGCAGACGCAAAACAGCGACATGGCCGTCCTCAGCTCCTCCAGCGTCGGGTAGGAGGGCGCCACGCGGATGTTGCTGTCCCGCGGGTCCTTTTTGTAGGGGAAGGTTGCGCCGGCGCCGGTCATGACCACGCCGGCCTGCCCGGCCAGCGCCACCGTGCGGGCGGCGCAGCCCTCGAGCGTGTCCACGGCGACAAAGTAGCCGCCGCGCGGCGAGATCCACTCGGCCAGCCCGGTGCCGCCCAGCTCCCGCTCCAGCGCCTCGAGCACGATGTCAAAGCGGGGGCGCAGCATGCGGTCGGCCTGCAGCTTCATGTGGGCCTCCACGTCGGCCGGCGTGGGCAGCACCGCCATCAGCCGCAGCTGGTTGAGCTTGTCCGGCCCGATGGTCTGCACCGTCATGTGGGCGACCGCCTCGCGGCGGTTTGCGGGGCTCATGGCCATCATCGAGACGCCGGCCCCGGGGAAGGAAATTTTCGAGGTCGAGAAGTAGTAGAACACGCGGTCGGCATGCCCCGCCCGCGCGCAGGCTTCAAGGATGTCCAGCAGCGCCACCGGCTCGTAGACGTGGTGGACGCCGTAGGCGTTGTCCCACAGGATCGTGAAGTCCTCCGCCGCCGTCTCCATCGCGGCCAGGCGCTCCACCGTCTCGTCGCTGTAGCAGGCGCCCTGCGGGTTGGCGTACAGCGGCACGCACCAGATGCCCTTGATGGCCGCATCCCCGGCCACCAGCCGCTCCACCAGGTCCATGTCCGGCCCCTCGGGCGTCATCGGCACCGTGATGAGCTCAAAGCCCAGGTGCTCGGTCACGGCAAAGTGCCGGTCGTAGCCCGGCGACGGGCAGAGCCACTTGACCTTCTCCAGCCTGCACCAGGGGGTGCTGCCCAGCTTGCCGAACAGCAGCAGGCGGCAGAGGCTGTCGTACATCAGGTTGAGGCTGGAGTTGCCCCCCAGCAGGATGGATTCGGCCGAAAGCCCCAGCAGGTCGGCAAACCAGCGCCGCATCTCGGGCAGATCCTCCAGCACGCTGTAGTTGCGGCCGTCCACGCCGCCCGGCGAGCACACGGAGGGGGGCGGGTTCAAAAACGCCGCCGAGAGGTCGAGCTGCTCCGGCGAGGGCTTGCCCCGCGCCATATTGAGCGAGAGCCCCATGGTGCAAAAGTGATCGAACTGCCGCTGCAGTTCCGTGTGCGCCTGCAGCAGTGCCTCCCGGTCGAGTGTGAGGTAGTTCATTCCGGCCCCCCCGTTTCCTGTTTTCAATTTTACAATGCCACTGCCCTTTGCGATATTCCTGCTATTTTACTGTGTCGGCGCGCAAAGATCAAGGGCCAATTTGCGCAAAGAGCCGCGACAAACAAAGCGCCCTGCAGGAAAACCTGCAGGGCCAGTGCAAAAAACAGTGCATCTCGGGCATTTGAAGGGAGTAAACAACATCCTCAGCATAGCAGACATTCCAAAAAATGTCAATGACGTCGGCGGGGTTTTCGACCGCAAGATTCGCCCCGATTCCGCAGCAACGGCATTCTTGACAAAGCGAAGGGCTTGTCATAGGATAGAATCGTCTATAAAAATGCCCTATATGTCCCACAGCGCCGCCTGAAGGGCGGCGCCGACATCAGCTGGCAAAGGAGCGACCGACCTATGGATCAACACAGAGACAACGGACAGAACCCCGATCCGTCGCAGGGCTGCGACGGCAACTGCAGCAGCTGCGCCGCCAACTGCTCGAGCCGGGAGTCGACACTGGAGGACTTCCGCCGTCCGCCCCACCCGATGAGCAGCATCAAAAAGGTCATCGGCGTCATCAGCGGCAAGGGCGGGGTGGGCAAATCGCTGGTCACCTCGCTGCTGGCGGTCGAGCTCAGCCGGCTCGGGCACCACGTCGGCGTGCTGGATGCCGACATCACCGGCCCCTCGATTCCGCGCGCCTTCGGCCTGAACACACGCGCCCAGGCCAGCGACCTCGGGCTGCTGCCGGTGCGCAGCAAGTTCGGCATCGACGTCATGTCGGTCAACCTGCTGCTGCAGGACGTGACCGACCCGGTGGTCTGGCGCGGCCCCGTCATCGCGGGCTACGTGCAGCAGTTCTGGACCGACGTGATCTGGAAGGACGTGGACTTCCTGCTGATCGACATGCCTCCGGGCACCGGCGACGTGGCGCTGACCGTCTTCCAGACCATTCCGGTCGACGGCATCCTGGTGGTCTCCTCGCCGCAGCAGCTGGTCTCGATGATCGTGACCAAGGCCATCAAGATGGCCAACATGATGGACGTGCCGATCCTGGGCCTGGTCGAGAACATGAGCTACGTGCAGTGCCCCGACTGCGGCCGCAAGATCGAGGTGTTCGGCACCTCCGGCATCGACGAGGTGGCGGCCGACTTCGGGCTGCCGGTGCTGGCCAAGCTGCCCATCCGCCCCGACCTCGCCCGCAATATGGACGACGGCCAGATCGAGCTGCACGAGTGCGAGGCGCTCAAGGACTGCGTCGAGGCGCTGGAACAGCTGCTAGATTAACCGGCCGGCAAAATTCCCTGATGTTGCCCAGAAGGAGGCAGGCATGTCGAACCTGAAAAAGGCCCTTCCCACCCGGGCCGAGAGCGACCCGACGCACCAGTGGCGCACGGCAGACATCTATCCGAGCGATCAGGCCTTTTTGGCGGCCGTGGAGCAGCTGCGCGCCGCGGGCGCCGAGCTTGCGGCCTACCGCGGCACGCTGGCGCAGCCCGGCCGACTGCTGGCCTTTTTGCAGCGCGCCGACCAGCTGGGGCTGCTGATGGGCGACGCCGGCAGCTACGCCGGCCTGCGCGCGGACGAGGACACGGCAAACGCCACCTACCAGCGCTATGAGGGCATGATGTCCTCGCTGTCGGTGGAGCTGTCGGCCTCGCTGGCCTTCTTCACGCCCGAGGTGCTGGCCATGGCCGACCGCATCCCCGAACTGCTGGCGCAGGACGGGGCGCTTGAAGTCTACCGCAAGCACCTCGAGGACATCCTGCGGCAGAAGGACCACATCCTGCCCGAGCGGGAGGAGTACCTGCTCTCGCTGGCCGGCGAGATCGCCGGCGCGCCGGAGGAGGTCTTTTCGATGCTCAACAACGCCGACATGCGCTTTGGCAGCATCCAAGACGAGGACGGCGACGAGGTCGAGCTGACCCACGGGCGCTACCTGCACTTTTTGGAGTCCGCCGACCGCCGCGTGCGCCGCGAGGCCTTCGAGACCCTCTACGCCGTCTACCTGGGCCACCGCAACACGCTGGCCGCGCTGCTGAACGCCCACGTCTCCAAGAACAAGTTTCACAAGATCGCCCGCAGGTACGGCTCCACCCTCGAGATGTGCCTCGACGGCAACCGCATCCCGCCCGCGGTCTACCACAGCCTGATCGGGGCGGTGCGGGACGGGCATCCGGCCTTTTACCGCTATATGGACCTGCGCCGCCGGGCGCTGGGCCTCGATGCGCTGCACATGTACGACCTCTATGTGTCCATCGTCAAAAACCCCTTCAAGCAGCTGACCTACAGTCAGGCGCAGGCGCTGGTGCTCGAGGCCGTACGCCCGCTGGGCGAGGACTACTGCCGCCGCATCGAGCGGGCCTACCGCGAGGGCTGGATCGACGTCTACGAAAACCGCGGCAAGCGCAGCGGCGCCTACTCCAACGGCAACCCCACCTGCCACCCCTTTGTGCTGCTCAACCATCAGGACAACCTCGAGTCGGCCATGACGTTGGCCCACGAGCTCGGGCATGCGCTGCACTCCGACTACTCCAACGAGGCCCAGCCGCCCGTCTACCGCAACTACAGCATCTTTGTGGCCGAGGTGGCCTCGACCGTCAACGAGGCGCTGCTGCTGGAGCACCTGATGGCCACCAGCGAGGGCGAGGCGCTGGCCTACCTGCACAACCACTACCTCGAGCAATTTCGGGCCACGCTGTTCCGCCAGACCATGTTTGCCGAGTTTGAGCTGGCGGTCCACGCCGAGGTGGAGGGCGGTGGGACGCTGACCCCCGACCTGCTGGACGAGCTGTACGGCGGGCTCTGCGCCGCCTACTTTGGCGAGGGCGTGACGCTGGACCCCCAGATCCGCGCCGAGTGGTCGCGCATCCCCCACTTCTACTACGACTTCTATGTCTATCAGTACGCCACCGGCTTTGCGGCGGCGCAGGCCATCGCCGACCGCATCCTGCATCACGGCGGCGCCGAGGACTACCTGGCCTTTTTGAAGCTGGGCGACGCGCTGCCGCCGCTCGAGGCGCTCAAGGTCGCGGGCGTGGACCTGACCACGCCCGCGCCGGTCACCGCGGCGCTGCGCCGCTTCGAGGCCTCGGTCGAACAGCTCGAGAAGTGGATATAGGGGAAGGGGAACCTGCTCCGGAGAGGGCCCCCCGAAAGGAGGCCCTGGATGGGTCCCTGGGATTGGGTCTTGGGTTGGGTCCCCAAGGTGGCTCCCAGGATAGCACCCCGTATGGTCCTTGGATAGGTCCCTGGATGGGTCCCTGGATGGGTCCCTGGATGGGTCCCTGGATAGAGCCCCATGGGTCGGGCAGCCTGGTCAATGGCGCCTTGGGGGCCGGCCTTATTGCCTAGAATACGCCACCTTAACTTCATGGGTCCCTTGGGGAGGATCATCCTCCCCAAGGGACCCTTTGCGCTCACCGGGCCACCGGATCAGGCACCGCCTACGCAAGGGTCTCTTGGGGCGGGCCAAGCCCCCAGCCCCTTGGGGCGGACCGGGCTGCCCCATTCCTGCGACACTGGCCTTGTATCCCGAATCAGGTCCCGCCTGACCCACCGGCTTTTTACGGTCGCCGGCGTGAGGTCTGGCCACAGGAGCGCCGCCTCCTTATCCAGCCGCCCTTGAAAGGCCGCTGGCACAGGGCTTGCCCAAGCGCGCTGCCACCGGCCTATCCATCCGGCCAAGATCAGCCGCCGGCCGGCCCCCGGCCTTAAAAGGCCGCGGCCACGGGCCGCAGGGCAGGTTGGTTTCGCGGCCTGCGGCCCACAGGCCGCGAAACCCTCCGCCCTGCAGCCCACGGCTGCAACCTTAAATGGATAGTGAATCAGGATGCCCTTCCCGGCGCCCTCACTCCCCCACGGTAAACGCCATGGCCTCGCCGGCGCCCCAGCCGGCGGCACCCAGCTGCTGCAGGTAGGCCGGCTCAAAGCCGAAGTCGCCGGGCAGCACCAGCCGCGCGTAGTAGACCACCGGCAGCACTGCGCGGTCCTCCCTGCCGTCGTGGGCCATATAGAAGCGCAGCCGCTGGCCGTCCTGCGCCAGCAGGTACCAGGGCGCCACCCGCCGCAGGTCGGCCTGCGGCTGCTCCTGCATGCGCACAAAGCGCATGCAGGGCGGCAGCACCTCTTCGATCTGATAGAGGCCGTCCGGCCCCTCCGCAAAGGCGGGCGTGAGGGTAATTTGCACCAGGCCGGACATGCGCAGCGGCCCGCCGCCGACCGGCTCGACCGCCCGCATCAGCGAGGCGATGGGCGCCTGCTGCGCCGGCAGGTCCTCCACGCCGCCGCCGTAGCGGATCATCGCCGCCACCTGCCCCGCCTCGGCGCCCGAGACCGACAGGGTCTCGAGCTGCGCCTGCGTGAGCGTCAGCGCGGCCCGGCCGCGCAGCAGCTTGAGCGGCGCTGCCTTGCCCTCGGCGGTGACCGAGAGCGCAAGCTCACGGCCGGACGGCCGGTTGTTTTGCACGTAGACCAGCTGCTCCAGCGCCGTGAGCACCGTCTTGCTCGGGTTTTGGTTCAGATAGCGCGAGAGGCCGTGCGCATCCTCGCGGGCGGCGGTGGAGGCTGACAGCAGCGCCAGCGCCGTGAGCTCCACGCGGTCGTCGGGGTCCTCGGCCTCGAACCAGACCAGGCCGTCCTCGCCGCGCGAGAGCTGCGGTGCAATCAGCCGGTCATAGGCCTCCCCGGCCCCCTCCTCGTCCCCGATGGCGCAGAGCGCCGCCACCAGCAGCAGCTGCTCGCGCAGCCCCACCGCCTCGCCCTGCCGCGGATCGCCCAGCAGCCCCACCGTGCGCCGCAGCTCCTGCAGGATGGGCCGGCGCTCCACGGCAAGCCCCAGGATGGCGGCCGCGGTGTCGAGGTCGGTCTCCCTTGTGTTGAGGTAGCCCTCAAAATAGTCGGCGTAGTCGGCGGCGCCGCCCGCGAGGTGGGGGGCGGCCATCAGCGCCTTGGCGGTCAGCAGCGGGTCGGCCGCCATGCCCGGCAGCAGCGCAATGCCCCCCTCCGGCGAACGCGCCGGCAGGAAGGGCGCCGGCTCCGCCTCGAGGCCGTTGTACGCATGCAGCAGCCGCTGCGCCTCGGAGGCCGCCAGCTTCTGGTCCACCCGCTCCCCGCTCAGCGAGGCCAGCTGGCACAGCGTCTCGAGGTAGCTGCGCAGCGCGGTGTCGTACAGCGTCAGCTCGACCGGGAAGCGCCTGGGCCGCAGCGCCGATAGCGCGTCCAGCTCGACAAAGCGGGTGACCGGCAGCTCGATCAGCTGCCCGCTCACCTCCAGCTCAACCTGGACCGCATCGGAGAGGCGCCCACTCTTGCCCAGCACGCTCAGCGTGTAGCGCCCGGCCGGAAGCCTGCCGAAGTTGACGTTCAAATACTCGCCCCGCAGGCCGGCGGCGCTTTGGCGCTGCTCGGCCGCGCCGGCGCCGTTTGGCTGCAGCGCGCACTCGATCGACACGGCCGATTCCCGCGAGAGCGCACTGCCAAAGCCGCGGATCGCAAAGGCCACGTCGTCGGCCTCGCCGTACCGCCTGCTGCCGATCAGGTCGATGAAGAAGGGCAGGCCGGTCGTGAGCTGCAGCGCCTGCTGGCCGCCGGCGGGGTCCCCCCCGGCGGTCTCGCCCGCCGCCAACGCCGTGACGCGCCAGGCCGTCAGGCTGTCGCCCAGCTTGAACCTGGCCTTGGCCCGGCCGTTTTTGTCGGTCTCCAGCGTCAGAAAGGCCGGCGTGTCCTCAAAGTCGGCGCGGTAGCTCCCGCCGTCGCCGCCCCCGCCGCCGCCCCTGAAGTCGGGCAGGGCCGTCGAGGAGACAAAGGTCTGCACCTGCCCGGGGTCAATCCTGCGGTAGAGCTGGTCGATCAGCGACTGCCCGTACAGCGGCGCCACGGCCAGCGCGGCCTCGTCCACCACCGAGACACAGAGCTGCGCCTGCACCGGCCGTCCCTCGGCGTCCTGTACCCGGAGGTCGATCACGGCCTCCTCGCCGGGCAGGTAGTCGGTCTGGCCGGTCTGCAGGTCGACGGTCAGCGTCCGCGCCGCGGGGTCAAAGGCCAGCTCCATCGGCTCGACACGGCGGACGTCGCCGCCGTCAAAATAGGCCGCATACAGCCGGGTGCTCGGCAGCTGCTCCCGCTCAAAGCGGAAGAAGAGGGCACCTGCCGGCATAACCTCGGCCGTGCGGATGCCGCCCGACACCGAGATCAGCGCCACCCGGCCGCCGCTCACCGGGACGGCCTGTGCGTTTCGCAGCACGAGTTCGGCGCGCCCGCCCTCGGCCAGCCGCCGCTCGGCGCCGCCCGGCCCCTCCCTGTGGTCCAGCCAGAAGTAGCCGTCCCCGCCGGGCAGGCCGTACCAATCCTCGGGGTAGGCATAGACCGTCTCCAGGATCACCCGGCCGGCCGTGTCGGTGGTGCGCAGCTCCACGCGGAAGTGGTGCTGCTCCTCCAGCGAAAAGGCCGACAGGTCGATGGCGGCCCGGCCGTCCTGCGTCTCCACCTCAAACTCGCCGAGCCAGGTCTCGCCCTGCTCGTAGACGTAGACCGGGACCGTCCTCTTGTTGATGGGGTCGTACTCGGTCCCGACCTGGCGCCGCACCGGCACGATGCGGGTGACGCTGTAGCCCACCGGACGGCTGAGCGGCTCCCCGCGCAGCGCCTCGTTGCTGTAGGCAAAGCCGGCCGCCCGTGCCGCCTCAAAGTCGATCCGGTGCAGCTGCAGCGCAAGCCCGTCTCCGCGGGCGGTCTGCTCGCCCTCCAGCATGACGTCGTGGGTATAGCCCAGCGCGTAGGCGCTGCGCTCAAAGAGGGCGTCCTCGGCCAGCGCGTTGCCGATTGAAAAGTACAGCCAGGTCGGCCGCCACTCGGTCCCGCTCGCCGGGGCCGGCAGTGTGCGCTCCAGGCGCCCGCCCTCGTCGGTGGTCAGGCGGTCAAAGACCCCGTCGCCCCGCAGCAGCAGCTCGAGCTGCGCGGCCGGCGTGCCCTCGTAAAAGGAGACCTCGCCCGACAGCCTTATCTGCTCGCCGGGCAGGTAGACCTCGCGGTCGGTCGCCAGGCTGCCGGTGTAGATGGGCTTGTCGTAGTCCATCACGCGCAGGTAGCGGGTGTCGACCAGCTGATCCTCGACATAGAGCTCGAGGCCGTGGCCGCCGCTGCGCAGGTTGTTCAGTGTAAATTCGGCCGAGAAGGC
Organism: Clostridiales bacterium; assembly: GCA_012719075.1. Taxonomy (GTDB): domain Bacteria; phylum Bacillota; class Clostridia; order Oscillospirales; family Feifaniaceae; genus JAAYBB01. The sequence continues at coordinate 5,094 of JAAYBB010000039.1, read as the reverse complement.
GCCAAAGGCCCCCGGCTGCGCCAGGACCTCCAGACCCCCGAGCTTCAGCTTGACCTGCCTGGGGCCGACCGCCCCGACGCGGGGCCGCACGACGCCCCACACCCGGACCGTGTCGGTGGACAAAAAGACCTCCCGATCGGTGTAGAGGGCGGCGTAGTAGCGCCCGATGCCGGAGGGCGCGTCGCCCTCGGGCATCGGGTGCAAGTCGATCACAAAGGGCGGCCCGCCGGCCTCCAGCGTCATCGAGACAAACTCGCCCGCTGCGACATCCTCGGTCGAGATGACCGCCAGCCCGTCCCGGCCGGTCACCCCCTTCGAGTAGCCGTTCTGATAGATCGAGGCGCCCGAGACCGGCCGGCCGGTCTCGGTGTCGTTGGCCCAGACGGCGTAGCCGCCCTCGGTCGCCAGCGCAAAGACCGCCATCGGGTGGACCTGGATCAGCTTGTACAGCGTGTAGCGCTGCGGGGACGCGCCGGGCCCGCTCACCCCCGTGATGCACAGCAGGTAGTAGCCCTGCTCGAGCGGCTCGGGCAGCACAAGGCCATAGCCGTGGTTCTGCCGCTGCGCCGGCTGCGAGAGCTCGGCCACCCGCAGCAGCTCCTCGGTCGAAAAGGCGTGGCGGGGGTTTTCGTGGCGGGCGCGCATGGCGGCCAGAAAGCGGCCGTGGTCGGCAAAGCGGAAGAGCTCCAGGTCAAAGACCTCGCCGCCCTCGCTGTCGTCATACACCCCGATCACCGGCGCGCGGCCGGGCAGAAAGGTCTCGACCGCCGTGCTCTGCAACACCAGCTTGCTGTACTGGGGGTGTGTCTGCGTCGTGAAGGTGAAGCTCTGGTCGCGGCCCAGCAGCGCGCCCCCCTCGCTCTGGAGGTTGCCGTTCAGCCGCACCGTGTAGAGCGTGTCAAAGGCCAGCAGCTCGTCGGGCACATAGACAAAGGTGTCTCGGATCTGCTCAAAGCGGCCGGGCGCCTCCGGCTCGATCGAGAAGCAGCCCTCGAGGTTGACCGGCGCCCCGCCCGAAAAGCTCAGCTCGATGCCGGCCGACACCGGGATGCCCTCGCCGGTCGGCCACTGGGTGCGCAGCGCAAAGTCGGCCTTGGTCTGGAAGGCAAAGCGCCGGCTCTCGTCCCCCTGCGACAGGCGCAGGTTGTAGACCGCGTTGCCCTGCAGCAGCTCGGTCGGCCGGATTGTAAAGCCCTCGCCGGTCTCGGTGATGCGCAGCGGAACCGGCGGCTCGATCGAGACCAGGCGCTCCACCTGCGCCGCGGTCAGCGGCTGCGCGCTGGTCAGCGCAAAGGCGCCGGCCACCTCGATGCCGTCGGCGTCCTCCTGCACCGCGCGCAGCGTGACGCCGTCCAGGTCGATGTCCGGCACGTCCTCGATCGGCTCCGGCCGCCCCAGCAGCCAAAAGAGCAGGCCGCCCAGCAGCGCCAGCAGCAGAACGGCCGCCAGCAGATACCCCTTTTTCAGCCTGGTCCCCTGCCCGCCCTGGTCCATTGCCGCGTCCCCCTTTTAAAAAACGGCGGGCGGTTGGCCGGCCGGAGCGCTGTCCGCCCGGCGCGCCCTCCGCGCAATTTCCGCCGCCTTTTCGCTGTTTTTCCCCCTCAGTATACCACCTTCGCGCAAGGGTGAAAAGACCCGCCCTGCGCGCACAGCCCTTGCGCGGCAGTTCTTTCTTGACAAGCCCCTGAAAATAGTGCATGCTAAGCAGGGGTCCTGTGCCCTGTTGACGATGCGCAGCCCCTCCCTTTGGCCTGCGAAATCGGCGGGGATTTTCCCCTGCCTGACTATAGAGGAGGCGTTACTGTTGCCCGCAAAAAGACTTTTGCCGATGCTGCCGTCCCCCCGCAGGGGGCGCATGCTGCAGTCGGTGCGTCAGGCCCTGCTTTCGACCGTCGACGGGGACGTCATCGAGCTGGCCGCCGGAGACGGAAAGAGCCTGCCCTACTACCCCTATGACCGGCTGAGCTCGCTGACGCTGGTGGACAAAAAGCTCGGCAAGCAGATCCACAGCCACGACTTTGGCGCCATCCCGGTCACGCTGCTGAGTCAGGCGCCCGACCCGCTGCCCTTTGACAAGTGCAGCTTTGACCACGCCTGTCTCTTCTTCACGCTGTCGGCCATTCCGGAGCCCTACCGCACGCTGGCCGAGCTCAAGCGCATCCTGCGGCCGGGCGGCCGGGTGCTGTTTTTGGACTACACGCGCCCCTACGGCCCCTCCGGCCTGATGTTTGACAGCTATACGCTGATGCGCCGGGTGGTCTCGCGCGGCGCGGTCAACCCCAGCCGCAACGCCGTCAACATGCTGGAGGTCGCCGGCTTTCGCATCAACAGCATCTGCCAGTGCGGCGGCCACTATATCTACGGCGAGGCCGAGAAGGTCTGACGGCGGGACTGCCGCGGGCCGGATCTGCCATTTGCACCGCCCGACCGCATGTTGAATGTTCAAATACAGCGCGGGCCGTTTTGCAGATCAGCCCCCAAACGGCCGTTTCCGCTTGGGGGCTGATCTGCAGAGGACACCCTGCCCGAAATGCGGGCGAAATGCAAAAAGGCGGCCACCGGGCCGCCTTTTTTTGCGTCCGCTGCTACCCAACCATCAAAAACAGCCCCAGCGAGGGGCTGTTCGCGTTGCCGATTTGCCGCTGCGGTCCTGCCTGCGGCCCTGTGCCGGCCGCCTACTTCCGCTTGCCGCCCGAGCCGCGCTTGGCCTCGTTGCTGCGGCGCAGCGAGGACATCTTGTCGTCGCTGTCCTGCTTGAACTTGCTCATCATCTCTTCAAAGGTGGTCGGCGCCGCGATGGCCTTTGGCTGCCAGCCCATCGGCCGGCGCTGCGACGGCTTTCTGTGCGGGGGCCGCTGCCCCTCTTGGCTGACCGGGCCGGCCAGCTGCTTGATGGACAGGTTGATCCGCCCATTCTTGTCGATGTCGATCACCTTGACGCGGACCTGCTGATTTTCCTTGAGGTGATCCGCAATCTCCTTGACAAACCCCACCGAGACCTCCGAAATGTGGACCATTCCGGTCCGGTTTTCCGGCAGCTCAATAAACGCGCCGAACTTGGTGATGCTGGTCACCCTGCCCTCGAGGACCGCCCCTACTTCTAATTCCATAGATGCTTCTACGACTCCCTGTTTCTCCCAGTGCACAACGACCAGACGCCCGCTGCTGCCGCAGGCGGGCCGGTCCCTGACCCCTTGGTTGTATTGTGATGAACAACGCGCTCACGCGCGCCAAACCCCTCAAATGTACAGGCCCTGCCCGTTCTTGTGTACAGGCCCTACCCGTTCTTGCCGACAAACACCGTCTCGTCGGGGCCGATCAGGTTGAGCTTGCTGCCGGCGATCTTCTCGACCTGCTCGTCGGTCAGCCCCTTGTCGATCTCGCTCTGCAGCGCCTCGTTTTGCACCGCCAGCGCCGCATTTTGCGCGGTGTACTGCTCAATGACCTTCTTCTTCTGCCCGATCTGGACCTGAAGCTCAAAAATCTGCACTGAGGCATAGATGAAAAGCGCGGCCAGAATGAGCTTGAGCAAAAGCCCCTTTTTTGCCCTCTTCAACCAAGTCGCCCCCCTTGCTTTGTCCAAACCGGATCGTTGCCGCCCACCCCCGTGGCGGCAAAATGGTGCTTTTTTAAATATTATTACAGATCTTCATGCGTTTGACAATCCCCTTTTGACGGCGGGGTCACCTTTTTTTGATCTTTTTGCGGTACCGGTGCCGCCAAAGCCGCCGAATAGCCCTGGTCCTGCGCTCGAGCCAGCGCGACGGCGCGGCCAGGCCGCGCATCAGGAACAGCGCCGCCCGGCGCAGCCAGGCGGCCAGCGGGGCGGCCACCAGCATCAGCAGGCGGCCCAGCGTGAGCTGGTAAACCCCCGCCCCCAGCAGCGCAAAGAACAGGATAAACAGGCGGGGCTGCCCCCGGTTGGTGACAAACAAAAAGAAAAAGCAGCCGGTGGCCAGCAGCGCCCAGTACAGTAAGTCCTGGATAAAGAGCATGCGCCGCCCAGCCGGCACCGCGATCCGCCAGATGCTAAACAGGTTGTAGAGCAGCATGCCGGCCATGCCGAACAGCAGCGCGCCGCAGGCCAGCCAGACCTCAAAGGAGGTGGAGATGCCCATGCTAGCCGAAGAGGCGCGACAAAAAGCCCTGACGCCTCGGCAGGTTGTCGGTGTACTCCATGCTGTCGATCACGCCCTCGATTTGCAGCTCCCCGTTTTCAATGCTCAGCCGCTGGATGTGCAGCTCGTTGCCGCGCAGGCAGAGCGTGCCCTCCACCGTGTAGAGCAGGATTTCCCCCTCGTCAAAGCTGACCACGTCCTCGACGCCCGTGACCGAGAGCGCCTCCCGGCCCTCCAGCGTGAGCCGGTGCTCAAAACGCGCCTTTTTCTCATCCATGTTCATCGGCAACCTCCGCATTTCCCGGGCCGGCGCACGTCCCATGCCGGCCCAAAGGCCGCCCGTTTTCAAGGCGGTCCTGTTCAAATTCTATGCGGAGGAGGGCGCCGCTATGAGTCCTCGCGGAGAGGGGCGCACAGGGCGCCCGCCTTGGCCGCTGGCCGCTCAGCTCTCCTCGAGCACCTCGTAGAGGGCGGCCGCCGCATCCTTGCCGACATGCTCGGGCGTGGCCAGCACCGAGACCCGCAGCCGGCGCTCGCCAAAGGCGATCTCGATGACGTCCCCCGGCTTGACGTCGTAGGCCGGCTTGACGGTCTTGCCGTTGACCGTCACCCGCTGCCCCGCGGCCGCATCGTGGGCCACGGTGCGCCGCTTGATGATGCGCGACAGCTTGAGGTATTTGTCCAGTCGCACGGGTGCACCTCCAAAAAGATTCTTTGTAAAGGACTGCGTGTCCCCGTCAGGCCTCTTTTGTACGGATTGGGCGGCTCTCCCGCCCGGGAGGGAGGCTGTCTTGTTCGCTATCTTGATTCAAGGGCTTTCTTGAACACAGGCCTGCCGCCCGGATTGGGCATTGCCTTACACGTTAGCTTCCTAAAGGTCGCGGCCTGCGGCCGCGGGGAAAGGCCGTGCTTTTGAGCGGCAAAAGCACCAAAACCGCATCCTTTTGCGGCGGGCAAAAGGATGCAAAAGCCGACG